>JANXYN010000211.1 GCA_025356035.1 Geobacteraceae bacterium
AGGTTGGACGAGGAACGAAAGGTCTTCGATTTCCGCAGGGTGCTGATGCTCAACCCGGCGGTGAGCCTCTACAACTCCGTGTCGAGGATAGAGGGGTTGCTGGACCGCATCCCCGGAGGCCCCAGGAGGATCGGGGCGTTCTACAACGGTGTCATGGCGAAAAGTACCGACTTCTACCGCAAGGGGGATTTCGTTGCCATCGACGACGATTTCCTTTTCGCGGCGTACCAGGCCCAGATCCTGAACCGGGACGAGGCAGGGGGGATGATCGCGGTCTCTTTTCGCATCAGCTCCGCCGGGATGATCTTCGCTTCCGACGTTATGACCCATGGTGGCTATGTCGTGCCGAAAAACAGGGAGTTGGAAAACAGCGATTCTCTCGAAGATTACTTCTGGACCTATCTTCATATTTCCTTCCTGGACTACTTCAACGAGTATTTCTTTCCCTATTTTCAAAGCAGGCATCCCGGCCTCACCAAAGAGGAACTCCTTGAAACATTGAGCCTCAGAAGCATCGAAAGTTACCTCGCCTCCTCCGCGAAGATAGGGGTGATTACCAACGCGGATGATTTCATCCTGGCTCCGGGCGAGCTCGACTACCTGCGCCGGGTTTTCGGCCCCCGTCTCAAGGTCTATCCCCGCGGCGGGCACCTCGGCAATCTCGAATATCGCGATAACATGGCCTTTCTGATCGAACGGCTGCGCTCGTCAACGTGGTAAGTAAAGTGGGGGACGGTATGTATAGCAATCCAATCAGGTTAATAAACATCATCATTCTGGTTCTGACCCTCGCTGGCTGTGCCGCGCGGCCCGCGGTCCTCCCCGACGAGGTGCCGCCAATGCATTCTGTAGGCGAATTCAGCGACGACGAGAACGTTTCACGCACGCGTGATCCGTGGGAAGGGTTCAACAGGAGCATGTACAAATTCAACTACGAAGCCGACCGTTTCGTACTCCTTCCGGTCGTTGCCGGGTATGAAACCGCGGTTCCCCGCTTTGCCCGGACCGGCGTCAGCAACTTTTTTGTCAACATCCGCGAGGTTCGGACCCTCTACAACTGCATCCTGCAAGCAAAAGGAAAGAAGTCCCTGGCGACCCTTGGGCGGTTTCTGACCAACTCGACCATTGGGATAGGCGGCCTTTTCGATCCGGCGACTGCCTTCGGATGGAGGAGGGAGAACGAGGACTTCGATCGCACCCTCGAAACCTGGGGGGTCGGTACCGGGCCGTACCTGGTTCTGCCCATTCTCGGGCCGAACACGGCCCGGAGTGCGGGTGGCCTTGCGGTCGACGGCGGGGTCCGCTGGGCGATCGCGAACGCCATCGATCCCTTTGGCGGGACCGGAATCCGCACCGAGATCGAGACGGGGACCACCGCTCTGGAAACGGTGGATCTGCGCTACCGGGAAAGCTTCCGCTATTTCGACAGCGACTATCCATTCGAATACTACATGGTCCGATACCTCTTCAGCCAGGAGCGGGAATTGAAAATACTCAGGTAATGCAATGATTGCCATACAGCCGTACACAAGTAATTCCAATTTCAAATCAAAGATGAAACCAAGGCGGCGAGGATTGAGGCGACGAAGGCGTACAGGTAGTACGTTGAGGAGCCGAAGACGAGCCAACGCCGGTAGCGCTTTGATTTGGAATTGGTATAACCCGATTCCACGAGCCTGTCCGTGAGAATATCACACCACGCAAAGGAGAAGATGATGAAGAAATCCGTAATTGCTGTACTGATGGCCGGCGCACTGCTGCTGAATGCCGGCGCCCTGTTCGCGCAGGTGCCCACGAAAGAGCAGGTGCCCACGAAAGAGCTGATGGACGACCAGGGGATCAAATTGCAGCTGCAAAACCTGCAGTCGCAGAATAAACAGCTCGTCTCCGCGAATATGCAGCTAACCGAGGCCGAGGCGTTGAAGTTCTGGCCGGTGTATGATGAATACACGGTAGAAACGAACAAGATCATCGACACCCGGGCGGCCCTGATCAAGGAATATTCCGGGAACTACGACACCCTGACCGATGCCCAGGCCCAGAGCCTTCTCAAGAGATGGCTCCAGGCGGATGATGCCGAAGTCCAGTTGCGGCTCAAGTACATCCCGATCTTTTCCAAGGTCCTTTCCGCCAAGAAGACGGCACGGTTCATCCAGATCGACCGTCATCTCGGGATGTTGTTAGATGTTCAAGTAATGTCAGCGATTCCCCTCGTTCAACCCTGACAGGTTGTTGTTTCCCGGATCTGGTGTCCGTTATCTCTTTACAGAGAAGCGGGAGTTTAAAATCATCAGGTAAGACGAGGAGCGACGCCATGCGCGAGCGCTCCACGAAATCTCCACGATTGCCCCCGCCCTATTCAACCTCCTTCAGGGGCGGGGGATTTTTTGAAGCGATGCAGGAGCATGAGGAGGAATTGACAGGTATGAAAATTGACAGAGGTGCAAGGTGATTTCGATGTCGGTAAGCAGACTTTACAAGATACTTCCGATGATGGAGTGGCTCCCTTCCTACCGGAAGGAATGGCTTCGGTTTGATCTGGTCGCCGGCCTCACGACGGCGGCGGTGATCATCCCGAAGGCGATGGCCTATGCCGCCATCGCAGGCCTGCCGCTGGTGGTGGGGCTTTATACCTCGCTGGTGATGCTGGTGGTCTACGCGGCTTTCGGGACCTCCCGGTTTCTGAGCGTAACGACCAGTTCCACCATCGCCATTCTGGCGTCAAGCGCTCTTGCTGCGGTTGCCCCCGGCGGCAACGCAGCCACGTTGCTGTCGGCGTCCGCCACCCTGTCGCTTTTGGTGGGGGCCTTCCTGCTGCTGGGGGGGCTCCTCAGGCTCGGCGCAGTGGCCAACCTGATCTCCGACCCGGTACTTATCGGCTTCAAGGCGGGAATCGGTCTGGTCATCGTGCTGGACCAGGTCCCCAAGCTCTTGGATGTGCATATCACCAAGGCCGGATTTTTTCAGGATATCGTCTCGATACTCAGACACCTGCCGCAAACGTCCCTTTCCACCTTTATGCTTGCCATGGCGATGCTTGGCCTCATGCTCGGCATGAAACGCTTTGCGCCGCGATTGCCTGCCCCGCTGATAACCGTGGCGGCCGGCATTGCCCTGTCGGGCTTTGTAGGGCTCGACCGTTTGGGCATCTCGCTGGTGGGGACGGTCCAGGCAGGGTTGCCGAGCTTTGCTCTACCCGATTTTTACCTGATGAAGCAGCTCTGGCCGGCAGCCCTGGGCATCGCCCTGATGAGTTTTATCGAGACGGCGGCCGCTGGGCGTGCCTTTATTCAGAAGGGTGATCTTCCCCCCGAGGGTAATCGCGAACTGGTGGCGACCGGCCTGGCAAACCTTGCCGGAAGTTTATTTCACGGCATGCCCGGTGGAGGAGGAACGTCGCAGACGGCGGTGAATCAGGGGGCGGGTGCCCGCAGCCAGATATCCGGGCTGGTGACTGCCGCGGTAATCATGGCGACGCTTCTCTTTCTCGCCCCCCTCTTCGGGTTGATGCCCAATGCCACTCTGGCCGTTGTCGTCATCGTTGCCAGTATCGGCCTGGTCAGCCCGGCCGAGTTTCGCGCCATCCACACCATCAGGACCATGGAGTTTCACTGGGCCCTCATCGCCGCTTTCGGGGTAATGGTGCTGGGAACCCTGAAAGGGCTTCTGGTGGCGGTGCTGGTGTCGATGGTGTCGCTCATCGTTCGCGCCAATACCCATCCGATCCATGTGCTGGGGCGCAAGCCGGGGACCAACGTGTTCCGTCCCCTCTCTCCCGAGCACCCGGAGGACGAAACCTATCCCGGACTGTTGCTGCTTCGCCCCGAAGGAGCGATATTCTTTGCCAATGCCCCGCGTCTGGGTAACAAGATACGGGCACTTATCGCGGAGTTTACTCCCCGGGTCCTGATCCTGGAGATGAGCGCTGTGCCCGACATGGAATACACCGCACTCATGATGCTGACCGATGGGGAAGAGGCGGTCCGCGAAGCCGGGACCGTGATCTGGCTGGTAGCGATGAACCCCGATGTTCTGGCGGTAATCCAGCGGTCGCCGCTCTGGGAGCGGTTGGGGCGCGAAAGGATGTTCTTTACTCTTGATCAGGCGGTGGAGCGGTTTCAGCGGCAATCAGCGGAAGATTCGTAGCAGAAGACCTGTCAGGATCGAAATGGAATGGTCACCGAATACGTAAGCAATCTTGATCCTGCGTCAGTAACTAGGGGTGGGATCGCAAAGAAAGGAATGATACCGATGAATGATGGAAAAGCAAAAGAACAGGTGAAGGAAAAGGCGAAGAACAATGGCGCAAGTGCCGCTGAAAAGCTGAATAACAAGCAGTATGAGAAGGAACTGGCCAGGCTGCACGTGGAGCTGGTCAAACTCCAGGAATGGGTCAAGTTCAAGGGGCTGAAGGTCTGCATCGTCTTTGAGGGGCGCGACGGCGCCGGTAAGGGTGGAACCATCAAGGCCATTACCGAGCGTGTCAGCCCCCGTGTCTTCCGGGTCGTGGCTCTCCCGGCCCCGACGGATAGGGAAAAAACGCAGATGTACCCCCAGCGCTACATGCTGCATCTCCCGGCTGCCGGCGAGGTCGTCATCTTCGACCGGAGTTGGTACAACCGTGCCGGCGTCGAACGAGTCATGGGATTCTGCACCAAAGAACAGGTCAAGGAGTTTATGGAGGTGACGCCGCACTTCGAGAAGCTCGCGTGTGACTCGGGCATCATTCTGCTCAAGTACTGGCTGGAGGTCAGTCCGGAGGAGCAGACCCGCCGGTTGGAGGCGCGGATCGACGACGGGCGCAAAATCTGGAAGCTCTCCCCCATGGACATCGAGTCGTACAGCCGCTGGGACGACTACACCAGGGCGCGCGACGAGATGTTCGCGGCGTCCGACACGCCGTGGGCGCCCTGGTACGTGGCGCGATCCGACGACAAGAAGCGGGCGCGGCTCAATATCATTACCCACCTCCTCAGCAGGATCCCTTACGAGGAGGCGCCGCGCGAAAAAGTGAAGCTGCCGAACCGGCGGAAATTGGGGAAATACAAGTCGCCCGATTATCCGTTCAAGGTCATCCCCGAGGTCTGCTGAAAAGGCGGGCCGCCCCCGGAGATGACCGGTGCACGAAAGGAAGATGATGCACTACAAGCAAAGATTCTCTTTGAGGCAATAGCACTACAATAGTGCGTGAGCTGAAAACAGAGTTTTTAAGGAGGGAGTGAATGAACGCAATCGACCGGCTCCAGAATATTGTTCGTCACTCTCTGTGGGACAGACACAAACTGAGCGTTTTAGGAAGATTATTTCATGGTTTAACGCCTCAAAGCGCGGATACCGAGCCAAATCTCATGGAAGTTCATTTGCTACAAAACCGGCTAAATATATTTGTACCCGATATCATTACCAGGCTTTCCTCGCTGGTATTCGGAAAAGTGTCGTTCACTGAGGACGAAGAATATCGCGCCTTCCAATTCAAACTGCTCTGCATCATCGCAATGACCAGTTGGCTGTTGTGTTTGCTGTTCATTGTCAGTGCAAGCCTTGGCGTCAATGCCATGGAGAGCAATCATCTGTATCCTGCGGTGGCCTTTACAATGGCGACCTTCGTGCTCTGGCTGCTGCTGCGTGGAGAGCCGCGACGATACCTCGTGGTCGCCTGGAGCTATGAGACTCTGTTCTTAGCTGTATATATCTGGGTGTTGTTCCTGGTACCGAACGACGAGTTGCGCGTGCTCTTCGCCGTGGTCAACGTGGCGGTCGTATACATCTTGCTGGGTCAGTACCCTGGGCTGACCATTACGCTCGCATCGGTAGTTGGCCTCCCCATCGCCAACCATTTCCTGAAAGCTCCGTACTCGCCCAACGCCTTGGCTTCATTGCTGATTGGGCTCGCGTATTTTGGAGTTCTCTTCTACGCCTACAGCGACCGGTCCATCTCCCACTTTCACCGCATGCGGGAATACAACGAGACCCTGCAGCACTTGGCCATGCGGGACTGGCTGACCGGGGTATACAACGCTCGCGCCTACTATGCCGAATGCGACCGGCTGATCCGGTTGGCAGCACGTCAAGGTATCCCGTTTGCCGTCCTGTTCGTCGACCTCGACCACTTCAAGGAGATTAACGACAAGTACGGCCACGCCGCTGGCGACACGGTGCTCAAAGCGGTGGCCGAGTGCCTTGAGGCAGGTATGCGTGATAGCGACCTGCTGGGTCGTGTCGGCGGCGAAGAGTTCTCCGTCTTCCTTTTCGGTGCGCAGCTGCAATCGGCGTTTGAGATGGCGGAAAGGCTGCGTGCCCTGATCGAAGCCCTGATGCCGGAGGTGGGGAGCGGACAGCGGCTTAAAATCTCGGCGAGCATCGGTATTGCCGAAAGCGGCGAGGGAAGGCAGTCCATGGAATCCCTCGAACACATTGCTGACCAAGCCATGTATCTGGCCAAGCAGGCTGGGCGTAACAGGGTTTGTTGTATTGCTGCCGGGAAGCGGGAGTAGCAGCAAACATGGTTGGGGAGGAGAGGGCACAGTGGGAAAAGAAGATAAACGCGCTGCAATAATCAATTCAACGGTACGTGTCGTGGCCGAGCTCGGCTTCCATGGTGCCTCGATGGCTGTCATTGCATCAGGCGCAGGCGTGGCGGGTGGCACCATCTACCGCTACTTCGAGAGCAAGGACGATTTGATGCTGGAGGTAATCAGGGAGTTGGAGAGGCGCTGCCTGGGCGCGATGCTGAGGGATTATCCGCGGCACGGATCGGTGCGACAACGGTTTTTTCACCTGGGCCACGAGCTGATACGTCACTACATGCTTTATGCCGCAGAATTTGGCCCGTCGCTATTCCGCATGGGTAATGGTATAACAAGGGTCATATCACTACCCGGAGGTTTTACGACTACATGAATCCAGAATCGTTGTTCAGCATAGCTCTTGGTATTACTCCCCCCTGGGAGGTTGAAGGGAT
>JANXYN010000003.1 GCA_025356035.1 Geobacteraceae bacterium
CCGATCGACGAATTTGACCCACATATAGCCGAGGTCAAAGGCGTTCGCGTCGTTATGCATGCCAAGACCGAGGGTGAAGTTATGCCGGTCGGCATCGGGAAGCTCGGGACCGACGGTCGCATCGGGAGCCGGGGTCGTATCATAGGCGTAGCCGGCCCGCAGATCGAGGTGGCTGGTAGCCGCATACTGGCCACCGAACCGGTAAGCCCAGACATCCTTCCAGTTTTTCGGGTCTGGCTTACCGTTGAAAGCGGCAAGTGGAGTGCCAAACTTCAGATCCAACTTGTCGTAGGAGCTCCAGCCGGTCCGCTCCGCATCGAATTCCATGGTCCACTGCTCCACCGGTTTCCAGGCGACCGCAAGGGTCAGGATGTCTGGCAGAGTGATGTCGGTGGCAACACTGCTTCTAGTAGTACCAGCCGGGACATAAACGCCACCTGCTGTTTGAGTGGCGGCAAAGTTCGCATCCCCCTCGATATTGAGCTTGACCGGGCTCCGGTAGGCGACGCCAAAAGAAAGTTGCGGCAGAGGCTTCCACTGCGCCCCCAGGTTGTAGCCGTAACCGACAGCCGTCCCATCGACCCCGAGACTCCCCAGTTCTGTATATTTGCCAACAGGAGGGACCGGCGAATAGGCTAATTTCTGCAGCGACACCATGGCGTAGGTGATATCCAGGCCGGCCGCCACCCCGAGATGCAGGCTGTCGAAGCGATAGGCGACCGTCGGCTGAAAGTTGACCGGTTTGATGGATATATCCTGAATACTGTCCCGGAACGCACCGCCGGCGTCCCAGCGCTTGGCCAGAGGGAAGAAGGAGTTGATGCCGAGGCCAAAGGAAACGGGGATATCTTCCAGGGTGGTGGTGGCGAAGATGATAGGCGCCAGGAAGATGTCCCGGTTAGCCTTTTCACTTACGGTCGGCGAACTAGTGGTCAAACTGAGACGAGTGGTGCCGCTGAACTCGGTTTGGGGCACCAGAATTGTCATGGCACCGGCAGAGAACTGGGTCCCCTTGAGAAAGGCTATGCCGGCCGGGTTATAGGCAAGCGCCGACGGATCGTCGGCCTGGGCGGCGAAGGCATTGGCCATACCCATCGCCTTGGCCCCCTGTTCGCTGACGCGGAACCCCGCGGCGGATGAGAGCTGGGCCATCCCTAAAAGGGTGGCGGCAGCCATAGCAGACAGCAGTTTTTTCCTCATAATGCTCTCCTTGTACAATTTAATTAGCCATTGCATCCGTCATTCCTCCACGGAACTCCTCTTGGCAACTGCAGGCCTGCGACATTGCGCGGCATTATATAGGCATGCTGCAGAGATTTAAAGCTTATTCCGTTACCTTCTCCTGATCCCGCAAACGCAGGATCTTCCCCTTGCAAATCAATGGACTCTGCGCCATACTTGCAGAAAGAGCGGTGCAACCACCCCGACCAACGAGGAGGATATGATGGTTAATAAAGAACAGCTCGACCTTTTTCTCGGCTCGCCGGCATTCGGCGTCGTAGGGGCCTCGGCCAACCGGCACAAATACGGCAACAAGGTGCTCCGCTGTTATCTGCAGGTTGGACGCCGGGCAATTCCGGTCAATCCCAACGAGCGGGAAATCGAGGGAATCCCCTGCGTGGCAGGGATCATGGATCTGCCACCGGAGGTGCAGAGCATTTCCATGATCACCCCGCCGGCGGTGACTGAAAAGTTAGTCCAAGTCGCCATCGACAAGGGGATCAGGAATATCTGGATGCAACCCGGCGCGGAAAGCGCCACTGCCGTGGAATTGTGTAACGAGCATAAGATCAACGTCATCGCCGACGGCAGCTGTATCCTGGTAGTGCTCGGCTACCACGAGCATTAGCAGGCTGCTAGCAGTGGCCCGGTCGGCTTGCTTACATGAAAAAAGCCCGCAGTTGCGGGCTTTTTTCTGTTTCCGGCGTAAAATAATCAGCAGTAGCGGCGCAAAACTTGGCAACTACTATCTGGTGCGCCGCATGACGCCGTGCCCATTCATGATTCGGCCAGCCATTCATTGATGGTGCGCAGCTCAACCTCCCAGCCTTTGCCGAGGCGGACCTGGAGGAAACTGGCATAAAGGCTGTCGAACAGCTGCTGTCCCACCTCCAGCAGGTACATCCGCTCGAAGAAGAGCGCTTCCTTCTCGCTCCGCTCGTCGACGGTGGCGCCCCGCTCCTCCTTGACCTGGGGTGACTTGAACGAGGCAAAGTGGAACAGCTCCCCCTTCAGGGTCAGCTTCCAGAGATCGTCCCCTTTTTCCAGATGTAGGGTCGCCTCGGTGATCTGCTTACCGCTCTGCAGCGCCGTCCGCACCTCGCTGAACTGATCCTGATGGCCAGACGCGGTAATTTTCTGCACCCCGTTCTCCCCGGCGGCACAGAGCACCATCCGGTCGTTGAGATAGGCAACAAACGACTCTCCTGCCACGGCAGGCCCCGGCTGATTGACCCGGTACTCCGACGTCTCGTGCATGGTCCGGTACATGACCCACAACAGGAAATCCCAGCCAAGCCACTGGTTGCTCTTGACCAGGTCGAGGACCGCTTCCGTAGTTGCCTGGTTCGCCTGCTGGAGAGCGGGCACAAGCTGCGAATCAGCCACCCTGGTAGCTCTGGCATAGGGATGAATGGCCACCAAGCGCACCCCCTCGAAGGTCTTCTTGAAGTGGTTGTCGAACAGCTCGACGGCCTTAGTGCCGAGGACTGCCAGGGTCAGGAGATTGCTGCGGGTATCCCAGACCGCATCGTAAACTGCAGGCACCGGCAGGGTCCTGGCCAGCAGCGCTCCACGTACCGTCTCCAGAAGCTCCTCCCGCTTCTGCTTCGGCACCCGGCTAAGGCCGGGATTGGCGGCCAGATAATCGTCTTCCGCCTGCTGCTGCTGAGCGCGCAACAGTGCCGCTGGCACATGACGCCGGTCATGACGGAGGGTCAGGGCCAGGTAGTGATCACGCCAGAAGGCGGCAGGCACGCTGAAATCGCTCGCCCGGTGGTCGTTCATCTGGACCCAACCAACCGACAGTTCCGCGGCCCCCTGGTCGATAGGGGTAAAGCCGTTTTTCCCCAGCCGTTCGGCCACCCAGGTGAACAGATCGGTGGCGGGGAAATCCCCCACCACGCTGAACTGGCAGACATTAACTCGGTTCGATAAAATACCCATTACACATCTCCTCGCTCAATTTTAAAAGGACCACAGGGATACACCTTTTCCGCGACAGGAACAAGCAAATATTACCTCATTAAAGGTGCCCGGATACAATGCACCCAAAGCCCATATATGCCTTGCGCAAGAAAGAGCTCCACATCTCAGCGGGCAAATGTTACACTACTAAATATTCCGAACGAAATGGATGATGAAACCGCAAAACAAACAAATCGAGCACAAGGACACCATAACGCGATGCTGGAAATAGGCAAATTCAATCAACTGGAAGTAACTAGAATCTGCGCCCCATCCCCCGGCGCCTATCTTGCCTCGGAGGTGGGTGAAATCCTGCTGCCGCAGAAGTACGTGCCGGCCGGCCTGCAGCCGGGCGACGTGGTCAACGCATTTATTCACCTCGATTCCGAGGACCGGCTGATTGCCACCACCCTTGCGCCAAAAGCCGTGGTTGGTCAATTTGCACTTCTGGAGGTCAAGGATATCAGCGGGGTTGGCGCTTTTCTTGACTGGGGCCTGGAAAAGGATCTGTTCGTGCCGTTCGGCGAGCAGCCGGTGCCAATGAAAAAAGGGGCAAGCTATCTCGTCCGGCTCTATCTGGACAACACCGGCAGAATCGCCGCCTCTGCCAAGATCAGCAAATTTATCGAGACGGAACAGATCCCGTTGCGCTTCGGCGAAGAGGTGGAGCTGCTGATCTGGGAATTCACCGACCTGGGGGCCAAGGT
>JANXYN010000144.1 GCA_025356035.1 Geobacteraceae bacterium
TCAACGTCGCCGATGAGGAGCTGTTGCGGATCAGCCGCGAAGGGGTGCTGGCTCTGACCCTAGAGGAGATGCGGATAATCCAGGCCCATTTCCGTGAGACGAAAGTGACCGCCGACCGGTTAAAAATGGGACTCACCGCCAACCCCACCGACGTGGAACTGGAAGCGCTGGCCCAGACCTGGTCGGAGCATTGCAAACACAAGATCTTTTCCGGGAATGTCGAATATATTGACGAACAGGGACGCCGGGAGGTGATTCGCTCCCTGTTCAAGAGCTATATCCAGCAGACCACCGCCAAGGTCCGTGAGCAGCTGGGGGCCAGGGATTTCTGTCTCTCCGTATTCAAGGACAATGCCGGGGTGATCAGGTTCAACGACGACTGGTCCCTGGTCTTCAAGGTGGAGACCCACAACTCGCCGAGCGCCCTCGACCCTTACGGCGGAGCGTTGACCGGCATCGTCGGGGTGAACCGCGACCCGTTCGGCACCGGCAAGGGAGCTCGGCTGATCTTCAACACCGATGTCTTCTGCTTTGCCTCACCCTTTTATGCAAAGCCGCTCCCGGCTAGCCTCCTCCACCCGCGCCGCATTTTCGAGGGGGTGGTGGAAGGGGTCGAGCATGGCGGCAACAAGAGCGGCATCCCGACGGTCAACGGCTCCCTGGTTTTTGACGACCGCTTTGCCGGCAAGCCCCTGGTCTTCTGCGGCACCGCCGGGATCATGCCCGCCCGGATCAACGGCGAGCCCTCCCACCAGAAGCATATCGAGCCGGGGGACCTGATCGTCATGACCGGCGGCAGGATCGGCAAGGACGGCATCCATGGCGCCACCTTTTCCTCCGTGGAGCTCACCGAAACCTCGCCGGTCTCGGCGGTGCAGATCGGCGACCCGATTACCCAGAAGCGGATGACCGATTTCCTGCTGCGAGCACGGGATCGGGGCTTGTATAATTTTATCACCGACAACGGCGCCGGCGGCCTTTCCTCATCCATCGGCGAGATGTCCCACGAGTGCGGCGGCTGCCGGATGGACCTTTCCCTGGCGCCACTCAAATACCCCGGCCTCGATCCCTGGGAAATCCTCATTTCCGAGGCCCAGGAACGGATGAGTCTGGCGGTTCCGCCGGCCAAGATCGACGCGTTCCTCGCCCTGGCCAAACGAATGGGGGTGGAGGCCACGGTGCTCGGCGAATTCACCGCCTCCGGCTATTTCCATATCAAGTATGGGGAGAAGACGGTCGCCTATCTCCCCATCAGCTTCCTCCATGAAGGGCTTCCCCCCATGGAACTGCGCGGGGTCTGGGAGATAAGGAAGCAACCGGAACCGGTGCTTGAGGCAAAGGGTGACTACACCCCGGATCTGCTGCAAATCCTCGCCTCCTTAAACATCTGCTCCAAGGAGTCGGTGGTGCGCCGTTACGACCACGAGGTGCAGGGGGGGAGCGTGGTGAAGCCGTTCACCGGCGTGGATAACGACGGCCCGTCCGATGCCGCAGTGGTGCGGCCGATTCTCGACTCCTTCGAGGGGGTCGTGGTGGGGCACGGCATCTGCCCGCGCTTCAGCGATATCGACACCTACCATATGGCTGCCAACGCCATCGACGAGGGGTTGCGCAACTATGTGGCGGTCGGCGGCTCCCTCGACCTGGTGGCCGGTCTCGATAACTTCTGCTGGTGTGACCCGGTCAAGTCCGAGAAGACCCCGGACGGCGAATTCAAGATGGCCCAGCTGGTCCGGGCCAACAAGGCGCTCTACGACTACTGCGTCGCCTTCAATCTGCCGCTCATCTCCGGCAAAGACTCCATGAAGAACGACTTTTACGACGGCACCACCAAGATCTCGATTCCGCCTACCCTTCTCTTTTCGGTGATCGGCAAGATTGAGGATCTGCGCAGGGCGGTCACTATCGACGCCAAGCGGGCCGGTGACCTGCTCTATCTCCTGGGAGAAACCGCTGCCGAGCTGGGCGGTTCCGAGTACTATGCCGCCAAAGGCCATATCGGCAACCGAGTCCCCCGGGTCGATGCGGTAAAGGCCCTGGCGCGTTATCGGGCTTATCATCGGGCAACCATGGAAGGGCTGGTGGCCTCCTGTCACGACCTTTCCGATGGCGGCCTGGCCGTGGCCCTGGCAGAGAAGGCCTTTGCCGGCGGTTTCGGCCTGAGCGCAAATCTCAGGCAGCTCGTCTATGCTGGTGAGGCAAGTGAGCGGAGCGACGAGGTGCTTCTCTTTGCCGAATCGGCGTCGCGGCTCCTGGTAACCGTCCGTCCCGACCGGGCGGCGGCTTTCGAGGCGGTCATGGCCGGCACCGGCTTCTCCCGCATCGGCGAGGTTACCGCCGACCCGACCCTGACGGTCATCGGCATGAAAGGGACCCCGGTGGTACGGGCCCATATCCGGGAGCTGAAAGAGGCGTGGCAGAAACCGCTTAGGGAAATGTGAATAAAGAGACTGGAGTCAGAATCCAGGAGTCAGTAGTCAGAATAAATACCTTCTGGATTCTGGCTCCTGGCTCCTGGCTACTTTTGGGGAGTTTCCATGGCAAAAGCTAAAGCGATTGTAATCACCGGCAACGGCACCAACTGCGAGATGGAGGCGGCCAATGCCTGCCGGCTCGGCGGCTTTGACGAGGCGCGGATCGCCCACATCTCCGACCTGCTGTCCGGGGAGGTGCGGCTCGATGAGTTCCAGTTTCTCAACCTCACCGGCGGCTTTCTCGACGGCGACGACCTGGGGAGCGCCAAAGCCCAGGCAAACCGGCTTAAGTACGCCCGGGTGGAAGGGAGCAGCGAGCATCTCATCGACCAATTGCAAAAATTTATTGCCGATGGTAAGCTGATCCTCGGAGTCTGCAACGGCTTCCAGTTGATGGTCAAGATGGGGCTCCTCCCCGCCCTGGACGGCATGTATCTGCAGCAGGTGGCGACCCTGACCTTCAATGACTCCGGCCGGTTCCAGGACCGTTGGGTCTATCTGAAGAACAACCCGGCTTCCCCGGCAGTATTCACCCGGGGGATCGACCGGGGGATCTACCTGCCGATCAGGCATGGCGAAGGGAAGTTCGTCGCCGATTCGCCGGCCACCCTCGCCAGGATCGAAAACAGCAACCTTGCCGTGTTCAAATATTCCGATCGCGACTATGCGCAACCCACCATGGAGTTTCCACTCAATCCCAACGGTTCCATGAACGCCATTGCCGGCATCTGTAACGAAACCGGCCGGCTCATGGGGCTGATGCCGCATCCGGAGGCATTTTTTCACCGCACCAACCACCCGCGCTGGACCAGAGAGGAACTTCCCGAGGATGGTGACGGTCTCATCCTCTTCAGAAACGCCGCGGAGTTTGTGCGGGCAAATCTCGTCTAAATCCCGAACCGCTGCTCGATGTTCCCTGTGGCGCTGTGACCGATTGGTAGTGTTAAGGAGTTCTAGCAGATGAATATCCAGCGACCTGAAGAAGAGTGTGGCGTCTTTGGCATCTTTAACCATCCCGAGGCGGCCAACCTGACCTATCTGGGGCTCTATGCCCTGCAGCACCGGGGCCAGGAAAGTTGTGGCATCGTTTCCTCCGATGGGAGCGCCCTGCACGCCCACAAGAGCATGGGGCTGGTGGCCGATGTCTTCAGTAACCAGGAGATCTTCAAGAATCTCCCCGGCAGGGCCGCCATCGGCCATGTCCGATACTCCACCACCGGCGGTTCGGCCATCAAGAATGTTCAGCCGATCATGGTCGATTATTCGCGCGGTTCCATCGCCGTCGCCCATAACGGCAACATCGTCAATGCCCAGATGATCAAGGACGAGCTGGAAGCCTACGGCTCCATCTTTCAGACCACCATGGACACCGAGATCATTGTCCATCTGCTCGCCACCTCCAAGGCCAGCTCCCTGCTCGATCGCCTCACCGATGCCCTGGGCCGGATCAAGGGGGCCTACTGTCTCCTGCTGATCACCGAAACGCGTATGGTGGCTGCCCGGGATCCCCATGGGTTCCGGCCACTCTGTCTCGGCAAGCTGGGGGAATCCTACGTGGTGGCATCCGAGAGCTGCGCCCTCGACCTGATCGAGGCGGAATTCATCCGGGAGATCGAGCCGGGGGAGGTCGTCTTCATCGATAAGAATGGCATCACCTCCAATTTCCCCCTGAAAAAGGTGGCGCCCACCCCCTGCATCTTCGAGTTCGTCTATTTTGCCCGGCCGGACTCCTGCATCTTCGGCAAGAACGTCTATCAGGTCAGGAAGGAACTGGGGCGGCAGCTGGCCAGGGAGTATGCGATCGATGCGGATATCGTGATCCCGGTCCCCGATTCCGGCGTCCCAGCAGCCATGGGGTATGCCGAGGAGTCGGGGATTCGCTTCGAGCTCGGCCTGATCCGCAACCATTACGTGGGCCGCACCTTCATCGAGCCCCAGCAGTCGATTCGCCACTTCGGGGTGAAGATCAAGCTGAACCCGGTGCGGGAGGTGCTCAAGGATAAAAGGGTGGTGGTCATCGACGACTCCATCGTCCGCGGCACCACCTCGCGCAAGATCGTCAAGATGGTGCGCAACGCCGGTGCCAAAGAGGTCCATGTCCGCATCTCTTCCCCCCCCACCAGCTACCCCTGCTATTACGGTATCGACACCCCCAACCGCAAGGAACTGATCTCCTCTTCACACACGGTGGAGGAAATCCGCAAATACATCACCGCCGATTCCCTCGGTTATCTCTCCAGGGACGGCCTTCTGAACGCCGTTGGCACCAACAACACCGACTATTGCCGCGCCTGCTTCTCCGGTGACTATCCGATCGAGTTCCCGATGCTCAAGCCTGCACCGCAGCTGCCACTATTTGACAAGGAGTTACCGGAATGACCGACAAGGCACGACTGAAAGAGATCATCAAGGAGCTGTCCTACGAAAAACGCCAGGTGAAGCTCGCCTCGGGACGGGAGAGCGACTTTTATTTCGACGGCAAGCAGACCACCCTCCATCCGGAGGGGTCCTACCTGACCGGCAAGCTCTTCTTTGCCGCCGTAAGAGACGTGGAAAACCTGGAAGGGGTAGGGGGGCTTACCCTCGGCGCCGACCCGATCGCCACCGCCACTTCGCTGGTCAGTTTTCTGGAGGGAAAACCGGTCCCCGCCTTCATCATCCGCAAGGAGCCGAAGGGGCATGGCACCGGCGCCTGGCTGGAGGGGCGGAAGAACTTCAAACCGGGGGCACGGGTAGTGATCGTCGAGGATGTGGTCACCACCGGCGGCTCGTCCATGAAGGCGATCCGGCGGGCCGAGGAAGAGGGGCTCAAGGTGCTCGGCGTAGTGACCCTGGTGGACCGGGAAGAGGGTGGCCGGGAGAACATCGAGAAGGAAGGATACTGGCTCAAGGCGATCTTTACCAAGACCGAAGTGCTGGCTTGAACTACAACTGCAGGTAAAGGTAGAGGTATAGGTAAAGAACAACAACAACTAAAGGCGACGATTGCATCGTCGCCTTCTTATCTTTTCTCCCTCTAACTTTCCTTTACCTTTACCTTTGCCTTTTCTATACCTTTACCTATACCTTTACCTGGTTCCAATTATGGACGCTATTCTAACAGCTTACGGTACATTACTTAAAGAAGTGGATGAATGGTTCGGCCGGAGCCAGGAGCGCCATCCGTCCGCCATCCGCTGCGGCCAGGGGTGCAGCGAATGCTGCCGGGGTCTGTTCGACATTACCCTGCTGGATGCCTGTTATCTGAAAAGCGGCTTCGACCGGCTCGCCCAGCCGGTCCGGGCGCAGGTGCTGGCGAAGGCTGAGGCGCGCCTGCGCGTAATCCAGGAGAGCTGGCCCGAGTTTGCCGCCCCCTACCTCCTCAACTACCGGCCGGAGGAGGAGTGGGAGGCGCTGATGCCCGAGGAGGACGAAACCCCCTGTATACTCCTCGACGCCGGGGGGAGTTGTCTGGTCTACGCCCACCGCCCCATGACCTGCCGCTTAAACGGCCTGCCCCTCATGGATCTCTCCGGGGAGCCGTTCCACGACGAATGGTGCACCCTCAATTTTGTCGGGGAAGACCCCCTCGGCTACCGGGATTTATGGTGGGACTTCAACCGTCACTTTAAGGATGAGCTGCTTCTGTTCCGGAGGTTCACCGAAAAGCTCCTCGGAGCGCCGCACAACGAGCTCGACACCTTCATCCCCACAGCCCTCCTGATCGATTTCGACCGGCTGTTTGTGACAGATGTAAGGCATCCGTAGGGGCGAAGCAAGGTGTATCTGCTTCGCCCTTTTTTGGTTGCGGCGATAACGGCAAGAAAAGGACGAAGCAGGTGGATCGTTTGCTTCGCCCCTACGAGGATTAAATAATTATTTCCATAGAAAATATTTTGTGGTATTCTTTCTATAGAAAAGAAACCTACGGGGAGGAGTGATACTTATGCCACGTACTGCAAGGGTGCTACAGACGGAGAGCAAGCCCCAGGTATTGACCAAGGCGGTTATCAACGCGGCTCTGCTCCTTGATCTACCCAAGGGGAAGCTTGCCCACATTCTTGGCGTCAGCCCCGCCACCGTGACCAGGCTGTACGCTGACACCTACACGCTCTCGCCCGACAAGAAGGAATGGGATTTTGCCGTGCTCCTGGTCAGGTTGTTCCGTTCCCTCGATTCCATTGTCGGCGGGGCGGCAGACGATGCCAAAAAATGGCTGAAAAGCGAAAACAAGGCACTGGCAGGGAAAAAGCCAGCGGAACTGATTGAGACAACGGAGGGGTTGGTACGTGTCGTTACCTATCTGGACGCCTGCCGCGGTATCGTCTGAGGCACGGGAGCTCGCCTGCAAGGTCTGGCGGATGGTGGAAGCCCAGCATGTGGTTGCCACCGCCAAGCTTGTGGATACCCGTGCCGAGCAGGAACTTCTGGAAGAGATTCTGGAGGAGCGCAAACCGCCAGTTCCCGGGGAGGCCGCCGCTCTTCATTACCTTCTGTTCAGCCCCTTCCGCTATGACACCCGCCCCCCCGCCGGTTCCCGGTTTCGGGGAATAAATGACCCGGGCGTTTTCTACGCCGCCGAACGAGTCCGAACGGCAGCCGCCGAAGTAGCCTATTGGCGATGGCGTTTCCTCCAGGACACTGCCGGCCTTACCCGCTTACAACCATGCCCCTTCACCGCCTTCAGTGTACCGATCCGGACAACCTGCATCGATTTGCGCGATCCCCCCTTTGCCACGGACGCAGCACTCTGGCAGCACCCAACGGATTATAACGCGACCCAGGCGTTCGGCCGTACCGCCAGGGACGCTAACCTTGGGGCAATCCGCTATCAATCAGTCCGGGACCCGGATCCCCATTACTGCATGGCCATCCTCACCCCCCGGGCGTTTGCAGCCAAAAAGCCGGATGCCGCCATGCAAACCTGGGTGCTGACCATCTCCACAGAAGAGGCGATCTGGATCCGTCGCAATGACGTATCCTTTTCCTTCAGAACCGCCCCCTGGTGAACCCCGTGAACAAGATCCTTTCACCCCATCGTTTATCGGCAAGCTATGACCTGAACTGGCCGGATAAAGCCGATGGTTGAAGGCTGAAATTTCATAATTCACAATTCATCCTTCATAATTGCATTAGAGAAGCTCTCAGCTCAAGTTGTCCGTATCGCCGCTCACGTGGGGAAACTGTTCATGGTGTACCTCATGATTGAGGCCGCGGACCGTTCCGCACACCTCGCAGAGGTACTCTTTCCCTTCACTCGTCTCGTCGCTGTGGGCACAATCGCCACTCCACACCTTGGTGTCGCACCGTTCCGGCGGCAATTCGATGATGACCGGTTTTTTTGTCGTTTCTCTCATGACCAAGACCCCCTTTCTTATCTACATTATATCACACAAGGGGTGGCGAAAATTATGAATGTTGAATTATGAAGGATGAAGGTAAAACCTTGAGAAAAGATGATCTTCTAGATACGTAGCCTGTCCGGGAAGTATTTCCATAAGTCATAATTCAACCTTCATAATTGCATTAGAAGGTTTGACCACGCCTCTCGTTTCTTGTACATTAGGACGGTTTTATGGTTGGTTCTGGAGCAAAAAATATTCTTTGACCTTGTAAATATAATGGCATAGGATACCATAATAGTGAGACGACGTGCAACGCTGGTAATCGACCGAAAGGTTACCGCTGAGGATGGCTCAGTATTGCAAGCCGTGGTCTGGGAGTTGCCGTTTCCACTAAATGGCTCTCCTCACCGTTATAGTATCGGCTTTATTACGGCCGTAACGGTGAGTGTCTGGTACGTTCCGACAATGAACAAGGGAAGGGCGATCACAAGCACGTTATGGGCGAGGAAATTCCCTACACCTTTCGGGACATCGCCTCCTGCTGGCTGATTTCCGCACCGAGATCGAAAAATGCGGAAGGATATTATGACTACCAAGGCTGGGATAAAACACAAAAAAGAGTTTTTTGCCGAACTTGAGCATGACTGGCTTGCAATCGACAGGGGGGAGAAAGCCCCGGAGCCGATCCACCGGATCTATTTTGAATCGGCAGAGGTCCTGTCCAGGGTACTCACGCGCCAGCGGGTTGGACTTCTGAAGGTCCTGCATGTTCAAGGCGCCCTAAGTGTGAGGGCGTTGGCGGCATTCCTTGAGCGCGACTACAAGAACGTCTACCAGGATGTAAAGATACTGGAGGAGTCCGGCTTGATCGAGCGTGACAGTAAGAATCATGTTCTTGCCCCCTACGAAAAGCTGATGATCGAACTTCCTTTGACGGCATAGTTTTTCGAAATTCCTCGCCATCAATGGTTTCCGTTCCGAAGTATTGGTGTTCCTCTTTGTGTCCTTTGTGTCTTTGTGGTAAATGGGGATCTTTGCCTGTCCGGGAAGTATTTTCCTGATAAAGTTCTTCAGTGTCGCTTTCTTTAACCTCCAAGAGATGATGACAATGATCCCAAATAGTGAAATTGCCAGACGAGAAACTCTGACCGCATTGGTCGGCACCTACCAGCAAGCTGCTCAGGAAATCATCCAAGGGTATGCATTGTTGGAGCAGGCCCAGGAGCGTCTCAGGGGAGCATTCCTGCCATCCATCAATTATCGATTCGAGATCAATCCTCCGGAAAGCTCGGGCGTGGGGGAGAGGGCTTCTGGCATAACCTTGGCCCGCATCAAGCGTGACGCCTGGCACATCCTGGTGGAGCGCATGGAGCTGCGTCGACTGCTCTCGGTACAGCGGCGGGACGAACTCGACAAACAGCTGGAAAGGGCGGATGAGCTCCCGGAGATAACCGAGGAAAATATCTTTGCCATGCTGGAGCAATCGGCGGCGAACATAGATGTCTATCTGGCAGAGGCCGCAAAAGAGCTATTCGAATACCTGCGGCCCCGTCAGTCCCGGCAGAAAACGAACCCCAGATACGAGATCGGCAAAAATGTGATTCTCCCACACGCGGTTGAACCTGGCTATGGGCGGGAAGGCGATAAATACCGGGTCAACTACCATCGGAACGCAAGAATCACCGCAATTGATACTATCTTTTCCCTCCTGGACGGCAAGGGGGCGATCAAAACCTACTACGGGCCGTTACATGATGCGATCGCCGACTCAACCGATGGTCGAGGGGAAACGGTATATTTCCGGTTCAAATGCTTCCAAAACGGCAATCTGCATCTGGAGTTCAAACGTCCAGACCTGGTGGCCTCGCTGAACAAGCTGGCAGGGGGTAACAGGCTGACACATACGGATTAAGAGAAATCAGTGGGTTTTTAGGGCTACCGTACCATCAAGGGCGAAGCAGGTGAATCGCTTGCTTAGCCCCTACTAAAAGCACGGCACAGGGGAAGCCTACCTTCAGTTTATTACTGCCGCAAATGAAAGGACAACGAATGACCGAGCTTGACCAGGCGCTGCTGGCGATGCGCGCCAATCCAACCGATAACGCAAGCCAATCTGCCTATTACGACCTTATCCTCAACGCAACCTTCCTCGTCCCGACCTTGACCTCCGAGCAGGCTCTGGAAGTTGCGCCTGAAGCCGCTGCGGCGGGGGAGGCGTTGCCGCTGGTGGTGGAGGTGGATGGCAACGAATACCTGATGCTCTTCGATACAACCGAGCGGCTGCACGCCTGGACCAAGAGCGACGCCCCCTTCGTAGAGGTGCCCGGGGGTGAATTCAAATTGCAAGTGCACCATGTAGAGCTTTGGTGAAAACCTCATGTGGAGTCTGGTAACTGAGACATTTACGAGGTCTGTGGTTCAGCCGTTCAACAGCCTCTGCAATTGCTTCGCCTGTAATCTCCCGAAAG
>JANXYN010000221.1 GCA_025356035.1 Geobacteraceae bacterium
ACAGGCCCTGCGAAACCACAGCAACCGGCCCGGCAACGGGCGTCAGGTGCTAAATCCTGCCGTAAGGCAAGATGAGAGAGGCGCTCAAGCAATAGCTTAAGTCAAAGGCCCCTTCTCATCAAACGAGTAGGGGCTTTTTTCATTTGGGGGCTACAGACAAAACAAGATCAAAACCAGCACGCGGATAACATCTGATCAAATCCGATAAATGCGGATAAAACATAAATCAAAAAGGTTTTGAAACAAGGCTTTTATATCCGCCTTTTCAGATTTGATCCGCGTTCAATTTATGTCTTATGTTTCCTCTGTGTCTCCGTGCCTCTGTGGCAAAGATTTAAATCAGGGATTTTCCAATGACTATCGGCATCGTCGAACCAAAATCCATCACCTTCGACCGGGAACTCCGCCTGGAGAGCGGCCGTATTCTCGGGCCGATCACCCTCGCCTACGAGACATACGGCGCATTGAACGCGGCGCGCTCCAACGCCATCCTCGTCACCCACGCCTGGACGGGAAGCGCCCACCTGGCGGGCAGATACAGCGCTGACGAACAGAAGGCGGGATGGTGGAACGAGATCGTCGGGCCAGGGAAACTGCTCGACACGGACCGTTACTGCGTCATCTGCTCCAACGTTATCGGCTCCTGTTACGGCTCCACCGGCCCTGCCTCGATCAATCCGAAGACCGGCAAAAAATACAATCTCTCCTTCCCAGTGATCACCGTCCGCGACATGGTCCGGGCGGAGGCGCTACTCATGGACCACTTGGGGATCGACAAACTCCTCTGCGTCCTCGGCGGCAGCATGGGGGGGATGCAGGCCCTTGAATGGGCCACCCAGTTACCGGAGCGGCTCGCCTCGGCGGTGGTGCTCGCCACCACCCCCCGGCCGTCGGCCCAGGCCATCTCACTCAATGCGGTGGCGCGCTGGGCGATCTTCAACGACCCGACCTGGCGCAAGGGAGAGTACCGGAAAAACCCCAAGGACGGCCTGGCGCTGGCCCGCGGTATCGGTCACATCACCTTCCTCTCCGACGAGTCAATGACCGCCAAGTTCAACCGGCGCTTCTCCGCCAAGGACGGCCTGTTCGACTTCTTCGGCCAGTTCGAGGTGGAGCGCTACCTCTCCTACAACGGTTACAACTTCGTCGACCGCTTCGACACCAACTCGTTCCTCTATCTGGCCAAGGCGCTCGACCTCTACGACGTCGCCTGGGGCTATGAATCGTTGCAGGAAGCGTTTGCCCAGGTCCAGGTGCCGCTGCAGTTCTTCGCCTTCACCTCCGACTGGCTCTACCCCCCCTACCAGACCGAGGAAATGGTCAATGCCCTGAAGGAGCTGGGGAAGCCGGTCGACTACCACCTGATCCAATCCTCCTACGGCCACGACGCCTTTCTCCTGGAGCACGAGACGTTTGCACCGATGGTGCGCGAGTTTCTACAGAAGGTGGAAACCGGAATATAACGAGGCCGCTTCGATTGAAGCGGCCTTTATTTTTCGGCAATGGCAAGCCAGCACCCTGTAAATTGTTCAGCGCCGGCCGGGAGGCGGTGGCGCATAGTCGTTATCATCCCAGAGGCGGTTAGGCGGCTCCGCCGGCTGGCAGGCTATGATACCTTGCCGGCAGAGTGTTTCGCGCCACTCGTAGCGCACGTAGATCTTCTCCAGCGCCGCCCCTTCTGGCTCGAAGGCGACAACTCGGGAGGGGGAATATTCCGGACGGCCGTAGCCGGTGCCGGCACTCTTTGCCTCGGACTTGGCCCGTGAGGCGGCAGCTGCCCCGGCAGTATCGCGCTGTGAAGCGGCGGGGGCCGACTCGGAAAGCTCTGCCGGCGGTGGAAGCCGTTGCACCTCCGGATAGACAGCCAGCGCAATCACGCCCATGGCCGACTGATCCCTGAAGGCTGCGGCGTATGAATCGGCGGTCTCAGTGAAATAGAAGCGGTTGATCCGGTCCCCGGCCGTGCGCCAACCTTTGTATTCCCCGGTCCCATACGGCTCCAGAATGTACATCCGCTCGCTGTTCCCCAGCCACGATTTTTTGCCGGTAATGATGTTGCGGCCATCCACCGCCAGTACCAGACCGATCCGCCGATCGAGCCGGTTGCGGACGGTAATCGTGTACTGTTCCCCCTTGACCGCCTCGGCATAGACCTTGAGAATCCCTGGCCGCGACGGCGCCGGATAGAGAGGGAGAACCCGCCCCGTGTCCGAGTTGATCGTCACCTCGACCCCATTGCCGACAGTGCCGGCCCAGGCGCCGGTAGCCAGACAGATCCCCATGATTACCATTAGTACGATGCGCATAACTCCCTCCTTGTCGTACGGGGAATCTCCCCGTTTTATGCTTTAGACAGGAGGAAGCGGCAGAAAGTTCCCGAAGGGAGGAATTTTTTTTACAATGCCGAAGCAAAGGCTTAAACCAATTGGACGCGGATCAAATCGGAAAAAGGCGGATTGAAAAGCTTTGGTTCAAAACCCTTTTTCTTAATGTTTAATCCGATTTTATCCGGTTTGTTCAGATGTTATCCGCGTGCAGGTTTTGACTTTTGTTTTGGCTGTAGTCGTTAAGTTATCCGAGAGGGGAAACGATGGGGCGAAGCAGGTCAGCAGCCGAAAGGGTGTGCTCCTGCAACAATCTTTTTGTACAGCTCCAGATAAGCCGCGGCCTCCCGCTCGGGAGTATACTCCGCCCGCACCAGCCGCTTTCCATTTTCACCGAGCCGCTGCCGGAGCGGCGCATCCGTCAGGAGGCGCTGGGCCTTTGCCAGGAATTCCACCTGGTCCCGGTAAAGGAGGCCGGTCTTGCCATCGCTTATGAGCGAGCGGTTCCCCTCGATGGCGGCCGCCAGGACCGGTTTGCCGAACGCCAGCGCCTCCAGCAGGCTGTTAGCCATCCCCCCCTCGAAGCGTGAGGTGTTTAGCACCACATCCGCTCCCCGGTAGAGTGCGCCAATGGCGTTGTGGGTTATACTCCCAAGATATTGAGCAAAGGGATGGCCTTCCAGCTGCTCCAGGACCATGGCCGCATAGGCTGTATCAATGACCGGGCCAGCCAGCAGCAACCTGACCCGTGGTTCCGTCTTGTAAAGTTCAGCCAGTGGCGCCAGCGGGGACAGTACGTTCTTCACCGGCCGCAGACCTGCTGGGAGCAGAAAGGTGAAATCCCCCTCTCCCTTGGTACCGGCGCCCAGCAACGAACCATGCACCTCCGGCGGTTCGACCCCCTGGGGGATCACGGCAGTTTTCGCCGCCAGCAGGGGAAAATGGTCGGCCAGCCGCAGTTTGACGCTTTTGTCAAAGGCCACCAGCGACGTTGCCCCCTTGAGCGCCGCCAGCGTCTCGTCGCGTCGCCCATCGGCAAGGGCTTCATATATATCAGAGCCAGTGAGGGTCACCAGATAGGGGATACCATGCGCCTGGGCGATGGGCCAGGCTACCCTGCCACCTGAGTAGCCATGCAAAGCATGGATCAGATCAGGGGGGTCCAGTGCCATGGTCCGGCCAATCTCCTCGGCAGGGGCGACATCGAGGGAAAAAACCTTTACCTCCCCCCCCATCCTGCCGATATGTTTTTCCAGGCGCCGCACCGTCACCGCATTGCCCCGATCGGCAGGGTGATAGTGAGGGGTGATCATTGCTATCCGCATGGGGTGGCTCCTGTCTGCATAGAGGAATTGTAGCGGCATTTCCACCCCCTGGCAAGGACAAATACCTTGCCTGAGTGGGCCAAAAATGGTAATTTGTACGCATATTCGAAGGAATGGCCCTTATGCAGATAACTATCCTCGGTTCCGGCACCTCCACCGGGGTTCCGATGGTCGGCTGCGGTTGCCCGGTTTGCACTTCGGCAGACCCCCGCGATAAAAGAACCCGCGCCTCAATCCTGGTCAAAACCGACGGACAGCAATATATCCTGGTGGACACTTCCACCGACCTGAGAAGGCAGGCACTGCGGGAAAAGATCCCCCACATCGATGCGGTGCTCTTCACCCATTCCCATGCCGACCATATCCACGGCATCGATGACCTGCGCGGCTTTCACTTCATCCACAAGCGGGTAATCCCTTGCTACGCCGACCAGGAAACCATGGGGGTGGTCGCTGCCAATTTCGGCTATATCTTCAAGGGGCTTGAGGTTGCCGGCTATTCGCCGCTGCTGGAACCGCACGTGATCCATGGTCCGTTCCAGCTGTTCGGCTGCAGGGTGGTGCCGATCCCCCTGGTCCACGGCCACATGCGCTCCACCGGCTACCGGATCAACAATCTGGCGTACCTGACCGACGTAAGCCTGATCCCAGCCGCTTCCATGGAGCTCCTCCAGGGACTGGATCTGCTGATCATCGACGCACTGCGCTACACCCCCCATGTCACCCATTTGAACATTGCGGGAGCCCTGGATGTGGTGGCCAAGCTACAGCCACGCCGCGCCATTCTTACCCATCTGACCCACGAGGTTGCCTACGCGGATGGGGAACGCTTGCCGGCCACGGTAGAACTGGCCTACGACGGCATGACTCTTGAAACAGAGTAACAACCAAATACCAGCTGACTGGTCAGCTTCACGAGGCCTGAGGGGTTAGCCTTCTGCCTTCTGCCTTCTGCCTTCTGCCTTCTGACTTCTGACCTCAGCCTTCAGCCTGACAACCGGACGGAACCATGCACAACGACATTCGACTTCACGGCATGACCTCAAACCAGATCGAGTATTACGCCATTGTGGCCGGCGCCGACGCGCACCAGCGCTATTTCTTCAGCGCAGGCGAAGGCGAAGACGGCCAACTCCGGTTCTTTTCGCCGGGGAACGAGTTCATACTCGGCAAGGACGGCATCAAGTACGCCGGCAACGGCGGCTCGTTCTGTGAATATATGTTTGGCGTCGACCAGCCGCTCTCCGACCTGGCCAAGGGAGAGGTCAACAATCGTCTAGTGATGTACGGTGCCCTCTACGACAACCAGAGCGGCACCCTGAAATTCACCGACCGGACCGACGGGGCCCAGACCTTCGACCGCATCTTTTTCGACGGCAACGCGGTCTGCAACTACTTTTTCTTTATCAATTCCCAAAGTCTCAAGACGTCGCTGAAGAAGCAGCAGGAGGACCTGGTCAAGCTCCTCGGCAAGACCATCAAACGCTCCACCGCTATCGGCGACGAGAACGACAACGCCATCATCGAAGAGATCTTCGCCCTCCTCGGCGAACCTGGCGCCCAGCTATTCCTCTTCAAGCTGATCGACAAAAAGCACGCCGAATACCGGGACCTCTTCAAATCGCTCTATTTCAAGAACAAAAAGATCGCCGACGAGGATTTCACGACCCTTTCCATCATGGCTAATGACTACGGCCTTGACCGCTACCAGCAGGAGCGGATCCGCATCGACGTCATGTACAAGCACCCGGACAACAAGCGGATCGTCGACGAATACAAGAATATCCTGATCGGCTGCAACAGCCGCGGCGAAATCAACAAGCTGGAGAACGCTCGGCTGACAAGGCTCAAGACTCTGTCCGTGCGCAACAAGATTCCTGGCGCCTTATTCTATACCCTTGATGAAATGCTGAAAAAAGACAAGAAACTGGTGGACATGGAGGAGCACGACTACATCTCGGAGACCCGCCAGATCCTGGCCGGAATCTTCCTCTCGGAGCGGCAGATCGAGAGCACCATCGACCGGGACGACATGCTGAAGCTCCTCAATGCAAAAAAACGGGCGGCAGAGAACCGCGACCACACCTTCGAGGAGATCCTGCTCGACGCCAGCAAGGCCTGCGACGAGAAGATCCGCGACGGCGCCAAAATCTCGCTCCTGGAGGGGTTCTCCTACATCATCACCTACTTCGACCGCTACGACGCCACCGCCTCGGTCATCAACCAGCTGGCCTTCATGGAGAACGTCAAGATCTCGGAGGAGATGATCAGGAGCATGCTGGGGAACAAGACCAAATTCGACGTCCTGAATCCCGGCCTGTTCCAAGAGCTGTTCTTCGCCGGTCTCTTCGACAACAAATACATGGGGAACTACGGCCGGAAAAAGGTTACGGCCCTAGTCAAGGGGCTGACCGAGATCGAGGAGAACCGCCTGTCGGTGTCGGCGCTGCTTGAGCAGCTGACCGAAATCGACAACGAGGAGCGCCTCTTCCTAATCCTGATGGAGCACGTGCGGGAGCGGATTCGGAATTTCTATTCCAAGTACGCCACCAAGGCGGACCAGGATGCCCTGAAACTGGAAGTCACCGAAGAGCTCCGCCACAAGAAGCTGATCAGCGACGAAATCCCGGAAAACCTATTCGAAGAGACGGTCCTCACCATCAAGAAGGAGGCGATCTACATCCACAACCTCCTCCCCCGCATCATCGCCGAGCAGGACATCTCGCTCCGGGAGGATTTCCTGGAAAACTCCGGCCTCGACCGCTTTTACGTGGAAGAACTGGAGCGGGAATACTACGAGCTGAACGAGCTCAACATGGATGAGTTGTACCAGATCCGCAAAGGGCTGAGCTAAAGAAGCCGAGTCCCGAGTCCCGTCCCCCCTTGACTTTCCTGCCCCGTATGCCGTAAAATAATCACCATCGTGTAACAATTCTACTCAGAGGCGCCTATGGATTCTATCACCTCGCAGATCGGCCAACTGCGGAAAAAAATCGGCAGTTACGGCAAGGAAAACCTTGCAGAGATGCTGTTCGCAGCCGCAGAAGGGATCAGGCTCGTGTCGGGACGGGAACGAATCAGGGTCTACCTGGAGGACCTGACCCGGGGCGCCCTCTCCTGCGTCTACGCCGCTGGCCCCTTTGCCGACCAGATCCACGAAGAAACCTTCCCGATCATCTCCCGAGACGCCATGGTTTCTAGCGTCTTCGTCGCCCAGTACCCGGCTGAGTTCCGCGACACCATAGAGCACGGCCTGCCGCTCGACAAGGGATTCTCCGAACGGTTCAACATCGGCGCCACCTATCTCCTGCCGCTCACCAGCCTCGGCAAATCGATCGGGGTGATCTGCGTCGATCTGGACCGCCCCGCTGAGGTACTGACCGGCCGCGCCAAATCGCTTTTGGGAGAGTTTGCCGCATCCATCGCCGACAACATCGACCACGCCCGCAAGTACCACCAACAGCTCCTGCTGGCGCGCCGGGTGGAGGAATACAAAAAACGGGAAGCCGCCACCCTGATGGTCAGGTCGGCAGTGCGGCTGATCGACCGGCTGACGCTGGCATCGGTACTGGTACCGGTCACCGGCAAGGATGGCGAACGGGCGCTGGAGATCCTTGCCAGCCACGCGGAAGATCCTGAGCTGAAGGCTCAGTACGATGCCCAGGGGGCCATCGATCTGCAAAAGGGGAAATCGCTGATCTCCCGCTATATTGGGGACGACGCGGTGATTGCCGACGAGCGGCTGCTGCGGCCACTCTTCTTTGCCGACCTGACTCAACATCTGCTGCAGAAACGCGCCCTCACCGAGAAGATGGCGCTCCGCTCCCTCTACGTAGTCCCCCGCTATGAGCCGGATACCCACAAGGTGATCTGTCTGGTCAACTATTTCACCCGGGAACTCCACCGTTTCAGCGATTTCGAAATGGGACTCCTGCAGACCCACGCCGAAATGGTGGAACGGGTCATTTTCGAGATCGGAGGCGAGCATCTGGAGATCAAGGTCCTCGCCGAAATTACCGATCTCTTGCAGGAGCGCAACGAGGAGCTGCGCCCCTTCCTGACCAAGGTGCTGTCGAAGGCGACCGAACTGATCGGCGCCGACACCGGCAGTATCGCCATTGTCCAGGAGCGGGAGGACGGCAACTGGCTGGTGGTAGAGGATGACAGTGGCGCCATTGTCGGCGCCAAGAACAAGGAGTGGCTGAAGAAAAAGATCCCCCCCTTCAGGATCGGCGGCCATGAGCTGCCGCCGGAAGAGCGAAGCCTGACCGGCTACGTGGCATGGGCCAAGCAGCCGAAGATCATCGCCATAGTCGAGCAGGAACAGCAGGGTGAAGGTTTCCACCGCTCCATGAGCGAGCAGATCCGGAGCGAAATCGCGGTGCCGGTGGTCAGTGATGACGAGGTGATCGCGGTAATCTGCCTTAACTCCCTGCAGCCCGCCTACTTCACCGAGGAACACAAGCGGATACTGCAGATCATCGAGCGCCTCACCTCCCGGCACATCTCGGACATCCAGCGGATCGAGCGGCTCCAAAGCGAAGTGAACCGGCTGCAATCGGATGTGGCCTACAAAGACCCGCAGGTTTCCTCGTACCGGCTGGGGAACATCATCGGCAACAGCCGCAAGGCCCAGGAGATCGTCGACTTCATCAATACGGTGTCGGTGCCGCTCTCCAACCGGATCAACCTCTGGAGCAAGAACGTCCTCCAGGAGGCGACCATTGGCCTCCCCTCGATCCTGGTGCTTGGCCAGACCGGCGCCGGCAAGGAATTTTTCTTCAACAATCTCTACAACAAGCTGAACGAGATGTACCGGGCGGAGATCAGCCCCGGCACCGAACTGCCGGTGAAAAAATGCAACATCGCCGCCTACAGCGGCGAACTCACCTACTCCGAGCTGTTCGGCCACAAGAAGGGGGCCTTCACCGGCGCCTACAGCGACCGCAAGGGAATCCTGGAAGAGGCCCACGGCGGCATCGTCTTCCTCGACGAGATCGGCGATGCCGACCCGAAGACCCAGGTGCAGCTGTTGCGTTTTCTAGACAACGGCGGGTTCGTGAGGCTGGGCGACAACGTGGAGCGGTTCAGCCGCGTCCTGCTGGTGGCGGCCACCAATCGAAACCTGCTGGAGCTGATTGGTCGGGGAGCTTTCCGCGAAGACCTCTACCACCGCCTTTCCGAGTTGGCGGTCAGGGTCCCGTCCCTTAACGAAAGGCGTGAGGATATCCCGGATCTGGCAACCCATTTCCTCGGCAAGCTTTACCGCACGTACCGCGGCAAGGACGAGGCGCGGGACGAGTCCCCCATCCTCACCGAAGAGGCAAAGCAGGTGCTGGTGGGGTACCACTACAAGGGAAATATCCGCGAGCTCCGCAGCCTTCTGCTGCGAGGGCTATTCTTCAGGAAGGGAGAACTGGTTACCGGTGACGACATCCGCCGGGCAATCCGCGACGGATTGAAGGAGGCTCCGCCGGCTGCAACTCTGGAGCTGAACGAACAGCTGGCAGCGGAGATCCTGACCAGCATCGGCACTGGCCAGGATTTCTGGCAGGCTGTCTATGAACCGTATTCCCAGAGCCTCATTTCCCGGGATGTGGTCAGACTGGTCATTGATCGAAGCAAGCTGGTGGCCGGCAGAACCATGCCGGAGATCGCCCGGCACCTGAAGGCGGCAAACGGCGATCTGGAGGGGGACAAAGCAGAGCGAAAACGCTTCTTCAAGTTCAAGAATTTCCTGTATAAGACGGTGAAGATTTGAAGGGTTTAAGTATCTGCAGCTATCAGCAGTTATGTCTGCTTTACTAGAAGGCGCTGGTAAAGCATCCCGCCGACGTAGAAGGTCACCCCGAGAACAAGGAGCCCGATGATCCGCGCGATCGTGGACGCGCCGCTCAGGTCGTAGAGCAGTACCTTAACTGCGGTGGCGCCGAATACGGCCAGCGATGATTGCCCCATCTGTTTGTCCTTCACGTACAGCGACAGCCCAAGACAGCCGATGGCGAGGACTCCCCAGACTACAGATTCGGCGATCGGTTCATGCAGAAGGCGGATTGCCGCGGCCATGGCGCAGATGTGGCCCATGGCGAGCAGAAGCATTGTCGCGCTGCCGAGCAGCTCCTTTTGGCGGCAGAACCAGTAACCGAGATACAGGAGCAGAGCGTAGGCGACGGGGAGCAATTGCCGTGCAGGCACCGTGTCAATATCGGTATTAAAGATGATGCGCAGACAGTTCACCGTGAAGATGATGCCAACGGCGACCCAGATCGGCCATCGCGAACCAAAACCGTCTTCGTTTCGGATACTTACCAGCGCGACAAGGGGGACCAGCAGAAAACCGACCCAGGGCCCCCATTCCTTCGGCACGGATTCGAGGTAGCCCGCATGGAACAGTACTAGTGCAGCATAACCCCACAACAGGAGCTCCCCGCCCGGAAGTTGCTCTTGCAAGGAGTAACGGGCGATCGCAAAGATCAGGGCAAGAGCGGCCAGGCTGCCTATCGCGATCCAGGGTGCAATGTCGGGCAAATGCTGGTTCAACAGGGTGTACTGCAGAAAATAGAAGAGCAAGAGCGGCGGCAAATGCCCGAGCGCGTCCTGTTGTTCGAGAGGTTCGTCATTATGGACCGAGAACATGGCGGTAGCGATGCCGAAAATCGCGAACTGGACGGTTTGAAAAGCGATGACTGCGAGCCATTGGTCTCCCCCCTGCACCCGCCAGAGCATGTCAAAGCCGATGAGCGCCAGGTAGAGTGCCAGCAGATAGATAAGCCTGCGGCCGTGCCAGATGGAAAAGACGCTGAACACGACACTCCAAGCCGAGTAGTAGATCGCCACGTCGGTGAGGGAGCCTGCAGCGCCCGCGAGAAGGAATGGGGCAAAGTATGAGCCGACCACGGCAAAAAGGGCGAACAGGTCGCTCTCGAAAGCCCTGCAGAGCCAAAGCGAGGCGCCGCACACGATGATGATGGCGGCTCCAGCCTCTTGTACGCCGATAAGGTGGTAGTAGAGGTGGGCCCCGTAGATCGCGAGAAATAGTACGGCGATCCCCGCTGCTGGAAGCAGTCCGGCATATTCCCGATCGTTCCTGCGCAGGGCAAAGCCGGATCCGATCAGCATCAGACCGAAAACCGCTGCGGAAGCGACCTGCCTGATCGGCGTCAGCCAGCCGCTGTCGACCGCTAGCCGGATGAGATACGACGCTGCCAGCAGAAGCGCGATGGCCCCACCCCACCCGAGAATGTTGCCGATGAGTTGCGATTCTTTTTGGGATTGCGCCGGAGGCGCAGTGCGGACAGCTGGCCTAGCCACAGGTGCAGCCACGGCTGGTTGCGGGCGAGCGGCGGGCTGCGATTGAGGCACCTCAAGCCTGGCAAGCCGTGCCTCGATTGCATCAATACGACTTTCAAGATCATTAAGACTCATGAGTGTTGTCCTCCGGTTTTTTTGCCACTACGATCTCAATTCTTTCTACTGCTAAGGCCGCTCTCGGTTTGCAAACTGAGTAACAGGTCAGCCGCTGACCTGCGGAGGTTTTCGGGCAGGTCCAATGTTTTGGTTGGGAACTGTATTCCCCTTTGTTCTAACTAAATAAATCCGTCCCCATTTTCATCTCGTGCTTTTTCGGGCGGGCGGTGTCCAACTGTCTGGTTGGGAACTCCTGTTATTTCAGCCAATTATCGGGACTGTCAAACGTGTAGGTTTGACACCTATTCCCCTTACGGCCATAACCGAACAGCCACGCACTCTGTGAAAAACTGGAGTGGCTCATTTGCGTTTCGAGCCACCCCCTCGGGGAAATCATTGAACCGCCTACCTCTATAGCGAGCCTTCCCATATTCGCCTTCTTTCCATTGGAAATCACTAAAGTTCAGCATGTAGTGTTTCGACTGACCTTCAGCCAACACATTACCAGTTGGCCCTTTCCAAAGAACATCGACGAGATCGGAGCGACGAGCGCTTTCGTTCGGCTCTCGACTGGAGAATACTAGGAGATCCCAGTCAGACTTTTCCGTCGCCATCCCAGATGCTTGAGAACCAATCAGCCAAATTTCAGAGACAGTTTCGTCGACTGCCAAATTAGAAACAATATATTGGACGACATTAGGAATATTCATTCAAGTTCGACTCCACGTCTTCCTTGCTGCATAACGCTGTTGCGCTTGACCTGCCGGGCGTGGTTTACGCTCGATCACGGTCTGAGCGCATGTTAGATCATTCTGGTAGGTAGTATCTGATAACACATTCATCTGGATGCATATTCTTCAAACAGTCAACAAGCTTATTTGACACAGCCTGTATACTCGTGATTGTCTGATCTACGTGAGCAATGACCTGATCAGTTGCTTGATTTATCGTAACGAACATTCGAGAGCCGAGTGCTTGCTCAATTTGTTCAAGTGAGAACAACCCTCTCTCCGGGAACCCCGCTCGCTCAAGTAAAGGTTGAATCTCGTTCCGATGTAGAGTGGAGCGCTCATTAATGGACTGAATTGCAGTTAAATATCTACTTTCTTCAACTATTATTTCTCCGAGCAAGTTTCGTTCTTTCGTTTCAAGCAAGAAGTAAAGTGATTCTGGGTTTATCTTTATGTCTTCTCCAACCGCATGAAGCACGGGGGGGATTTCCAGAAAAGCTGTAGGTTTACCTCTAAAAGGATCTATGATTTGCTTTCTGAAAACCAATAGGGAGTTCGCCATCCTCATCAAGTTGAAAATGGCTATATTTGCATTTACTAAATCCTTCTTTTTATTGTCCTCTGCCTCTTTTTTCCGTTGGAACTCAAAGGCGTATTTTGCACCGTAAAATGCCGCTAGTAACGTTGCCAATGCCGGGACATATGACGTGAAGAGAACATCCCAGTGACTTCCAGTCGCTATCCATCCAGCTCCGACTCCGAGAATGAAAGCTATTCCAGCGGTTAACCAATTCATGTTTTTCCCTTTGATCTAACTCGTTATTCACCGGTTCACGCGCGCGCATGAACCGGTGATCTACCCAAATGGAATAATTACTCCCATCAATATCACACTTCCACACCTTAATACAGTCCAATTCGAAGCAGGTCCCTCGCCCGGCTTGAACGGAGGGGGGACAGTGAAATCCAGGGACCGGGGACCAGTAAAACAAAAGGCCGAGAGAATTTACCTCTTGGCCTTTTTCATTCCGCTTTCCGATCCTCGGACTGATTTTCCCCCGAATTGGACAGTCCAAAAAGCTGCTACAAAAACACCCGATAGTCGACTTTGAGAGCTTTTGCCAGCTTTCTGGCGAGCTCCTTGCCGATAGGCCTCTTACCGTTCTCCATCTCGGAGATGTGCCGCTGGGGAATACCGGTAAGCTCGGCAAGTTGCCGCTGGGTAAGTCCCTCTTTTGCCCTGCCACCGCGAATCGATACTCCACCCGCATTCCAGGCCATTTCGGGGAACGCCTCTTCCATGGTCCAGTTTTTCTCGTCTTCCGGCGGGAGTTTCCCCTTGGTGGCATCCACAACATTAAAGGCGCGAGCCGCCCGGCGAAGCTTTCTGATATTCTCAGGGGTACCGATGAAGCGGGCCTCCACTTCTTCAGTATGGCGCTTTTTCGTGTGTCCCAACATACGTTACCTCCACAAACCTTACTCTTCCTTTGTCCTCACGCCAAACTGCCACGTAAGTCGGTTTTCCTTTTTTCAGGTGACAATGATGCTCAGTGCTCGACAGCTTGGAGTAGTTCGACCAGTTGCCGCGGACAGGGCCGGATGCCGTGATCTCGTACATCAGGAGCATGAGGCTGTCCCGAACTGCTTTAGGTAGTTTGTCCGTCTGCTTCTTGGCCTTGTTCGTCAGCTCAACCGTCCAGGTCATGATTAACCTTATACCAATTTATAGTATCATGTCAAGTTGTTCGTCTGAGCATTCCTACCCCCGCCGCCGCATGAATCCGAGGAACTCCTCCTGGGACAGCTCCTTTTTCCTCACCAGAGTGGCGATCTCCCGGCTCATGGCGACCTTTTCCCCCTCCTTCAGGCCATCCTTGATCATCACGAAAAACGGGATATTCCTGGTCTGTGGATAGAGGCGGAGTCGCTCCAGCAGCTCGAATGCGGACATATCGGGGAGCATCAGGAGGCAAAACGCCAGGTACTGGCGGCCGATGGTGGCGAGCGCCACGGCTTCCTTGCCGGTATAGGCCTTGACCACTTCGAACCCTAGCGATTCCACCACTTTGGAGACCTGCTCCTCGCCACTCCTGGATATCAGCATGGCCTGCAGGTCCCACTCTTCCACTTCCTCGGTCAGGCCGAGCACGGTCAGTTTCTCAGACAGATACTCCGGATCCACGGGGAGGGTAAAAAACCCGGCGGTCGGAAACGCTCCCCCCACCTTCCCCTCTTCGCTCAGATAGACCGGGAGCACCGGGATATCCCGGGTAAGGGGGTCATTCTTGAGGCGCAGCAAAATCCCCCAGCCATCCGCCGAATAGGGGGATAGGTCAAGCAGAATTCCCAAGGGCTTCCCAGCCGCAACCTCAGCCAGATCGGCAATCCTGGCATGATATCCCCCTTGCTCCAGGTAGTTGCAGAGGATCACACAGCGCTCCTGCCGGTTGCCCAGCCCCAAGATCCAGATTTCACGCTTCTGCTCAGTTCCGGCCATGTCCGCTCCCCGTCTGTAAGTTGTGCGAATACTCATTAGGTTACATATCACATTTTCCGCCGACCGCAAACAAAACTTTTGCCGAAAGCGGCGGATGTCATTGAAAACCTGGCTGTTCTATGGTAGCTTTCGACACAGCAGCCGATACAAATTCCGCATTAATACCGATAATTCCAGGAGGGATACCATGCAAGCCAAGGTCTATTTCGCCGACATGCGCGCCGGCCATAAGGAAAACCTGTTCGACAAAATCGGCAGGCTGCTGCAGAGCTGCGGCATCCGCGAACGGATCAGCGCCGGTGATCTGGTGGCGGTCAAGGTCCACTTCGGCGAACGGGGGAACCATACTTTTGTCCGGCCGATCTTCGTCCGGCGGGTGGTGGATGAGATCAAGGGATGCCAGGGGAAGCCGTTTCTCACCGACTCCTCCACCCTCTACCCCGGCGAGCGGAAGGAAGCGGTCTCGGCGCTCTCTTGCGCCATCGAGAACGGCTTTGCCTATGCGGTGGTGGGGGCGCCGCTCGTGATGTGCGACGGCTTGCGCGGCCATACGGAGGTAACGGTAGAGATCGCGGGGGAGTTGTTGCAGAAGGTGCCGATTGGCGCAGAGATTGTCGAAGCCGATGTCCTGCTGGCGGTCTCCCATTTCAAATGCCACGAGCTGACCGGCTTCGGCGGGACCCTGAAGAACCTCGGCATGGGCTGCTCCAGCCGGGCGGGGAAACTGATGCAGCACTCCACGGTGGCGCCAAAGGTGGCGGATAAATTCTGCACCGCCTGTGGCCTTTGCCTGAAGTCCTGCGCCCATGACGCCATCGCCATCATCGAAGGGAAGGCGAAGATCGACCCGGAGAAATGCGCCGGCTGCGGCCGCTGCATCACCGCTTGTCTGACAAAAGCGATCAACGTCCAGTGGAACGAGGCGTCCGACCTGGTAATGAAGAAGATGTGCGAGTTCGCCCTCGGGGCGTTGCAAGGCAAAGGCGAAAAGGCGCTGTTTATGAACTTCATCACCCAGGTCTCCCCAGCCTGCGACTGTTACGGCCATGCCGACGCCCCGATCGTTAACGATATCGGCATCTGCGCCTCCACCGACCCGGTGGCCCTCGACCAGGCCTGCGCCGACCTGGTGAACAACGCAGTAGGGAACCAGGGGACGGCACTCACCAGCGGCTTTGAACCGGGCGGCGACAAGTTCCGCGGGGTCCATCCGGAGATCGACTGGGAGGTACAGCTAAAGCACGCGGAAAAGCTGGGGCTGGGGACGCGGAAGTATGAGCTGGTGAGGATCTAACACGGAAGAGCGGAAGCGAAGATCTAGAAAAATAGAAAAAGGGGGACGGGCTTATGCCTGTCCCCCCTTTTTTATCCGCTTCCGCACTTCCGCGCTCTTCTCAGGGGAGCGGCGCAATGGCCTGATGGTGAATGCCGACTTTATGCCCCTTGACCTTCTGCAGGAGCGCCTTTACCTCCGCTGGCATCTCCTTTCCGTCACGCATGGCAGACTTCATCTGCCCGGCCAGGTAGGAATGGTTGATCAGGAGGTCGAGGACGGAGAGCATGAACTCCTGCTTCCATGGGGTGAGCTCGTGGAGGCGCTGGAACTTGTGCATGTAGAACAGCTGCGCCGCCTTCCCCAGTTCCCGCTCCAGCTCTGCGAGGGTCATGTTTTTCGGCTTGACCACCGGCTCCACCAGGTTGTATTTGCGGTAATCCTTAGTGGCCACATACTGTTCCAACTCTGGGTAGAGTTCGGCGTAGGGCCAGGGGGCAATGGCGAGGAAGAAGGCCATGTCCGGGTTGTAGTGCTTGGCCAGCTCGATGGTGGCGGCGATGGTCTCCGGGGTGTCATCCGGCAGGCCGAGGACAAAGGAGGTCTCCGAGACGATGTCGGCGTTATTGATCAGGTCGATGGCCGCCTTCGACTGCTCGACCTTGGTATCCTTCTTGAACAGGTCAAGTGTCGCCTGGGTCCCCGCCTCTACCCCGACATAAATGTGCTCCACCCCCGCCCGCCGGTATTTATCCATGATGTCCGCGTCCCGGAGGATGTCATCGACCCGGGTCTCCATCAGAAGCTTGACCGGCACCTGCCGCTCGATCATCAGGTCGAGGATCCTCTCCCAGCGCACCCGGTCGAAGGTGGGGATCTCGTCGGCCAGCATCGCCACCTCGACGCCGTACTTCTGGCTCAGCATCTGCAACTCGGCGACGAAGTGCTCGGCGCTCCTGGCCCGCCAGGTCTGGGCCCAAAACAGCTGCTGGGAGCAGAACGAACATTTCTGCTGACAGCCGCGCGAGGAGGAAACGATGGCGAGCCGGGCGTTGTTCTTGGCCCGATAGGAATAGATTGGCCACTCCACCAGGTCCCAGGCGGTAAGAAGGGCGTCGAGGTCCTGGATGTAAGCGCGTTTTGGCGTCACCACCACCCCGTTATCCCGCCAAAAGGCGAGGCCGGCGATCTGCTGCAGATCGGCACCGGCATTGAGTCCGTTCAGCAACTCCGGCAGCGTGACCTCTCCCTCGCCGCGGACGATATAGTCGATTACCGCACGGTCGGCCTGGAGAAGCTCGTCATAGCAGAAGGTGGCGTGGACATTGCCGAGCACCGTGACGATGTCGGGATTGATCTCCTTGGCGAAGGCGAGAAGCTTCACCCCATCCACAACGGAGGCGGTATAGGCGGTGGTGGCCACCACGTCGGGGCGAAACGCCTCGATCCGCTGCTGGATCTCCGGCCACTTGTGCCAGAGCGACATGGCGTCGTAGTAGTCCACCTCGTAACCGGCCGCCCGCAAAGCGCCGGCGATATAGACAAAGCCGACGTTCAGCCAGGTCCCGGCCGATTCGACGACACCGGAGTGGTAGGGAGGAGTGATGAGGGCTACTCTTTTTATCTTCATCCTTGCTCCTTTGCCAATCTACAAACCTAAAACAGAACCTTGTATAGTGCAAAATCCAAGCCGCCAATCGCAGCTGACTGCCGTCCCCATTGACAGGCATGGGACGGACGGCCTTCGGACAACTGGGTGATTATCCAAAAAGAGTTGTCATATGGCGGAGTTATTGCTTTATATGCCTGCATGGAAGGTCATGCCAAAGACAAACCAGTAGCCGATGCCAAAGACAATGAACAGGATAATATGCTTGATAAACAGCATGCGCCGGCGGGCATCTTCCGAATCCTCGCCATACCAGTTATCCACGTAGGTGAAGGTGCGTCCGGCACCGGTAGCCAGGATTACTACCAATGCGACAATGCTCTGCCAGAAGAAGATACGTTCAAGTTTGTTCAAGATAACAGTGACGGTCGGGTAGGTATGGTGCATATCGTGCAGCACCGCGATAGCAATCATGGCAGCTACCCAGTAGCCGGCGGTAAAGTCATGGATGAAGCCGTTGAGAACGGCGGTGGATTTTTTCAGGTTCACGATGGTCTCTCGAAAACTGCAAATACGTAGATACTTGGCCCATAAGCCTGAGCTGGTTCACCTTCAAAGGATTATCCCACAATTCACTAAACCATACAACCCCCAATGGGAGACATTCTATAGAGTCCTCGTAAAAGCAAATTAACTTTACATGTTACTGAAAAACATATACTTTTATGATTAACGAGAACACCTCCGCCTATTCGTTACACTCTTCCAGGAAAATTATGCTCAAGCGAACCTTATCCACCATCGCAGAGAAGAACCGAAAACTGACCGGCACAGCCCTGGTGTTCACGCTACTCATCGTATTTTTTTGCGCCACCACCCGCTTCGATTTGGATGGTCCCCTTGAAGGGCTCTATCTGCTCAAGGGCGAGAACGGCCATCTTTTCGAAGTTAAACACGACATTCTCCTCGGCGAATACCAGCGACTGATCGGCAAGGTTGAATTCGAGGCGCTCTACGCCCGCTGGCGCAGCGAAACAAGCGTTGACAAAGGCCGGCCGTATCTCAAATATCAGTGGCACGAAAAGGGAGGGCGCGGTTACTTCGTCACCTTTTTCCCCGACGGGAGCAAATTCCTCGCCTGCTTCGGCCGCTTTGTCGACGATGGTAAGAAGGCCGTCAAGGGACTCTTTGTCGGCGGCGGCCTCCCCTATTCCCATTACGAGAACGCCGAACTGAAGATGAACGAAACCGGGGTTGCCATTTATAACGGCAGAGAATGGCACCACCTCTGGTGTAACGCCAATGAAGCGATTTTCCCGGCATCGGATCCCCGAATCCAGATTCCACCGAGCAACTGGGAGTTCCTCGGCAGCAGGGTTATCTTCGCCTCCCAGTACCAACTAATCATCAAGAGCAGCCACCTGGTCCGGCTCGATACTGTTCCGGTACGGGTCGACCGCTACATGATCTACCACGCCGGCGACCGCTTCTTCACCCTGGTAAACCGCTTGACCAATATCGGAAACAGTCGGGCTTCATACTGCTATGTCTACGGCGACGAACCGTGGGTAGGCGACTACGGCACCTCCATCGGCAATGTGGGGTGGACCCGGGACCGGCTCTATTACTATGAGAGCCACATCGACCTCACCAAGTACAACTACGCCGGGATCTATGATTACGGCAATCCCGTCATCCACGAAAAGTCGGCACAGTTTACCGGTCTGGCCAATTTCATCGAATGGCAGGGGGATGCCCTGCCAGATTTAGCGTACTTTTCCAACCGGATTGGCGTGGAACCTTCTGATGGGGCTTTAATTCCATTGTCTGACAAATCAAACAGGGTGCTGATGCTGCAGTGGGCCTACCGGCAAATCTTGCCGGGCCAGTCAGAACAAATGGTATTGACCATTGGCATGGCGGATAATGACCCCAAAACCGGCTTCCCGCTTAAACCGGACGTCCGGCTTGACGCAGCTGAACTCCACTATCTTGAGCAATTGTAGGACTTACGCTAGAGACCAAGAGGTGAGGATGCCGAGCCAGAGTTTGGCAGGTTTGGATCAAGAACTAGGCTATTCAGGAACATCCTCCCTGGTGTGGAGGTGCCCCTCGCCCTGAATCTTTGCCAGGGTCTCACGGAACGAGACCCGCCCCTGTCCCTGCTCGATGATCACGTCCGCCACAATTGCCGCGCAGGTGCACATATGCTCACCGGTCCCGATCAACCGGTCGCTGATCTGCGTGGATTTAAACGGTTTCATAGGTTACCTCCGCCCCGCAATTTTCCGGTATACCGTCCCGACCTTCTTCAGGTTTCTCTTTAGCAAGAATTCTACCAATTGCGTCATGACCTTCCCGCCATGACTGTTTTTGATCGCCTCGGCCTCCAGCTCGGACGAATTCTTTTTCCAGCGGCCGATGATCTCAAAGCCCTCCTCAACCTCGAAACCGATGTTGTCGGTCTGGACCGCCAGCACCATGCTCCGGTTGATCAGATCGTAATGACGCAACAGCCCCGGCCGCCCCTTCTCCACGGGCTCGAAGCTCTCCACGTCGACCACCTGGGTCCGGGTCCAGGGGGGGACCACCTTGAACCGCCTGAGCGGTTTGCCCGCCAGATGGTCTTTCAGGACGTTGTCGAAGAAATTGGTGCTGATCTCCCCCATGCCGAGGACGTTGACGCAATGGTGCTCCTCGATGCCGAGAATTTCCCTGGTCTTGAGATAAAATTCCTCACGGGAACACTCCCCGAACTGGTCCAGGTACCCCCCGCCGTCGCATAGCCTGCTCCCAGCTGGCATACGGAAGCGGATGCCGTCCCGTTCGCACGCCTTGAGGAAGTAAACGAAACCGGCCGTCGAACCAACGATCACCAAAGGGGTTCCCGTCTTTTCAGCTTCCAGGAGTGACGACAGCAGCAGTTCCAGGTTCAGGCCGAGTGGCGTGATCAGGTATTCGCTCTCCGGGGTGCCGAACATCCGGCGCACCACATCCAGCCCAACCGCCATCCCCATCCCCGGCGCCATCTTGGGTGACGGCACCATCAGCAGCATCCGCATGCGCTCAAAGTCAGGGAAGACATACTCACGGGTCAAAAGGCCGTTGGCCGCATTGATCAGTTCGACCCCGCCCTTGTCCCGCATGATCTTTCCCTTGTTGAGGGGATCGGTGGTGCCGCTGGTAAAATAGGCATGTTCGGCCCGCTCCGGCGGAAACGAGGTCATCACAAATTTCTTGAAGGCAAGCGAGGGAACGGCCGGGATCTCCTCCCAGCGGGCGATCTGCCCGGGCTTCGCCCCCTTATCCTGGCAGTAGCGCCGATAGGGCTCCACCGTATGATAATGGAGCTCGAAGGAGCGTAGCGCCAGCTCGTTGAAGCGCTCCTCGTCGGGATTTTCCATCCCCCGAGCCACATACTCCAGGATGTCCTGGTCCAGCCCCGTCACATATGCAGATTGCAGCGAATAGTCCATGCCTAGTAGTTCCTTGGGTGAGCCCGATCAACCGTTGCGACCCCCGCCATCTTCTTGCGTATCATGAATTCCATCAGCCTGCTGATAACCATACCGCCGGGGTGGGACGGCCGGGGGTCAACCTGCCCCAAGGGGTGTTCCCTGTCGAGTTTGCCGACAACCTGGAACCCCACTGGGGTGCGATACCCCATCTTGTCGGTCTGGACCACGCAAGCCATCCCCCGGTTCGATAGGTCATACAGCCGCAGCAGCCCCGTTTCCCCGTCCGCAACCGGTTGAAAGGTCAAGGGATCGACGATTTCAACCCGACTCCAGGGTGGCGGGACCTTCAGGCAGAGGGGGTTCCCGGTCTGCTCCGACCCGCTGAACCCGGCATCAAAGTAAACGGTGCTGCTTTCACAGATCCAGAGGGCGTTTACACAGTGGCTTCTTTCGAGGCCGAAGACCGCCCTGCACTTGCTGTAGAATTCTTCCGGGGTGCACCCCACATAGCGCCCCATGAAACCGCCGCTATCCATGAGCCTGCTGCCGGAAGGAAGGCTGAAACGCACCCCCTGGGCCAGACAGGCATCGAGAAAATAGTCGATACCGTGACTCGCACCCAGGATCGCCAGCGGCTCACCGCTCTGTTCCGACCTGCGCAGATCCGCGACAAAACCCTTCAGATCCAAGCCGCGAAACGAGATCAGGAATCGGCTCCCGGCAGCGCCAAACTCCCGTTTAAACCGCTCCAGACCGGCCGCCATCACCATCCCCGGCGCCATTTTGGGTGACGGCACCAGGAACAGCAGCTTCATCCGCTGCAGATCCGGGAAGAGAAAGCGGCGGGCGGCGGCAATCTGAACCGAGCCCAATAGCTCCACCAGAGAGGCGTCCGGGAAGAAAGGCCCGCGGCTGTGGGCTAAGTCCACCGTCCGGCTCTTCCTTGCGATTTTTTCAGCTGTTCCCGGAGTATATAGGCGGCGCAGTCTCGCGGCATGGGGAAAGGAGCTCACAGCGGGGATATGGAGCCATGTCTCGATGGTATCAGGCGTTACGCCGATCGATTGGCAGTAGCTGCGATAGGGAGAGGAGGCGGCAAACTGGAGCGAGAAGCCGCGCAGCATCAGGCGGCTGAACCCTGCATCGTCGCGGTGCGCGACCCCCTGGGCGATGAAGGCGAAAACCTCGGCATCAAACTCTGCCCGATGATTGTTCAGCTGAAAACCGGCCACAGGACCTTCATTTCCCCGCATCTTTGCCGCTAAAAAACCGCCACACCCGGCCAAAGAGGCCACTGTAATGCCGCAGCATCATCCCCGGAATGATCATCGCCAGGTGATAGGGAAGGACCTGCCGATCGGAAATATCCCACCCCAGCAGGTATTTGCCGACCGCGTAGACCCCCCACATGCTCACCCCGACGAAGATGAGGATATTGCCGAGCCTGATCACCCAAGGTTTAACCACGCCAACGTCCCCTGTTTGCCTGCCATTTTTCGTAGGCAATCTTCATCCCATGCCGCACCGGCAGTTGTGACATAAGCGACAGAATATGGGCAGCCGGAAAGCTCGCCCGCGGAATCTCCAGCATGTGCCGCAGGACCCTGCCGAGACTGAGCAGTTCCAGTGACACTTCATAAAATTTCTGTTCACGGACTGCGGCTGTCATTGCCGGGTCGGGATGCTCAAACAGTGCGTAGGCGCCGGTGTAATATTCCCACCCCAGTTCCTGATAGATATAGGACGCATATTCTTCGTACAACCGGGTGCCCGGATACGGCACCACCAGGGAAGGATGCATACTGACCCCGAGACGATCGGCAACGTCAACCGCCCGATCAAAATCGGCCAGGAAATCGTCCCGCCCGCCAAGCATGAAAAACAACGACACGTCGATGCCGTGGTCCTTGATCTTACGCAGGGCATCCTCGCGATCCCGGCCAATCTTCCGGTTGGCACCGTAAGCCGCAAGCCCTTCGTCCGACATGGCATCCCACCCCACCCAGAGGGTGATCAGGCCACTCTCCCGGGCGGAGTCGAGGAGCTTCCCCCCCGCCGACGACATCACCGGACCGAGGCTGCCAAAGCCCATCCATTTTTTGTTCATCCCCTTCAGTGCAGTGAACAGCTCGATGGCCCGCTCCACCTTGCCGGTCCAGATGTTTTCATCGCCGTTCATGTACATCCGCTCGGGGATGGCGGCCACGTCCCGGACCACGTCGTCGATGGGGCGGAACCGGACCGTGCCGCCGAAAAACGGCTTTACCGAGCAGAAGGTGCAGTCATAGGGGCAGCCACGAGAAGTATTCACCCCGCGAAAGCGGTACTTACCCTTGAGCAGGCCGTAGAGGGGGGTGGGCAGATTGTCGAGAGGGAGCCGCTCCCCCCGGTAAAAGGGTTGCAGGGAACCAGCCCGGAAATCCTTCAGCACCTGTGGCCAGACCGATTCCGCCTCGCCGATCACCACCGCATCGCCATGGCTTTTGGCCTCATCCGGCAAGGCCGAGGCATGCATCCCGCCAAACACGACCTTGATCCCCCGCGCCCGCAGGCCATCAGCAATCCGGTAACCGGGGACGGAGGTGGCGGTGAGGATGCTAATCGCCGCCAGGTCGCACTCCAGAGTGTCAAAGGCATTGGGGGTGGCGCTGCCGTCGATCACCTCGATCTCGATCGTTGGGTCGGCCTGGCTGGTCAGGGCCGCCAGGTACTCCAGGATGGGGGGAGCCACCGGTGTCCAGCCGAACGGCATGGGTGGCTTGATGATGCAAAGCTTCATAAACAAAGTTCCTCAAAAACAAAATGCGTCAAAGCGTTAAAACGCTAATTCCTTGTTTGTGTATATAGCATCCATGATGCGCTTCTTGTCAGCCAACGGATACACATATACCTTGTCATCCGTCCTGGCCTCAATTTTAGAGATCATCGCCAGGTTAAATGCGCCGTCCGGATAAATAACAAACTTGACTTCTACCCCCCTTGCAACAATGCCATTTTTTGTGGACGCGTCATCCAGTACGGCGGCGTTGAACCACCCCCAGAAATCCACATAGACCTTTCCGTCGGACGACTTGGTTTCTCGCCATTCCCTTTTGTCAAAAAATCGGTAAGTACCGAAAGCGTCCCCGATAGAGGAGGTCGAGTAGTCAGCAAGCTTTTTACTTTTTATAACATCGGCGAATCCTAGTTCGGGAGAATCCGTTGCATTATCCTGCTGCCCGTGCGGATTGGCCCCATGCACACCGACTACTTTGCTATCATTTTTGGAGCATGCACCGACAAGCAATAAGGCCGCACCCATCACAACAACCCAAAATACCCTTCGCATCAACAGTTCGCCTCCCGATTAGTCCCATCCAGAAGCACCGGACGGAAACTGATTACTTATGCTCGATACGGAAACCGGTATGGAAGTTCTCCTTGACGAAGGGGATGCCCCAGTAGCTGATGATCATGATTCCCAGAGCGACAAGGGCATAGATGGCCAGCCTGCGGTTGCGCCACCCCATCGTTATGCGCAGGTGAAGATAGATCCCGTAGGTCAGCCAGGTGATCAGCGACCAGACCTCGACCGGATCCCAATTCCAGTAGCTTCCTTTGACCTGGTTGGACCAGAGAGCTCCGGAAACGATCATCAGCCCAAGCATGATGAAGCCGCCACTGATAAAACGATAGCCGAGGTCGTCAAGGGCCTCAAGCGTGGGAAGCTTATCGTAAACCGCACCGGAATGGCGCTCCTTCAGCAGAAAGAGAAGACCTAGGGCTGCGGCCGTAAGAACCGCGCTGAATCCGGTGGAGGCGCCAATGATGTGTACCCAGAGCCACTTACTCTGCAATGAAGGGGGCAAAGTACCACCAATTTCCTTAATCAAGGTGCCTGCCCAGCCGAGCAGAACGAAACAGACCGGCATCACCAGCACTCCCGTAGCCTTAAGGCGCCCGGAAGAAATCTGGATAATCAGAAAGATGAAAACCGCAATCAATACTCCCGATGTCAGCGATTCGGAGATATCAATAAACGGAAGCACTCCTCCTGCAAACCACCGAATCGCCACTGTTGTCACATGGCAGATCAGGCCGACCGCCGAGAGCACCATCCCCAGATTGAAAAGCGCCTCCTTGCGGGCCATAAGCCCGATGATGTAGCTGAAGGCACTGACACCATAGCACCCGACCGCGACCCAGAAAAAAATAATTTCAGGCTTCATCGTATCCTCCACATTGAAAGTTGACCATCACATACATAAACACCAGCCAGATTGTTAACGTTATTCTTGCACCAACGTTGCTACTTTCCACCATAATTCCTGGCCACTTCTCACGCCATATCCAACATTTTTCCCGTCTGGAGAAAATTTAAAGTCCCATACCGCATCATACGGAGGATGCTCTTGGAGAATCTGGCCCGCCTTATTCGCCACCACCAAAAATCGCTGTCCTGCTGCGCGGGCGCGAAACACAACATGCGTATTATCAGGGGCAAACCGTGGCGTTACAATCTTATCATATTTCTTCGATCCTTTGCCATCAATAACTAGATATGCGAATTCAGTAGGTTTAGCTGTAGGAATCAAGGGGCACGGCCCCGCGACAAATAAATAATGGTTGGAATCACTGCTAAATGTCAAATTATCAACGCTTTCGCGCCTGTCACCAACAACTTTTCCATCAAGAGAAAGAATTATAGAGTCTTTAATGACCCCCGTATACAGTGCGTTACCTTTATCTGAAACTGATATATCAAACACCATCTTGTAATCGGTGCATGGCCATTCATTACTGGCATTAACCAGGTAATTTTTCCCCGCGCGTTTAGCAAAGAATGCTACATGCTCGCCATTATTCGACAAGGCAAAATTAACAATTTCTTCATGCCAGCCGCCTTCTATTTCAACACATCCGGGCTGTCTGAAATCACATACAACAACAGTCTGTTTTCCATTCTTTGCAACCCGATACGCTAAATGAGAACCTGACGAATTATTGCTGATCCAGGAAATCTCATCGTATTCCCTGCCTCTTGCATACTCCTTCAAATTACTGCTGCACGTAAGCAGATTCATCTTTTTCGTAGTATTGTTCTGTTCTAGATACGCAAGCCGTTTCCCGTCAGGACTTGTATGCAGAGATGGACTTGGCGAATCGAAAGCCTGACTCACTTTATGACCGGAAACAATAACCCACTTATCATTCTTTTTAGCGGCATATACAAGTCGAGCATCGGAAGTAATCTGCAAATTACCGATACTGTCGTAAAAAGCGCCTTCCTTGCCATTTAAAACAACACATTCCTTGCCATCCTTACTGGCAACAAACGCATACTGCTTTGAGCTGGCATGAAAGACCGGAGAACGTATACCGTCATACATGGAGCTCATGGCTGAATTGATGCTGATACCCATTTTCCCGTCTTTTTGGAGTATAACTGCAACCTGAAAACCATCATCACTGAACGTCACCTCTCCTGCCTCATAACCTGACGGAAGAGTCATTAATAGTGTCGGCTTCGTATTAAAACCCGCTGGAGCAAACGAATTAACCGTATTTTTACAGGAAGTAAAAGCTGCCATACACAGGATAATCATAAGTAGAAAGCATCTCATCATTTACCTCGGGTAGTAGCGTATCAATTCCAAATTCGGGTTGCCTGGCTTAAGGACAAGTTTTCGGTGTGCTACGGTGACGGAGAGCCAGGAAGAGAGAACCTCCGAGCAGAAGCAGCAATGATACCGCAGAAATCCATGCACCGATCATCAGCTCTCGTGAATAATACTCCATGCGGAGCCGGTGCACACCGGCAGTCAAGGGAATAGCCCGGAAGGCATAATCACCAGGCAATAGCTCATACTCTACCTGACTGCTCCCTGGCAGACTCACTGCACGCCAGGATGGAGTCCAGGCATCTGTCACGAACAGAATTGCCGGCACCGCAGTATTAACTTTCAGTGTGACCTGGTCAGTCGTCTCATTCTCAACGATAACGGTCCCCATTCCTTCCTTATGAGTTTCTGCATGTTGGAGATGTGGATCAGACTCCAACAGTACCGTTGCAGTTGGCTCGAAATCGGGCTTACCCATCTCCTGCAAAACTGCTTCACTGGAAGGTAATACCTTCCAGTCGGAGATAATAAGGAAGCGCGGCAGAGGCTTTTCCAGATAGATTATCTGTCCATCCGGTGTCACCACAGAGCGACAACGCGTAAGTAGCAACAACGGGCTTAACTGGCGCAGCTCCAGGTACTGGGTCGCCTTCCCTGTGTCCATGCCTTGCGTGTATGCCATAAATTGCGCATAGCGTCTCGTTACGAAAGGATCATCTCCCCAAACATCAAATTCCCCAGTTGACATCGCCGAATTTGGGAACGCCAGATTGAGAACACGGCTATCCTTGTCGCCACCTTTTTTCAGAACCTGTGAAGAGATAGGAGACACTGCTTCCCGGCGGTCAAAGCTGTCGCGGAATCCGGCTGCAAAAATTACAGATTCAGTCAAAGCCAACAACAGCAGTATCCACCCCAAACGCTCCCCTATGAAATCATTGGTGCGTGCCGCCCATAAAATAGCTGCCAGTAAAAGAAACGTGAACGAGGAAAACAATAGTGCAGCGCCGGCATTGTTTGCAGCCTCACGGGCAAATTGAGATAACATTGTCGGATTGAAGGCAAAGTAACTTTCGCCTGATTTTATAATTACGGCTTGAATGAAGTCCACCGTATACTTCACACCCGAGGCGGTTAACAGCCAGCAGCCGAATACCGCAACAATAGCGCCAAAGACGGCAACCCATCCGACTTCACTACGCCTCACCATCCCCTTTTTCGACCATGCATTTGCGCCGTATGCCGCAAGCAGAATCATGTATGTATTGGCTCTTGGAATCAGCAGCGTTCAATGGTTGCCAGGCCTGAAAGCG
>JANXYN010000224.1 GCA_025356035.1 Geobacteraceae bacterium
TCTACCCGGCGCTCCCCTTGCTCGGCGGCCCGCACCAGTTCCGGCAGGCGGGCCAGGTTATGGGTGCCGAATACCAGATCGAGATGGGGCGCCTTCTGCAGCAGCCGCTCCCCTTCCTGCTGGGCAACGCAGCCCCCCACGCCGATGATCAGCCGGCGGTTAGCCCGCTTCATCGGCTTGAAACGGTTGAGGGAGTGGTACACCCGTTGCTCCGCCTTGGCTCTGATACTGCAGGTATTGAGAATGATCAGATCGGCGCACTCAGGATCGCTGGTAGCGCCGTAACCATGCTCCTTCAGCAGCGCCGTCATTTTCTCGGAATCGCTCACGTTCATCTGGCAGCCGAAGGTCTCGACGTAGAGGAGTTTTGCTTTGGGCACGGCGGTCCTTGATCCAAGTAGCTTTCAAGCAGACAGAGCTTACCACCCCTAGCCCCTCCTAAAATAGGAGGGGGATTATAAAGCTCCCCTCCTTGATAAGGAGGGGCTGGGGGTGGTTGAATTCATTCTGCAAGAGCCACAATAGTACGCAATTTAGCCCCGCCAAGTCAATACCTTTCGGCCTCCGAAACGACCAACCAAATGACCTCGCAAAATAACGGCACTCTCCCCGCCAAATAACGGTAGATTCTCTCGGCTTTTATGTCACGATCAGCCAGACCGTTAGGCCAGCAGCCGGTTCGGGGGATTTTATCCACACCGGTCCATGTATTGCATTATCCATATAGAGCAAGAGTAGAATAATCAAAAGGATGGAATATTACATATTGACTTTTCCTGTAAACAGCATAATACTGAGCCGCGTTTAATCTCCTACTAAAGGCTTAATACTAAGCTGTGCCTAATCTCCAACCAATGGCTTAATACTGAGCCGCGTTTAATCTCCAACCAAGGAGGTGAAGCCCCGCAACGAGATACACTGCCGAAGCAAGAACGGAATCAGTTTCACGATGCAGCCAAAGGCTGTAATTTCATTGAAAAGGAGAGAACATGAAAACGTTGTCCGCTAAAATCCTGAGTATCATGCTTCTGCTGGTAGTTTCCCTACCGCTGGTCGCCCTCGCTGAAGAGGCCGCCCCGGAATTCAAAGGGAAAAACGCCCCCATCGACTCCTGGCTCACCATCAGCGGTGATTACCGGGTCCGCTTCGACTCCCTCAGGGGCGATGTTGCACCCCATGCTGACGCAATGACTTTTGTCGGTACTTTTATGGCCACTGGGGATCAGGCCGCTGCAATGGCAGCCGCGGCGCGCAACGCTTCCAAGGTGAAGAACGACACCATGTACAGCAATCGCTTCGGTCTGAACCTTGACGCCAAGGCGACTAAAGACGTTACCGTGCATACCCGGCTCCTTATGTACAAATCGACGGGCTCCCAGGACGAGTCAGCCATTACCGGCTCCGGTACCGGGCCGTTCTTTGCCGACCGCGCCGGCGTGTTTGACGGCGTCGTCGGCCATGTCCCCTCTAGCAGCGCCCTGTCGGTGGATCAGGTGTTTGCCACCTGGAAAAACATTGCCGGCCAGCCGATCTGGCTGTCGATCGGTCGTCGTCCTTCCACTGGCGGCATTCCTGCAACAGTTAAACAGAACAACGAGCGGCCGGGCAACGGCGGCACCCCTGCCCTGATGATCGACTACGCCTTCGACGGCGGCACCATCGGCATCGCCCCCGACATCGACTTCCTCCCGGGCGCCTATGCTAAATTCTGCTTTGGCCGTGGCTTTGACAGCGGCATCGTCAATAAGCAAAATACTAACAATCTCAGGGATACCGATTTTGTCGGCGTCGCTATCATCCCGATCGACACCGACCCCCTTCGGATCGACTTCCAGTGGGACCGGGGCATCAACCTCTTCGACTTCCCGGTCATGAACAATACCGCCTTCGGCAATACCAGGCCTTCCGTCAACCTCGGCGACATCGACTGGTATGAGCTGGGCGCCATCAGCACCCTGAAACATGTCGGCCCCGGCACCCTCAACCTGTTCGGCACCGCCGGCCTGAGCATCACCCATCCGAACGGCACCACTTCCGCCAATGCCGGCGGTCAGGGCCTTATGACTGGTTCATTTGGCGCACCCGGTGATCCGAATGAAGACAAAACCGGCTGGGCCGCCTGGGTTGGTGCCCGCTATGACGTAACCTCCAGCCGCACCAAGATCGGCGCCGAGTACAACCACGGCTCGAAAAACTGGATCTCCATGGTACCGTCCGCCGACGACCTCTGGACCAGCAAAGTGGGAACCCGCGGTAACGTCTACGAAGGGTATGTCATCCAGGAACTGCCGCTGCAACCGGTCTCTTCCTTCATCAGCAAGGCTTTCTTCCGCGTGGGCTATCAGTACTATGACTTCCAGTACACCGGCAGCAACAACTGGGTCGGCGCACCGGTGAAGATCTCCGATCTGACAAGCTCCAATCTGCAGCTGCTGACCCCGCTGAAAAATGCCCAGGATATCTACGTAACCTTCGAAGTCAAATTTTAATATTGATTTTTCTATATAGCCAATGTTATATTCTTGGGGGGCTTCGGCCCCCCAGCTTTTTACCCAAAAAAACATATGGCTTCACGAGCGCCTGCCCCGACCGGTGGCAGGAACGCATTAACATCAAAAAAGGAGAACGAAGATGAAAAAAGTATTGT
>JANXYN010000031.1 GCA_025356035.1 Geobacteraceae bacterium
TGGTCGAAGTGAGCCTCGATGCCGCAAACGTCGACCGAAAAATTACGAACTCATGACCGCCCCAAGGCAGAAAATGAAGGTGATCCCCCACCGGAACAATTATCGTGCTAGTAATGCTTAAACTAGCGCCATTCGGGACACAATACGGAATTCCACAAATCGGGGAACCGCACCTTTCCAATTATCTGAATTTCCAGGAACCATCCCCGTCCCTTGAGGTACAAGCCATCTGCGGACGCTTTACCTCCACCACCAACAACGAATCCCTCCCACGGCTCTTTTCCCCCTACGAACCCATCCCCGTGCCGTCCCGCTACAACATCGCCCCCACTAGTGCTGCGCCCGCCTGCGTCGAGATTTTCAAGTCATAGAACTGTTTAACGGATTGCGGGATCGGCACGCTAATACCGTACGGTAATGTCTATCCATTCCACAAGACTATTTTGTAATAATAATACCGAACGGTAATAATCACCTTGCATTTGCCTAAATATGGGGGTAGTATTCCCGTACGGGTAAACATGGAGGGTATATGGGAGAAGCGAAAGAGCAGGGGAGGGTTAAATCGTCTGCCGACCTTGGCAGGTTGGTGCGGGACAAGCGGCGCAAAGACGGCTTGACCCAGGTGGATGCAGCGGCCCTTTGTGGAATCGGTACCCGGTTTCTTTCCGATCTGGAAAATGGCAAACCGACCATTGAGCTTGGCAAAGTCCTGCAGGTGATGCAGGGGCTCGGGCTGGAGCTGTGGATTGAACCGCGTGGCTGGCCGGAAAGGGAACATAGGTCTTGACCGGCGAGTTGCTGGTATATCTGTTTGAACAACTGGTGGGACGCCTCTGGCTCGATGAGCGCAGGCGGTTCATTTTCCAGTACCTCCCCGGCTGGGTCGGAATGCCGGGGGCGGTCCCGCTTTCCCTGGCGCTGCCACTCCGGCTGGAGCCGTTCGTCGATGACTCGGCACGCCCCTTCTTCGCGAATCTACTCCCCGAGGCCGACGTCCGGCGGGCTCTTGCCCAGACGCTCGGGATTTCCGAACAAAACGATTTTGCCCTCCTGGCGGCCATCGGCGGTGAATGCGCCGGCGCCGTCTCGTTGCTGCCAGCTGACGCAGAACCTTCAACGGGGGGTGATTACGTTCCCCTGAGCAGTGAGGCGCTCCACGCGATTATCACCTGCCTTCCCCAGCGCCCTATGCTGGCTGGTGAAGAAGGGGTGCGGCTGTCACTGGCCGGCGCCCAGAACAAGCTGCCGATTTATCTGGAGGGTGGGGAGATCTTTCTGCCAAAAGGGGGGGCGCCGAGTAGTCACATCATCAAGCCGCCCATCAGGGATCTGGCCGGAACGGTGGAGAACGAGGCCTTCTGCATGGAACTTGCCCGGCAGGTAGGGTTGCCGGTGCCGCCGGTGTCAATCCTCAAGGGAGACGACACGCTCTTTCTGATCGAACGTTACGACCGCCGTCGCGGGCCGGATGGACGGGTCCAACGCCTTCACCAGGAGGATTTCTGCCAGGCCCTCGGCTTCCTCCCGGAACAGAAGTATGAGGCGGAAGGCGGCCCAAAGCTCGCCGGCTGTTTTGGCCTGGTCCGGGAAAGGAGCAGCGCCCCGGCTGCCGACCAGAAGCTCCTCATCCATTGGCTGATTTTCAACCTGCTCATCGGCAACGCCGATGCTCACGCCAAGAACCTATCCGTCCTCTTTACCGACCAAGGTCCTCGACTAGCGCCATTTTATGATTTGCTCAGCACCACGGTTTACCCGCACCTCGCGTCAAGGCTTGCGATGAAGATCGGCGACGAAAACCGGCCCGACTGGCTGCAGCTTAGCCACTGGCAACGGTTTGCCGCTGAGGTGCAGATCAAGCCGAACTGGGTCATGACAACACTCCGGGCAATGGCTAACTCGGTTCCTGTCGCTGCCGAACAGACCGCCGTCAGCTTCCAGCACGAGCATGGCAGCTCGCCGATCATCGCGGAGGTTGTCGGCTTGGTCCGGGAGCGGTCCGACCGGCTGCTGCGGCAGTTGGAGACGGCTCGCAAAGAAGGTTAGGGGAAGGATTGGGGCGGCAGAGTGAACCGTTCTGCTCCGGTAGATCATCGCACCGCCAGCGAATATCTGGTGTCGGTTTTCGCGATGTTATACACACCAAAATCACAGCTATAGATCGTCCAGGCCTGAGCAGTATCGGCAGCGTCGGTAGTGGAAGTCCAGTAGTAATCTGAGACTATAAAATTGTTGAAAATCACCGGACTAGTAACCGTACCGCCTGCTCCGGGTATCCCATTGAAATAATTCGCCTGCGGGAAAGTCGGGGCGCGGTCGGACAGACTCAACATCTCGCTCCGGTTCGGCATTCTCCACTGCCCAGCGGTCGATCCGTCCGCCAAGCCGCATTGACCTTCGGCTAGACTGTTGATGGTCGTGAAGGCACCGGACCATGACAGGTGTATGCAATCGGCCTTCTTCAGCCAGGTCAATCCGGTGACCGTATCGGCTACGGTCCCGTCGCCGTTATCGATGAAGCGTGGACAGGGAAAGCGCACCCCGATTTGCAGGCTGGGGTCGTCCCCGGTGCCGAAAGATTGTCCAGTTCCTCCACCCGGTCCCGCATAAAACGCGCCGGTTGCCAGAAGCTGCACCGCCACGGCGCCACCAGATTTCACCGCCCACAGGGAATTGGCGGCCGTGGCCTTGGCATTGTTGAAGCTACCGTCTCCGGCATCGGTCCCATTTATCCACCGCCCATCGGTAAAACGAATCGCCATGGCATTGGTAGTCAAGGCCATATAGGTCGTGGATGACCAGTAGGCGTTGGCAAGATTGATATTGGTGAAAGGGGCACCAGCGGAAACCGCCGGATTAATTTGCGATACGTCCACCAGGCTTTCCAGCTCGTTTGCGTTGGGCATTCGCCACTGACCTGCGGTCGATCCGTCGGTCAAGCCGCAAGCGCCGCTGGCAAGTTGATTGGCGGCCGTCAAGGCCGTGGACCAATCCGCCGGGGTGAAGCACCCCGCGTTCTGCAACCAAACAAGGCCGGTCAGATGATCGGTAACGGTTCCATTCGTATTATCCGTAAAACGGGTGGCTGGCCAGGCTATCCCCTTTTGTGCCGAGTAGTCGTCACCGACAGCATAACTGGTCGTCTGCCCCGTTCGGGGGAGGTTTGCCAGTTTGTCCCCAGAACGGTATGCGGTGAAATGGGCGCTCGGCACATCGTGGGGTGGCATGGTCAGAAACCGGATGACGGTTCGGTAATACCCGTTGAAATCGTTTCTGGCTACGGTACCGGCGGGGTCGCCGCTGGATGGATAAAATCCCAATCCGGCTTTTCCCGCATAGATCGAATAATCCGAGATTGAGTGCCCCGAGTAAGTTCCGGTGTACAGTCCTGCAACCGAGTAGGCACCGTTGGCATCGGTGGTCGTTGTTACTGCGGTGTTGCTGTTATTGTAGTAGACCGTTATCGTGACTCCCGAAATTGGCGCCCCGCCTTTGTCGGCAACCTTGCCCGATAGCGTACTTGTCACTGGCGGCACGCCGGGATTGGTGTTTTCCCCCGGCCCACCGCCACCGCCGCAGGCAGCAAGTAAAGCGATAGACAGGATCATCAGCAGCAGTCCAGCCTGCTTAACCACGCTGCACTCCATTATTTTTCCTTTGCACCGTCTCAGCGGCCTTCGCGGCGCCGCTTTCCGTTGCTTCTTCCACAGGGGTGTAAATCTGCCGAGGCTCTGCAGTTGCAGCTTTGTTGACTTGTGGCGTTACCGTTGCCGCCTGTTTTGGGATGGCGCTCGACCCGACGTAGCCGGATACGGTTTTGGCATCCAGACCCATTTGGAGGGCAATCTGGGCTATCGTTTGGCCCTGGTGCTTCAGAGACCGGGCTTGAGCGGCGCCTGAAAGCTTTACGGAGTCCTTCTTAGGTTCGGTTACTGTCGGTTTTGAGGCCGATGAATCTACCTGAACCACTTTGGGTTGCGCTGCGGCAGCTTGTGCGAGTTGATTGATTTCTGGCGGAATCCCTGAAATTGGTGTTGTCATTGTTTTTACCCCTTTTATTTAGTTTCCATCCGGAAACGGTCCTTTTTCGCCCTGGCGGCGTCAATCTTCGGGCTTGCTTGTGCGGCGTACTTGTGTACGCCTCCGCGCAACCCCTCGATTTCCTTGCCAGGACGAAAAATTCCTCGTTTCCGAATTGGAAACCAATGGTGTCACATCCAGAGTTTCCGGATGGACACTATTTAACCGGTAATTAATAACATCGGTGTTTCTGCAAAAAGCTTGAAGTATAAGCGTTCGGATTGGTATGCAATAATTTACACTGGGTAAAGAGACTATGAAAAGAAGAGGAGGTTGCTATTCGTGATTTCCGGCTGTGCCACCCTTGGAGTTCAGTCCCAGAACAAGCGGAAGTAGTAATGAGAAGCGGAGATGTGGTTAGTCTGTTCTACGGCGGCTCAAAGGAAGCTAGTGCACTACTTGGGGATTTATTTGTTGCTCATTGAAAGGTCAAATCACCTCCACTGGCATTGGGAGCTTAGCTTTTTTGGGGGATATACTTCTTCAGGAGGTCTTGGGCAGGAACCTCCAGCGGAGTCAGGTTGAGAAACAGAAAATTGCCCTCAGCAGGGTTTTCTATAATTGAATGAGGCCCGCTGACATCATGCAGTACCTGATTGGTATCCCCAAGGGTCAGGTCGACATGGTCCAACAGCCCCCCCCTAACGTTGATTTTTGCGTTGCTTCCGGGCTTTTCCTTGTTTCTGATGTTGATTATTTCCTTGCGCAGCCTGTTTCTCTCACTGTAGAGGTCCTCGAGAGCCTTCTTGTTTTTGACTTTTTCAAGTTTTGCGGAAATCTTTTGCAGTTCGGCATAGACGGCCCGTAGTTGTGCGACATCTTCATAGAGTATCCCTGCAATTATTGTGGTGCTAATTCCTGTCTTCGATCCGATCAGCTTCGCCTCAATCCCGCTCAAGGCAACGGTTTCTCCACCGGTCAGCATGCCATTGGACATGATGACTCTTCCCCCGGCTTTAATATTGGTATTGATGGCTTCCGTTTTAATGATCACATCCTTTTTGCATTGGACCTCGACGTCATGGAGATAATTGGCTGTGAGCTTGCCTCCGCAAATGATTGTTCCCCTGTGTTGGCCGTTCATGCCGCCGATTTCTATATCTGCAGAAGATATTAAGGTACAGGCTTCTGCCACACCGGCAATGAATATCCCTTTTTCTGCAACAATTTTGAAATCATCGAGCACATCTCCACGGATTCTTACGATACCGTTAAAGTTGATGTTGCCAATTTTGAAGTCAACATTCCCGTTCACAATGAATTCATCCATGACTACCAAGCAGTTGTTTTTATAGATTACCATCCCGGTTTTTTCTGCAATAACGCTCCCGTCACTGTTTACTTTTACGTTTTCAAGCTTACCGAATCTCAGCAGCTTTGGTTCCGGTGGGGGGACCGGCTGACCAGCCACCGACGAACCTGCCTTCCCCGGTACCGCAAAATGAATTACCGCAATTTTCTCTCCAGCATTCACACTGGTAAACATGGTCACATTATGAAAGTCCACATGGCCTGCTTCATCTTCTGACGGCTGCAGCTCGTCCGTTAAAATTGTGACTAAAAATTCGATAGTTTCATCCTGACCTGCTTCGGGAGCTTTTCCTTTTGCAATGAGATAATCTTCCAAGTCATGGCTATGATCTGACTTTCGGCAGAGCTCATCAATTGCTTCCATGTCAATTCCAACCGTTATGGCATGCTCTGCCAGAAACTGATGGATTAAACCCGGAGCAATGGTTATGGCATCATGCCCTTCTTTGGGTATTAGCGTTACACAGCATTCCACCGCAGATTTACGGAGGGTGAACCGTAAAAAGCAATCCTGCAGGTTCAAGCTCCCGATGGAGGTCGTGGTGCTGTCCCCTGCTGCTTTTGTCGAAGGTGGGAGTTGCTGTTCCATGTTCACATTCCGCATTGCCATGAAGCCATTGATGTAATGGCTTTTCAAATGGCTGTCCTTATAATGATTATCGGTAAAATCGGCGATTTGTTTAATTGCGCGAGTAAATTGAGGAGTAAATTAGGGACATCCTTGCACAGATTTGCTTGAGAAACCAAACGTTATATACTGTTAATCAAGGCCAGGTTAATCGTCTATAGACGGGGAGAGGGCTGGAAAATCTGATAAATTGCGCATCGCGGTGAGCCAACGCGGAAAGGATAGCGACAGTGCGCGGGATCCTTAAAATCGCTTACAAGCTGTTGGTGAACGACAAAGGAAAGTTCGCCGCATTGCTCATGGGGATCACCTTCGCGGTTTTTCTGATGGTGATGATGACCTCGATGTTCGCTGGCATACTCCACCGTTCCTCGGCAACGGTCCTCAACATAGGCGCAAAGGTCTGGGTGATGGACCCAGCGGTCAACACCCCGGCGAACAGCATCCCGATGCCCGATTACGTACTTGACGCGGTGCGGAGCATCAACGGCGTCAGATATGCCGTGCCGCTCTATTCCGGCGGGGCACTGGTGAAGTTGCGAAGCGGCGTCTATCAGTCGGTGACGGTCATCGGCCTAGATGACTCCAGTTTGTATGGCCGGCCCGAACTCATAGAAGGGCAAATCGAGGACATATATGCGGAAAACGCCTTTGTGGTGGTCAAGGACGCGGAATTTCGCAAGCTCGGGAATCCCCGGGTCGGTACGGAATTCGAGGTAAACGACCATCGCGGGGTCATCGTCGGCATTGCACGAGTCACCACCAGCGGCCTTTTTGGTGTGCCGACCCTCTACACCACCTTCAACCGGGCGATCAGCTACATCCCCTCCACGCGGTTCACCACCGCGTTTATTCTGATTGAGCCGAAGAGCAACGAAGCCGTGCCGTCCATCAAGGCGCAGGTGAAGGCGCTCGGCTACGAGGCATTGACCAAGGACGAATTCATCCAGAAAACCTCTAACTTCTACAAGTACCAGACCGGCGTCGGTACTAACGTTCTTATTATGACGGTGATAAGTTTCATCGTCGGGCTGTCCATCTCCGGGCAGACCTTCTATACCTTCATCCTGGAGAACCTGGAAAAATTCGGGGCGTTAAAGGCAATCGGGGCAAAGGGGAAGGAGCTCGTCTACATGATCCTGTTCCAGGCAACCTTTACCTCCCTTGCCGGCTATGGCCTCGGTATCGGTCTCGCCTCTCTGCTGATCACCGTCGCACGACTCAGGCTACCGAGCTACGCAGCCATGATTACTTTCGTAAACCTCGGGTTTGCTTTTGTCATGGTCTTGGTAATTGCCGGTATTTCCAGTTACATCGGCGTCAGAAAAGTGCTCAGGATCGAGCCGTTCGACATTTTCCGGGGGTAATATGGCTGACTTGGCTATGCGGGCAACGGAGCTGGTCAAATGGTTTGGCGAAGGAGATGCAAAAACGGTCGCCGTGCGAGGGGTTAGCTTTGACGCCAACTTTGGGGAAATGCTCTATATCGTCGGTCCCTCGGGAAGCGGCAAAACTACGCTACTGAGCATCATCTCCGGCATTCTTCGGCCAAATGAGGGGACCGTGTCGGTTGAGGACGAGGATATCTGGAACATGAAGAGCGACCAGCTTGCCGAGTTCCGGTTGAACCGGGTGGGATTCGTGTTTCAAGATTACCACCTCTTTCCGCGCCTGACTACGGTCGAAAATGTGGCGATCCCTCTCATTCTGAAAAGGCTCGACTGGAATAAATCCATGGACGAGGCTATGGGATTCCTGGAGATTGTCGGTCTCAAGGACCGGGCACGACTTCCACCCGTCAAACTGAGCGGCGGAGAGCAGCAAAGGGTGGCGATTGCGCGGGCCATCGCCAGCCGTCCCGATATCCTGATCTTTGACGAACCGACCGCTTCCCTGGATGGGGACACCGGGAGAAGAATCGTCGATTTTGTAAAGAAAAACATCCTGAACGAGAAGCGGTGCATCATCATCGTTACCCACGACAGTAGGATCTTCGAATACGCCGATAGAATAATGAAAATGGAGGATGGCAGGATCACCGGCTTTGAACAGGGGGTGGGACATGAGGAATAGGATCATATTCATCCTTGCCATCATCGGCCTTTTGGCCGGTTTGGTGAGCGCCTATATATTCGGCATCGAGAAAAAGCCCCTGCCGCCGGCGTTCAACCCCGCTTCCAATCCCTACGGCAAAGGGATCTACGCCAACGGTATCATCGAAAGCTACCAGCTAAACGGCGAGAACATCAACATTTATCCGGAAGTGCCTGGAACCATCACCAAAATCCTGGTCGCCGAGGGGCAAAGTTTGCGACAGGGAACACCGCTCCTCGCAATCGACGATTCCGTGCAGCGGGCGATCGTGGCCCAGCAGAAGTCCCAGGCCGAGGCCGCCCTGGCCCTCCTGGAAGAGCTCAAGGCCCAGCCGCGCAAAGAAAATCTGGAAGTCGCCAAAGCCCAGGTGGATTTCGCAAGTGCCAGCCTCAAGAACGCTCAGGACCAGTTGGACAAGCAACGGCAATCGTACTCACTGGAACCGAGATCAGTCAGTAAAAACGATTTGGATAACGCCGAAAATGCGGTCCACGTGGCAAAAGCGAATCTCGAAGTCGCCCGGAGACAGTACGAGCTCACCAAGGCCGGGGCCTGGGTCTATGACATTCGCAATCAGGAAAACCAGTACCAGGCGCTGACAAAGGCATACATGGCATCAAATGCTCTCCTTGCCAAATACACCATTCGAGCGCCGGCAGACGGGGTGATCCTCTCCATCAACGCAGCAGTGGGGAGCTATATATCCCCACAGGGCACCTATGACACCTATACTCAAGGATCTACCCCAGTTTTTGTCATGGGAAGCGCCCAGGAGTACAGCGGGATAAGGTGCTACATCGACGAGATTCTCGTCCATCGCCTGCCGCCGGCCGCGAAGATGAAGGCAAAAATGTTCATCCGGGGGACCGACATCAGCATCCCCCTGGAATATGTCCGGATCCAGCCGTACGTGTTGCCGAAGATCGAGTTGTCGAACCAGCGGGCCGAGCGGGTAGACGTGCGGGTGCTGCCGGTCATCTTCCGGTTCGTACAACCGAAAAAAACGTCTCTCTATCCCGGCCAGCTGGTGGACGTCTACATCGGCGAGGAGTAACCGGCGCGTGATGAAGGGCGATACTCCGAATTCAGCTGATTGCGGGAGGTCGGTCGCATACAGAGCCGCAGCAATGTTCGCTTCAGCCAAGAGGTAATCTACGATGGAGACCCTGGGCAGTATTGTCCAACTGACCTGTACGGTAATCAGCGTTTCAGGTGCCATGATTGTCATCTACGGCGTCATCGAGGCAATCATCAGTTTTTTGCGGCACAAGCTGTCCGCGGAGAAGAAGGACCAGATATCGGAAAATGAGGCGATCCGCCAACGGCTGGGCGCTCACCTCCTTTTGGGGCTGGAAATCTTCATTGCCGCGGACATCATCAGTTCTGTCGTCAGCCCGAACTGGAGCAAGGTGGGGATATTGGCCTCTATCGTTGCCATCCGCACAGTCCTGAGCTATTTCCTGAGAATGGAAGTAAAACAGACCCAGGCGTAACTGCTATCGGGTAGATTCGCGAAGGGATGGGCGATGTTCAGTTATCGAGACGACCTCACGAACGTTGGAAGAGCAGAAAAAGTGGCAGGCGTCCCAAGGGCACTGCCGTTGGCGCTGGGAGTGGTTTGCGGTATAGCGCTTGTCTCGCTTGCCGGTTGCGCGGTGGGCCCTGATTTTGTTCGCCCAACGCCTCCCCCGGTTGATCGCTATACCCAGGGGACGGAGCCGACCGCGACCATCGTTGCCGACGGTCAGACGCAGCACTTTGCCATGGGGGCGAGGATAGCCGCCGACTGGTGGCGACTGTTCAATTCCGTCAAGCTCGATAACGTGGTACAGGAGTCCATCGTCGGCAATCCGACTCTCCAGGCGGCGCAGGCAAGTCTGCGTCAAAGCCAGGATACCCTGCGGGCAGGATACGGAGTGTTCTATCCCCAGCTGGACGCCAGTTTCGATGCCTCGCGGCAGAAGTTCTCCCCGGCCCGCATTGGATCCAATTCTTCCAGCAGCATTTTCAATCTGTTTACCCTTTCGGCGACAGTCAGTTACGCCCTCGATGTCTTCGGCGGCGAGCGCAGGGCGGTGGAAGGGCTGCAAGCCCAGGTAGACGTGCAGCGCGCCGCTGCCCTCGGCACGTACCTCACGCTTGTGGGCAATATTGTTAACACCACGATTGCCCAGGCGGCCTACCGCGAACAGATCAAGGCCACCGAGCAAATCATCAGCATCCTGAAGGAACAGATCGGGATTACCGAAACGCAGGCACGTGCGGGCACGGTTCCGTACACGAACGTGCTCAGCCTTCGAAGTCAGCTGGCCTCTTTTGAGGCGTTGCTCCCTCCCCTGAAGCAAAAGCTCAACCAGACCGAACACCTCCTTGCCACCCTGGCCGGTCGTGCCCCCGTCGAATGGGATCAGCCACACGTCGATCTATCTGACCTTACGCTTCCCAGTGAACTGCCGGTAACCCTCCCTTCGGAGCTGGTGCGCCAACGCCCCGACATCCTCGCCGCCGAGGCGGAACTCCATAGCGCCAGCACAGAAATCGGCGTAGCCACTGCCGCATTGTTCCCGAGCTTTACCTTGAATGGTTCCTACGGGCAGAACAACACGTCGATGAATGGCCTCTTTAAGAGTAGCAGCAACTTTTGGAGCATGGGAGCGGACGTTACCGCGCCACTGTTCCATGGCGGGACATTGTGGTTTAAGAGAAAGGCGGCCCTTGAAGGGTACCAGCAGACGCTGGCCACCTACCGCCAGACCGTCCTCAGCGCTTTTGCCCAAGTTGCCGATACCATGCGGGCGCTGGAACATGACGCCGAATCCATGCACGCCCAGTCCCAGGCGCTCGAAACGGCGGAGGAAGCACTCCGGCTCATCCAGGCGAATTACCAGGCCGGAGTCGTCAATTATCTGCAAATTCTCATCGCAAATGGACAATACCATCAAGCGCGGATCGGCTATCTCCAGGCCCAGGCCCAGCGTCTACAGGACACCGTCGCCCTTTTCATGGCCATGGGTGGAGGGTGGCAGGGCGCTAATGATGACAAAAAGGATACTTCATCAACCGGAGGTGGAAAATTTCCACCCCCGTAGGGACGTGGTAATTATCAATACCACGTGGGGCTCAGCACTGGCAACGTTGAGATTGCCGGCCTTCTCTTTCATGAAATCATCTGCTCAGGGTTTGGTCAGGCCCCGATTGTTTGCCGGTGCCACCATGTCTTACCACGCATAGACCGATCCCTATAGGCATGACGGATGACAAGAAATTCCGGACCGGCTTCGAGGTGTCGGCGTCGATAATGGCCATCTGCAACCTAAAGGTATTCGGCTCGGGTCTCTGGACGACCGGATCGCACCCTCCCAGCCGTTATGCTATTCCTGCGGACATCACCAAAAGTGCTATAGACTTTATACGACTCATAATTTTCCCCCTCCTTTCGTAATGCTGCGATTGATATCGACTCTGAAACTTACTAACATTATTAAAATATTTCAAACGACCACTTGAAAACCAGCAATAGCCAGGTAAACTAAACGCAAAGGTTGGATTACACTAATTAAAATGTTCGGTCGGGAACGTTCTGAAGTCCTTTCCGTCTCGTTTACGGAGGATCGGGGCTGAGGTAGATTACTCGGCGCTCCAGCCCAACGATAGAGCCGGCAGTCGCTGGAGCGTGCGGGTCTTTATTATCTCCGTGATCCCCACGTTCGCGTTTAAGGGGGTGGGGGAGAGGTATCGCTTTCCGGGCATATAGTTGGCGAGTTTGGAACAAACCACATCAGTGCATTTGGTCTGAGCATGAACGGGAAGATCTAGTACCACGAATACATTCGATGAATCGAAAAAGGAGCTGACAATGACACCTATCAGAACACAACTCTCAATTCTTACTCTCGTTGCCTGTACGGTTTTTGTGGTGATGGCAGCAACCGCGTATGCCGCACAGGAGCCCATTGTTTTCCCGGCTAAGGGGCAGAGTAATCAGCAGATGGAAAGCGACAAGTACGCCTGTTACTCGTGGGCCAAGGGGCAGACCGGTTTTGACCCGATGCAGGCGCCGACCGCTACCGCACCTCCCCCTCCGACAAAAGGTGGTGCGGTGCAAGGCGCCGCCAAGGGCGCCGTTGCAGGTGTGGCCATCGGTGCAATTGCCGGCGATGCGGGAAAAGGCGCGGCTATCGGCGCGGCTTCCGGCGGCATAGTTGGCGGCGCACGCAGGCAACAGAGCAAAAGGGAGCAAGAGCAATACTCGCAGCAGCAGGCTGCCGGATACGACCAGCGGCGAAGCGAGTATAACCGTGCCTGGGGCGCCTGCATGGAGGGGAAAGGCTACACGGTAAAATAAAACCATTTCGCAGCCTAAATAAGCGAGGAGATAATCATGATCAAATATATCACCGTAATTCTTGCAGTAATGATTCTGGTCGGAACCAGCAGCTTCGGCATGGCGGCAGAAGATACCTTCACCTGTGCCCTTACCAAGGCTTTTGAGTGCTTACCCGATGACGGGTGCACGGCATGGTCGATAGATGAAATGGCTCTCCCCCGGTTTGTGCGCATCGATCTCAAAAGTAAGACCATCACCTCTCTGGACAAGGTGATGCCGCGCAACTCAAAAATTGCGTCAATCGATCGTCTGGAGCGCGTGATCGTTTTGCACGGTACCGAGATGCGTGGCTGGAGCATAGCGCTGGGAGAGGATTCGAACGAGGTTACCCTGAGTGCTTCCGGAGATGGGGAAGGGTTTATCGTGTTCGGATACTGTATGAAAAACTGAGGACTGGCAAAACAGAAGGTGAATTCGGCAGTACTGGTAAGTTTTATCGAATAACGATGTTACCGACAACCAATTGAAAAGGAGAATTATCATGAAGAAATTGCTTGCCACTGTAGTTGCCGCATTCATTTCCCTATCCTTTGCAGGAGTGACCCTTGCCGATGAGCAAGTGACAGTAACGAAAGGCACGTCAAAAAAGCTTTCATTGACGAAGGAGCGGCTGATCAACGAAACAGCCACGGTAGAGGCGGTGAATTATGACACCCGAGTCGTGACGTTAAAAGGGCCGAAGGGAAATGTTTTCGATATCACGGCCGGTGACCAGGTGCGGAACCTGGCCCAGGTAAAGGCCGGCGATAAGGTGAAGGTAAAATATTATCAGTCGGTGGCAGTCAAAGTGATGGCGCCGGGCCAGGCGCCGGGCGGAACGCAGGCAACTGTGGTGCAGAAACGGGCGAAACTCGGTGAAAAGCCGGGCGGGATGATAGGTGGCGAGATAACCATAACAGCCAAAGTGGAGGCCATCGGTAAGAAGAAACAGTCCGTAACCCTGAAAGGACCGGAAGGAAAGACTTTGAAAGTAAAGGTGGAGCATCCGGAGTATCTGGAACACGTCAAGGTGGGTGACGATGTGCTTATTACCATGACCGAAGCGCTGGCCATCTCGGTCGAAGGGGTCAAATAAGCAGACCTGAAAATAACCCTGAACAGGACTGGTTCGTATCTGGAACCTATTTGTATCAGGTATGCGCCAGGGATTGCCGGCGTCTCAACGGTCTCTATAGTTGTTAACCATAAAAGGAGAAGACCATGGACCTTGTTAATTTCTTTTCAGCGTCCGAGGCAAGGATCGACCGCTGGCGTCAGCTGAACGCAACGAGCCGCGCCTGGGAAGCCTCGATCGCGAAGGGAAAGCCTGATGATAAATTGCATGTCGAGGCAGCGCAGATTTTCACGGAGATACAGCCGCTCGAGGATTACTGGGCCTTTCCCGGGCCCCGGCTGATGGCCACGATCAGCGAGGCCCTTGAGCAACGTAACGCGGCGGTGTTCGCCCGCCTCGTGCAGAAGACATCCAATGCACTGCTCACCGGCTCCTACCGCTACGAGAGTGCCACCTGGGACCCGCTGCAGGAAGGCGAGGGGAGCACTCCCGACATTCTGCCGCCGGACGTCAAACCGGGCGAATCCCACAAGCCGTATTTCGAGGTGCTCGTGGTCACGCCCAATGACCCGAAGGTATGGGAGCGTGCGCGGAACGAACTCAGACGCCTGCGCCGGACGGAAGATCTGTTCAACTATGAGATCGTACAGGTCGGAAGCTTCGAGGACGGGGCCCTTGGCGCGATCTTCAACCACAACGTGCAGGCCGTGGTGATCTATGACGGCTTTTCGTTCCACTCCCGGCACGACTTGCCGGTGATGCGCGAGTTCCTGACGCGCAACCTGCGCGTCGATCCCACAAGCATTGCGCCCGGGGCGCTTGCGACCACGCTCGCGCGGGCGATCAAGAACTTCCGGCCGGAGCTGGACATCTATCTGCTCACCGATCGGGCCGTCGAGACGCTCGCCGGCAGCGAGGAGGCCGCGCCCATCCGCAGGATCTTCCATAATATCGAAGAGGTGATGGAACTCCACCTCGCCATCCTGGACGGCGTGAACGATCGCTACGACACGCCTTTTTTCTCGAACCTCAAGAAATACGCCCAGCGGCCCGTTGGCACGTTTCACGCCCTGCCGATCGCCCGCGGCAAGTCGGTCTTCCGCTCGAACTGGATCCGGGACATGGGCCAGTTCTACGGAACGAACCTGTTCCATGCCGAGTCGTCGGCGACCACGGGCGGGTTGGACAGCCTGCTTGAGCCCACGGGCAACATCAAGAAGATGCAGGACATGGCGGCGCGGGCGTTCGGAGCAAAGCGGGCCTATCTCGGAACGAACGGCACTTCAACATCGAATAAAATCGTGGTGCAGGCAGTCTGCAAGCCGGGCGACATCGTGATCGTGGACCGGAACTGCCATAAGTCGCACCACTACGGGTTCGTGCTGACCGGGGCGCAACCATATTACGTCGAAGCCTATCCCTTGACGCAGTACTCGATGTACGGCGCCGTGCCGCTCCGCACGATCAAGAAGGCGCTGCTCGATTGCAAGGCAGAGGGAAAGCTCGACCGCGTGAAGGTGGTGGACATGACCAACTGCACCTTCGACGGCCACATGTACAACCCGAAGCGCGTGATGGAAGAGTGCCTCGCGATCAAACCGAACCTGATCTTCCTCTGGGACGAGGCATGGTTCGGGTTTGCACGCTTCAATCCGTTCCATCGACGGCGCACGGCCATGGGCGCAGCCGCCGCGTTGACCGCACGGTATCGTGATCCTGCGTACCGCAACGAGTATAAGGCTTTTGCTGCAAAGGCAGGCAAGCTCGACCCGAAGGACGCAAAACTGCTCGACCTGCATCTCATGCCGGACCCGGACAAGGTGCGCATCCGCGTCTACCAGACAAACTCGACCCACAAGTCCATGTCCGCATTGCGCCAGGGGTCGATGATCCTGGTGTGGGATGAGGACTTCCATCAGGTGGAGGGGCCCTTCGAGGAGGCGTTCTTCACGCACACCTCTACCTCGCCTAATCAGCAGCTCATCGCGTCGCTCGACGTGGCGCGGCGGCAGATGGAGCTGGAGGGCTACGAGCTGACCATGAAGATGACCGAGCTCTCCCTCAGGCTGCGCCGCGAGATCAACAACCATCCGCTCATTTCGAAGTACTTCCGCGTCGCCACACCGGAGGAGATGATCCCCGCCGAGTTCCGCGCGTCAGGGCTGAAGGAGTATGGTCCGCCCCATGCCACCTGGAAGGAAGCGATCGACGCGCTGGACAACGACGAGTTCAGCCTCGATCCGACCCGGATGACGCTCATCTGCGGCTCGTCCGGCTTCGACGGCACGCAGTTCAAGAATCTGCTGGCGGACCGCTACGACGTCCAGATCAACAAGACCTCGCGCAACAGCATACTCGTCCAGATCAACATCAACAACACGCGCAGCGACGCGGCGCTCCTGATCAAGGTGCTGGCCGATCTCTCCCGGGAGATCGAGGCGCGCCTTGCCCAGGGCGGCAAGGAGGAGCAGGCGATCTTCGCTGCCCGGGTGAAGTCGCTGATGACGGATGTCCCGGACCTGCCGAACTTCAGCCGGTTCCACGACGTGTTCCGCGAGAACCCGAAGGCCGTGAGCAACGAAGGCCACATGCGGCCTGCCTTCTTTATGGCCTACGATGACGCCAACTGCGAATTCGTGAAGCTCGCGAGCAAGGAGATCGACGACCGGTTGAAGAACGGCCCCGAGCTCGTCTCGGCCAACTTCGTGATCCCGTACCCGCCGGGCTTCCCGATCATGGTGCCGGGCCAGGTGATCACCAATGAGACGATCGTTTTCATGCGCAAGCTCGACGTGAAGGAGATCCACGGCTATCACGCCGCGCACGGCCTGAAGTTGCTCAAGCCGGCTGTGCTCGCCGGGCGCAAGAAGCCGGGCGCAGATATCTAGTTTCCATCCGGAAACGGTCCTTTTTCGCCCTGGCGGCGTCAATCTTCGGGCTTGCTTGTGCGGCGTACTTCTGTACGCCTCCGCGCAACCCCTCGATTTCCTAGCCAGGACGAAAAATTCCTCGTTTCCGAATTGGAAACCAATAGTGTCACATCCAGAGTTTCCGGATGGACACTATCTAATCACCATAATACCTACTAAGGAGGTTTGCATGGTAGCGCTATTCGAGTTTCTGAGAACGAATCCGTTTCTTCTTTTGTTCCTCACCGTAGGTCTGGCCGTCTTGATCGGGCGATTGACGGTCAAAGGGTACGGCCTTGGCATGGTGGCGGCGGCGGTCGTCGTGGGGGTCGTGCTGGCCACCTGGGCCTCGACCTACGGTGTCAAACTGCAGCTCGACAACTTCGCGAAGTCGCTGATGTACTACCTGTTCATGTACGGTGTGGGCTTACGGGTGGGTCCCTCCTTCTTCAACAGCCTGAAGAAGGACGGCCTGACCTTTACCATCCTCGCTGTCGTGTGCAGCGTCCTCGGCCTGGGCCTCGTCGTGGTGCTGAGCCGCCTGTTCGGTCTGCCGGCCGGAGCGGCGGGCGGGGTCCTCGCCGGCTCCCAGACCATGTCAGCGGCTATCGGCACGGCTGAGATGGCCATGACCCAGGGGGCATACCAGGTGCCGGCGGGTTCCACCCCCGAGGCCGTGACGGCGATGATCGCCCTCGGCTACGGCATTACCTACATCTGGGGGACGGTCGGCATCATCCTGGTCTGCAAGTACCTTCCGAAGTGGTGGGGCGTAGATGCGCGCAAGGCAGCGAAGGAGTATGAAGAGCAGCATGGGGTGCCGAATCTCGACGACGCCGGGATGACCGGGTACCGTCCTGCAGGGCTCCGCGCCTACCGTCTGGAGAATAAAGAGACCGCCGGTAAGACGATCGCCCAATTTCGCCAAAGCTTTCCGCAGTATCGCATCCTGAACGTTGTTCGTGGCAACGAAGTGCTCGGGGCGAGCGCTGATCTGGCGATGCAACTGGGTGACGTCGTGGCCCTCGGCGGCCGGATTGAAGACCTTACTGCCAACATGGGGCTCCTGGGCCCTGAGGTTTCCGATTCCAAGGCCCTGGCGATCCCGCTCGACCAGGCGGAGATACTGGTCACCCAGAAGAGCGTGGAGGGGAAGGCGCTCAAGGAGTTCCGCCACGAGGAGTTTGCCGGCCAGCTCCAAGTGGTCCGCATGGAGCGCGGGGGGGTTCCATACCCCGTCGGGGCCGATACTCAGCTGAAGCGGTTCGACGTGCTGTTCGTTGCAGGGCTCAAGAGCGCGGTGGAGAAGGTGGCTGCGGTTTTGGGGAAGGTTGCCCGGCCGAGCACGGCAACCGACCTGCTGACGCTGTCGATCGGCATGATCCTGGGCCTTCTGATCGGCGGGATCAACGTGCCAGTGGGCGGCTTCAAGGTCGGTCTGGGCAACGCCGGCGGGCTGCTTCTCTCTGGCATATTCGTCTCGTCTGCCGTCTCGCGCCTGCGGTTCTTTGGCAGCACGCCCAACGCCGCACGCAACGTCCTCGAAGACCTGGGCCTCGTTACCTTTGTCGGGATCGTGGGCATCAATGCAGGCGCATCCCTCTTGGCACAGCTCACCGGGGTGGTGGCGCTCAAGATCTTCCTCGTTGGCTTCATTGCGAGCACGGTCCCACCGTTCATCACCTGGGCGCTCGGTTATCACCTGTTCAAGATCAACGCCGCGGTCCTGATGGGCGGCGTGGCCGGCGCCCGTTCGCACTCGGGGCCGGCGCGCGAGGCCGCGAAGGAGATCAACAGTTCGGTGCCGTGGGTCGGGTTTCCGGTGGGCTACGCCGTCTCTGGCGTCCTGCTCACGGTCTTCGGCTATTTTGCGATGATTCTCTAAGAGAAGCAGGCGGGTTTCCGACGGTTTGTAACGGATCTGGAAAGGCAGAGGCTTACCTGTATCACATAGAGGAGACACCACTATGGATTATTTCGTGAAGGCCTTTCAGGAGCATGCGGAGCTGGCCATCTTCCTTGCGCTGGCCCTTGGGTTCCTAATCGGTCGGATCAAGATAAGATCGTTCAGCCTTGGGACTGTGGTGGGGACCCTCCTGGCAGGCGTTATCATCGGTCAGCTCGATATCAAGGTCCCCGCGATAGTGGAGGCCGTATTCTTCGACCTGTTCCTGTTCACTACCGGATACAAGGTCGGGCCCCAGTTCTTCCGGGGGTTGAAGAAGGACGCCCTGCCACAACTGGCGGTTACGGTTGTCCTGTGCGTCACCTGCCTGCTGGCCGCGTACACGAGCGCGAAATTTCTCGGCTACGATATGGGTACAGCGGCAGGCCTACTGGCCGGTGCCTTCACGGAATCCACGGTCATCGGCACGGCAAGCGATGCCATCAATCGCCTCAGCCTTGCGGCAGAGGAGAAGACCCGCCTAATGAATAACATTCCGGTTGCCTACGCGGTGACATATCTTATCGGCACCGCGTTCATCATATGGTTTCTGCCAACGATCGGGCCCAGGCTGATGGGAGTCAATTTGAAGGAGGAGGGGAAGAAGCTGCAGTCAGAGATCTCCGGCGCGGAAGAGCCGGAGGCCGGCGTGCAATCGGCCTTCCAGAATTTTGGGGTCCGGGCATACCGTGTGACCAATGAGAAGCTCGTGAACAAGACCGTCGCGGAGCTCGAGGTCCTGCCTAGGGAGTTTCGCATATTCATCACGCGGATCCGTCATAATGGCACGATCATCGAGCCCGAACCGACCACGGCCATTCATCAGGGAGACGTGATCGCAGTAATAACCCGCACCGAGGCCCTCATGGCGCGGGGCGCCCAGATCGGACCTGAAGTGGACGACAAGGTCCTCCTCGATTTTCCCCAGGAGTTCCTGGACGTGGTGATCACGAACAAGGCCCTGGCCGGGAAGTCTTTCCGGGAGCTGGCGGCCTTGGAGTTTGCCCGAGGGGTTTTCCTGCGTAAGCACCTGCGGGTCGGGGAGCCGATGCCGTTCACCTTCGAGACGCGCGTTGACCGGGGCGACGTGCTGAGCCTTGTCGGCGCCAAGCGCGATGTCGAACGGGCGGCGAAGGAGTTGGGATACGCTGACCGGCCTACGAATGCGACAGACATGATATTCGTGGGCACGGGCATCGTTCTCGGTGGACTGGTCGGCCTGCTCTCTATCTCGATTGGTGGATTGCCGATCACCCTGACGGCGAGTGGCGGTGCGCTGATCATGGGGCTGGTTTTCGGCTGGCTCCGGTCCGTGCGTCCGACCTTCGGCCGGATACCCGAGGCGGCCATGTGGGTCTTCGACACTGTCGGGCTCACGACCTTCATGGCTGTTGTGGGTCTGGGGGCCGGCCCCAGTTTCATCGCGGGCCTCCAGAAAACAGGGGTGAGTCTGGTCTTTGTGGGCCTTCTGGTGGCGGTGCTGCCTCACGTCACGGCAATCCTCTTCGGGCGGTATGTATTAAAGATGAACCCCCTGATCCTCCTGGGCGCTTGCTCCGGAGCAGGGACGATCACTGCGGCGCTTCGCGCAGTCCAGGAAGAGGCGCAGAGCAAGCTTCCGGCACTTGGCTATACCGTACCCTATGCCATCGGAAACATCCTGCTCACGGCATGGGGGCCGGTCATCGTGGCCATGATGGCGTGACGAAAATTAACCTCTTACCTCTCTGCAGGGAAGGCGAGCAGGAAAGGAGAAACCGATGATGACCAATCTGATCCATACATGCTGCGGGAACTATCGACCAGGATTACTGAAAAACTCGGCGTTTTCGGGCAGGATACTTCTGTCGACGGGAATAAGCCTTATGATCCTGATGCTCTGGGCGAGCGCCCCTGCCCTGGCCGATGAGGCGATCTCCCAGGAGGAACCGACCCCCGGGTCGGTGAAGGAAGAGGTTGTGCCCATGGAACGGTCATTTATGGAGAAGCTTAGCCGTCCCGGTTTTTTCCCCTGGCTGAAAGAGCAGTTGAAAGATACCACTCCTTTTATCCGTGACACGAATCTCGATCTGAACCTCCGAACGTATTACTTCGATCGCAACAAGTTCGATGACACGGAAACTTTGGCTTGGGCCATTGGCGGCGCTCTCGCGTACCGCTCCGGCTTTTTTCTCGACCACGTCGGTGTCGGCGCAACGCTCTACACCTCCCAGCCCATCTACGCGCCGGACCACAAAGACGGGACGCTCCTGCTGAAACCGGGCCAGGAAAGGTACACGGTGCTGGGCCAACTGTTCAGCAGGGTAAAAGTAGTCGACGAGAATTTTTTCAATATCTATCGATACGAATATAACACCCCCTATCTGAACAAGAACGACAACCGCATGACCCCGAACACCTTTGAGGGGTACACCTTCACGGGAGCCGCGGGAGGCAAGGACGGCGCGCCGAAGTTCAACTACGGGGGCGGGTACATCGAAAAAATCAAACCCCGGAACACGGACCATTTCACCTCGATGTCCCAAGCTGCCGGCGCAAATGTGAAACGGGGAGTTGTGCTCGGCGGCGCCAACACCTCTTTCAACAATTTCACGATAGGCGCCATCGACTACTATTCGGATGACATCATCAACATCGGTTATGCCGAGGCGAAATACACCTTAGCGTTGACAGAGCGTGTAGGCCTCCTCTTCGCGGCCCAGTTTACGGATCAACGGAGTACGGGCGACGATATCTTGAAGGGCTCTTCCTTCAATACGAATCAGACCGGCTTGAAGGCCGAGGCAAGCTCCGGGGGAGGCATCATCTCCCTTGCCTATACGATAGACTCCGACGGGGCTGATCTGCAAAATCCCTGGAGCAGTTTTCCGGGTTACACCAGCGTGCAGGTGCAGGATTTCAACCGCGCCGGTGAACAGGCGTTCATGGTCAAGGGGTCCTATGATTTCTCCCACCTCGACCTAGATGGCGTTACGGCGTATGTTCTGTGGGTGCACGGATGGGATGCGGTTAATCCCTTGACCAAAGCGGAAGTGTATAACCAGGATGAAGTCGACTACGATATCCAGTGGAAGCCGAAGAGCGGCAGTCTGAAGGGGCTGTGGTTCCGGGTCCGGTATGCCGACGTTAATCAGCGAGGGATGGGCAATGCATCCCTGACTGATTTACGCGTCATCGTAAACTACGATCTGCCGTTGCTGTAAGATGCGGGACTCTTTGTTCGGCGGCGCTGTGCAGTGGGCAGAAGACGACGCGCTATGATGCAAGAGCAATTTCAAATACCGATCATCTTCGATCTCGGCGCAACCTTTGTCTTCGGCATAACCGGGGCCCTGGCAGCGCTGCGGCGCGGTTACGACATCATCGGGCTGTTTGCGCTGGCCTTTGCCAGCGGGGTCGGCGGCGGTCTGCTGCGCGATGGCCTGTTTCTCCAGCAGGGGCCTCCGGCGCTTACGACGGATGGGCGCTACCTCGTTGCCATCTTGGCGGCCGGACTCGTCGGGTTGCTCTTTCTCCGCTGGGTGGATCGGTTCACTAAGATGATCGCCCTTGTCGATGCCCTCGGCCTCGGCGCCTATGCGGTCGTGGGCGTACAGAAGTCAATAATTGCCGGCTTGAGCGTTCCGGCGGCTGTTCTGGTCGGCGTCATCAATGCCGTGGGGGGCGGTCTGCTCCGCGATCTGTTGGTAAGGGATGAGCCCTTGCTGCTCAAGCCCGGCCAATTCTATGCGCTGGCTGCCCTGGGAGGATGTCTGCTCTTTGTCTTCCTCACCGTGAACATTGGCATGCCGGCCCCGCGGGCGGGCCTCATCACCATCGCCTGCACCTTTATCGTGCGCGTTCTGTCGATTACGTTCAACTGGAGGACGAAGTCGTTGTATCGTCCGGAAACGCCGGAAGAGGAGCAGAAGCGTTAACGGGGACGGTTTACGGGAGAGACGGATCCGAGCTCTCCCATTCGGGGCTCTCTGTCGATCTGCCTCTGTGGGGGGATCGCCTGTTCGCCTGCACACGGGCATTGTTGATACCACAGGAGAAAACCCATGATAAGGAATTCTGTGCGGTTTTTCGGAGTGCCGATCCTGCTCGCACTTCTCATCGGCTGCACGGCGATCGGGCCGGCTACCGTCGCCCGCGACCGCTTCGACTATACCACCTCGGTTTCCGACTCGTGGAAGCGGCAGATGCTCCTCAACATCGTAAAGATACGCTACGGTGACGCCCCGATCTTCCTCGACGTGGCCTCCATCATAAACCAATATCAGTTGACCACCGACGTGAACGCCTCGTTCGGCTGGTCGTTTCCGCCGACCGGCAACAACCAGAGAATAGGTGTCGACGGCAGTTTCGTCGACCGCCCCACGATCACCTATACCCCCATGACCGGCGAGAAGTTCGCCCGCAACCTCATGACCCCCATTGCACCTGCCACGATCATGAGTATGGTTGAGGGGGGATACCCCATCGACATGGTCTTCCGGATTCTCGTCCACTCCGTGAACGGCATCCAGAACCAGTTCGGGGGCACCGCCCGGGCGCGGCGGGCCGACCCGGAGTTTTATCTCATCCTGGAGAAGCTCCGTCACATCCAGGCCTCGGGGGCGGTTGCCCTGCGGGTGCGAAAGACGGAGAACCGCGATGCATTGATGATGGTCTTTCGCAAACGGGTGGACCCGGAGATTGAAGCGGAGGGGAAAGCGGTGCGGCGGCTGCTTGGCCTCAAGGAGGAAGGGGGCGAATTCAGGGTCGTCTACGGGTCGGCGCCGAGCAATGATGAAGAGGTTGCCCTCCTGACCCGCTCCATCATCGAAATTCTCAGCGACATCTCCTCGACCGTCGTAGTGCCTGCGGAACATGTGGCCGAGCTGCGGACCCCGCCGACCATGGAGCCGGAGGGTGAGGGTATCAAGGGGACGATGATACGCATCCTCTGTTCGGAAAAAAGGCCCGGGGACGACTTCGCCGCCGTGCCGTACCGGGACCGATGGTTCTGGATCGACGACCGGGACTACCGGTCGAAAAAACTCTTCTCGTTCCTTATGTTTGTGATGACCCTCACTGAGACCGTCGGCAAGGAGGGGGCGCCGATCGTGACAATCTCGGCGGGGGGATAACCATTGCCGCCTATGTTACGCTTCTCTACGATTGTGTAACACCTTTCCCCTTTGGTCGGGGACGTTTGTACACTGCACATTCCCTTTTGAGGAGGGCCCATGAATCCCACGAATGAAGGACGGCTTGTCATCTCCCGTATCATGCTCCTGTCCAGCCTCGGCTGTGCCTCACTGGCGCTTCTTCTCACCGCCGGTTGCGGCAAGGAGAAGGCACAGGCACCTCCACCGCCGACGGTCGAGGTGGTTAACGTAGTCCAGAAGGATGTCCCGATCTACAAGGAATGGGTCGGTGCGCTGGATGGCAATGTCAATGCCGTTATCCGTCCCCATGTGAGCGGTTACCTGATCAAGCAGAACTACCGTGAAGGAGAGCTGGTCAAGACCGGCCAGGTGCTGTTCGAGATCGACCCGCGCACCTTCCAGGCCTCTCTTGATCAGGCCAAGGGGCAACTTGCGCAACAGAAGGCGCGTCATGACACCGCCGCGGCCAATCTGGCCCGGATTCGCCCCCTGGCCGCAAAAAATGCGGTCAGCAAGAAGGACCTGGATGATGCCATCGGCGCCGAGCTGTCTACGAGGGCTTCGGTCGAGGCTGCCCAGGCGGCAGTGGAGGAAGCCCAGCTGAACCTCGGGTTTACCAGAATTACTTCCCCCGTTGACGGCATTGCCGGAATCGCCAAGGCTCAACTGGGCGACCTGGTCGGCCCGAACATGCCGACCGAACTGACGGCCGTCTCCTCGGTTGACCCGATCAAGGCCTATATCAATGTCAGCGAGCAGGAATACCTCAATGTCAACAAGTCAAGCCCGATTCCCGAGAAGATTCCCCTGGAACTGATCCTTGCAGACGGCAGCGTCTATCCTCACAAAGGTCATCTGGCCCTGGCCGACCGGCAGATCGACCCGACCACCGGCACCCTCAAGGTGGGATCGCTCTTTGCCAATCCCGGCAACAGGCTTCGTCCCGGCGGGTACGGCCTGGTGCGGGCGGTCATGTTGGTCAAAAAGGGTGCCCTGCTGATCCCCCAGCGGTCCGTCACCGATATGCAGGGTAAATTCCTGGTTGCGGTAGTCGGGGCCGATAACAAGGTCAGCATCCGCCCGGTGAAAGTGGCGGAGAGGATCGGCTCGGATTGGATCATCGAGGAAGGGCTGAAGCCGGGCGACAAGGTGGTGGCCGAGGGGACGCAGAAAGTTAAGCCGGACATGGTGGTTAACCCGCAGCCGTTCGATCCGGAAGCGGCTGCCAAGGCAGCGGCCGCAAAAGCTGCGGCGCCGACCCAGGGAGCAGCCGCCAAACCTGAGGCGAAACCGGCAGCTCCGGCGCCGGCAGAGAAGAGGTAGCCAGCCATGTCAAAATTCTTTATTAATCGCCCTATTGTGGCCATGGTGATCTCGATCTTCATGGTCATCCTTGGCGCTGTGGCCATGTCGGGACTTCCCATCGCCCAGTTTCCCAACATTGTCCCGCCGGCGATTCAGGTGAACGCTGTTTACACCGGCGCCGACGCCATTACCGTGGAGCAGTCGGTGGCTACCCCGATCGAGCAGCAGATGTCCGGCGTCGATAATCTGGATTACATGTACTCCGTCAACGCCAACGACGGTTCGATGACCCTCTACAACTACTTCGAACTGGGGACCGACGCCAATACCGACCAGATACTTTCCCAGATGCGCCAGAATCAGGCGTCATCGCAACTGCCGGCCGATGTCAACAGCTACGGGGTTACCGTGGCGAAATCGACCTCGGCGCCGATGATCATGTTCGCCCTCTACTCTCCCAACAACACCTACGACAACGTCTTCCTGGCTAACTACTCCTACATCAACATCAACGACCAGATGACCCGCATCAAGGGGATTGCCAGCGTCTCGGTCTTCGGCGCCGGCCAGTACGCCATGCGGATCTGGGTCCGACCGGACCAGCTCGCCAAGCTCAACATCACCATCCCGGAGATCATGAACGCGGTCAAAGCCCAGAATACCGTCAACCCGGCGGGACAGGTCGGGAGCCAGCCGGTGCCGAAAGGGCAGGAGTTCACCTACACGGTTCGCGCCCAGGGGCGTCTCCAGACCGAGGCAGAGTTCGGCAAAATCGTGCTTCGCGCCAATCCGGATGGTTCCATCGTCCGGGTGAAGGACGTGGCCCGCATCGAGCTGGGCGCCCAGAACTACAAACTGGAAGGACGCCTGAACGGCAAGCCGTGCGCGCTCGTGGCCCTCTACCAGATGCCGGGATCAAACGCCCTGGAAGCGGCCAACGGCACCAAGAAGCTGATGGAGGAGTTAAAGAAGAGCTTCCCGCCGGATCTGGACTACACGGTGGCGCTGGACACCACCCTGGCGGTCACCGAAGGGATCAACGAAATTAAGCACACCTTCTTCGAAGCCCTGATACTGGTAATCCTGGTGGTCTTCATCTTCCTCCAGGGGTGGCGGGCAACCCTGATCCCGCTCCTGGCGGTGCCGGTGTCGCTGGTGGGAACCTTCGCTCTCTTCCCGCTGCTCGGCTTTTCCATCAACACCCTCTCCCTTTTCGGGATGGTCCTTGCCATCGGCCTGGTCGTGGATGACGCCATTGTCGTGGTGGAGGCAGTAGAGCACCATATCGAACATGGCATGTCGCCCAAGGATGCGGCCTTCAAGGCGATGGAGGAGGTCTCCGGCCCGGTCATCGCCATCGCCATCATCCTGACGGCAGTCTTCGTCCCGACCGCTTTCATCCCCGGCATTACCGGCCAGCTCTACCAGCAGTTCGCCGTGACCATCGCCGTCTCGGTCATCATTTCGGCCTTCAACGCCCTCACCCTTTCTCCGGCGCTCTGCGCACTGATGCTGAAGCCGAAGAAGAAGGGGACCGGCCCGCTCCAGAAGTTCTACGACTGGTTTAACCGGGTCTTCGGCCGGGCCACCGACGGCTACGTGTCAATCTGCGGCACCGCCATCAGGAAAAGCAAGACCAGTCTGCTCCTGCTGCTTGGGGTGGCAGTCCTTGCAGGGGTAGCGGGCAAGAGCATTCCAACCGGCTTCCTCCCCGACGAGGACCAGGGGTTCATCTTCGCCAATATCCAGCTCCCCAACGCAGCTTCGCTGCAGCGGACCGGCGAAGTGGCCCGTCAGGCCGAAGAGATCATCCTGAAAACCCCTGGCGTCAAATACTGCTCGACGCTGGTCGGTTTCAGCATGCTGAGCCAGGTCTATAACACCTACAGCGCCTTCTTCTTCATCTCACTGAAAGATTGGAAAGAGCGGAAGAATCCGGAAGAGCAGTATGAGGCGATCAAGGCGTCCCTTACGAAAAAGATGGGCGGCATCCCCGGAGGAGTCGGCTTTCCGTTCCCGCCGCCGGCCATCATGGGGATCGGCACCTCGGGCGGGGCCACGTTCATGCTGCAGGACAAGGCCGGCAAGGACGTCGCTTTCCTCGCCGAAAACACGCAGAAATTCATCGAAGCGGCCAGGAAAAGGCCTGAGTTGGCCCGGGTCACCACTACATTCCTCCCCAACGTGCCGCAGCTGTTCGTGAATGTGGACCGGGATAAGGTGCTGAAGCAGGGGGTCAACATTGACGACGTCTATAAGGTCCTGCAGAGCTTCATGGGGAGCGGTTTCATCAACTACTTCAACCGCTTCGGACGCCAGTGGCAGACGTACATCCAGGCTGAAGGTGACTACCGGACCAACATCGACAACATCGGCCAGTTCTACGTGCGCAACAGGGAAGGGAAATCAGTCCCCCTCTCGGCGCTGACCTCGATTCGCAACATCTCCGGACCGGAATTCACCATGCGCTTCAACCTCTTCCGCTCCGCCCAGATCAACGCCACCGCGGCCCCCGGCTTCAGTTCGGCCCAGGCCATGAAGGCGCTGGAAGAGACCTTTGCCCAGACCATGCCGCGGGAGATGGGGTACGACTACAGCGGCATGTCGTTCCAGGAGAAGAAGGCCCAGAAGGGGGTTTCGCCGGCGGTGATCTTCGCCTTCTCGTTCCTTTGCGTCTTCCTGATCCTGGCGGCCCAGTACGAGAGCTGGTCGCTGCCGTTCTCGGTCCTTCTGGGAACGCCGGTGGCCGTGGCCGGAGCCTTCGCCGGCCTGCTCTTCGGATCATTCGAGAACAACATCTACGCCCAGATCGGTCTGGTCATGCTTATCGGTCTGGCGGCCAAGAACGCCATCCTGATCGTCGAATTCGCCAAGATGGAGTATGAGAAGGGGAAACCCCTCGTGGAAGCTACCCTGGAGGGTGCCAAGCTGCGGTTGCGGCCGATCCTGATGACCTCCTTCGCCTTCATTCTCGGCTGCGTGCCGCTGGCCATCGCCAGCGGGGCCGGTGCCATCTCCCGCCAGGTCATGGGGTACACCGTTATCTTCGGGATGCTGGCCGCCTCTTTCATTGCCATCTTCCTGATTCCGGTGACCTATTTTGTGGTGGAGAAGATCACCCACAAGGGCGACACCGGGGCCCAGCCTCACGGAGGGGAGACTCCCGGTGGAGGCGGCGGAACAGGAGGTGATCACCATGCGTAGACGATTCATTCTTTTCATTTCTCCCATCCTTGCTCTCTGCCTTGGGGGGTGCATGGTCGGTCCCGATTATGTTCGTCCCACGGTAGAGACACCACAAAACTGGCGCATTGAGGAGAAAGAGGCCAAGGATCTGAGCAACAGTTCCTGGTGGGAGCAGCTGAACGATCCGGTGCTGAACGATCTGGTCGCCACGGCGCTCAAGGAAAACAAGGATCTGCTCATTGCCGCGGCGCGAATTGAGGAGTTCGCCGGACGCTACGGCTTTGTGCGTTCCGGTCTCTTCCCCCAGGTCGGGGCAGGAGCCAGCTATGACCGCCAGCGGGTCAGCGAATCAGGGGAAAACGTGCTTCCGAGCGGTTTTAACCCCACCTATGACACGTTCCAGACGACCCTCAACGCCAGCTGGGAGCTGGATATCTGGGGGAGAGTCCGCCGTAGTACCGAAGCTGCCCGTGCCGAACTGCTGGCTAGCGAAGAGGGGCGGCGGGCCGTCATCCTCTCCCTGGTCAGCTCCGTGGCTGCTTCCTATGTCAATCTGCTCGATCTGGACCGTCAGTTGGAAATAACCAGAAACACGGCAAAGGTTCGCGAGAATTCCTACATAATCTTCAAAGACCGTTTCGAAGGCGGCATCATCTCCGAGATGGAGCTGATGCAGGTGAAATCGCAGTATGAAGAAGCATTGGCGGCCATCCCGCAGCTTGAAAAAGCCGTGAGCCAGCAAGAGAACGGTATCTGCGTGCTCCTCGGGCGCAATCCGGGACCGATTACCCGGGGGAAAACCATCGACCAGCTGATGCTGCCGAACGTACCTGCCGGACTCCCCTCCGACCTTCTTACGCGTCGACCGGATATCCGCCAGGCCGAACAGAATCTGATTGCCGCCAATGCCGTGATCGGGGTTGCTAAAGCCGCCTACTTCCCGGCAATTTCCCTCACTGGTTTCTTCGGTTACGCCAGCAGCGACCTCTCGGATCTCTTTAAAGGACCTTCTGAGGTGTGGCAGTTCAGTGCGCCGGTGACAATGCCAATCTTCACCGCCGGCGCGATCGCCGGACAGGTCAAGGCCGCCGAAGCAATCCAGCAGCAGGCGCTGCTCGGTTACCAGGCGATCATTCAGACAGCCTTCCGCGAGGTTGACGATTCACTCGTTGACCAGAAGCGCACCCGAGAGCAGCTGGCCATCCAGCAGATACAGGTTGAGACGCTGCAGAGATACTATTCACTGGCCCAGTTGCGCTATGACGAAGGCTACACCAGCTACATCGAGGTGCTTGACGCGGAACGGTCGCTGTTCAATGTGGAGCTGGCCTACACCCAGAACAAGGGAGTGCTGTTTCTTTCCCTGTTCAGCCTGTATAAGGCCATGGGCGGCGGATGGGTGACTGAGGCGGGGAAGCTGGCCGACATGTCAGCGGCGCCCATGGAGGAGTTTCCCTGCATGATGGAGATCGAGCAGTTCTGCAAGGATGTCCTTCCCGGCGAAGGCCGGCTACTTCAATGTCTCGCCGGACATGAAAAGAACCTTTCGCCCGTCTGCCGGAGCAAGCTTGACAAGGTAAAGGCCCGCCTGGAAGAGGCCAAACGGACCTGCGCCCCGGAGCTGGAGAAATTCTGTGCCGGGGTTGCGCCTGGCCAGGGTCATTTGCTGAACTGCCTGAAGGGCAAACTGGACGAGCTCTCACCGGCATGCCGGGAACAGGTTGTCATGATCGGGGCGAAAATCGCCCCAAAACAATAAGGGGAAGAGGATGAAGCCGACTGCCGTGAAAATGCTTCTTCTGGGGCTGCTCCTTCTCGGTGTATCCCTGGCCGCAGCCCAGGACCAACTCCCCCAGCTTCCCACGAAGACTCCAGACGGCATAACCGAGAGTACCCGCGACCAGAACGTCAGTGTCACCTGTTACAAGGGGAACCCCAATACTGGTGGTTCTACCCTGGGCAGCATTCAGGCCATGGCCACAATGGCAGGGTCCACCTGCAACTCCCTGTACTACGACTGCCAGGGAAGCTGTTACGGCTGCTACTCAGACTTCGACATGTCGGAGGACGTCTGCGTTGACAGTGCCGGAAGGCGGTTCCTGCGCTGATACTACCGCTCGCATTGTGCACGGTGCGTGACATTACTATGCATGGAAGGGGGAGGGCTCACGTTAGATTTGTCGTTGCCCCTGCGATGGACGACAGTTGCCGGTAAGGTTATACAGTCTCTACGTCTTAGACCATAGGAATTCATGCATGAACACCTCTCGCTCCGGCATCTTCATGCGGTTCAAGGAGTTTTGGCTGGGAGACGAAAGTCTTACGGCGTTCCTCTTGCTCCTTTTCATTGCCATTTTCCTCGGCCCCTTCGTCGATTCCCTCCAGGTTCGCCTGCTGACAAGCCTGCTTTTCTCCTTGGTTATGATCGCCGGCGTGGTGAGCATGTCGCAGCATGCGGCAATACGTTTCGCCGCCGGCATGGTTGCCTGCATAGCCATCACGCTCCGCTGGCTGAAGCATGTAATGCCGACACCCACGATTATGAAGCTGGGGACCATAGCGGTTCTCATATTCATGATCATTCTGACCGGTGTGACTCTGGCTAAGGTGTTCAGCAAGGGACGGGTCACCAGCCACAAAATCATGGGAGCTATCGCCGTCTATCTGCTGTTCGGCTTGACCTGGTCGCTCCTCTACGGTCTCCTGGACCAACTGCTCCCCAATGCCTTCAGCCTCCCCCCCATTGGCGACAACTTCATCCCCGAACGGCAGGAGACACTCACCTACTTTAGCTTTGTCACCCTGACAACCATGGGCTACGGCGACATCATCCCGACTCATGCAATAACGCGTATGTTTGTGGTCGTGGAGGGGCTGTGTGGGCAACTCTACCCGGCCACACTCCTGGCAAGGCTCGTGTCGCTGGAATTGATGAGCCAAGGGGATACTTAGCGTCGGAAAGCAGGCCAGGCATTTTCTGCAGAAACACTCTGCAGGAACACCAATAACCATGTGACGGTACTCAACCATGATAAAGGACCGCAGCAACTCATCGGAATTCGTGCACAAAACGGGCAGCCTTCCTGAGCATACGGTGGCCGTACAGGGGGACCGGAGCGACAAAAACGCAAGGCAGCCAGCACCTGAACCGGAGAATGAGCCGACACCTGAGGCTGCTTCACACTGTCAGCATAAGGCCAGACGCGGGAGAAGCCTTTATGCTGTCCCTCTGGCCAAACCGGCAGTGGCCGCAGCAAGCGTTGAGTCCAGTCCGGCGGCAGCCAAGTCCAAAGCGGTACCGAAGAGAAAGCCTGCGCAACAGGTTGACCTGAATGACTCCGCTCTCTATCTCAACCGCGAACTGACCTGGCTGGAGTTCAACCGCCGGGTGCTGCGCGAGGCCGAGGACGAGCGGACCCCCCTTCTGGAGCGGTGCAAGTTCATCGCCATCGTCAGCGCCAACCTTGACGAATTTTTCATGAAGCGGATTGGCGGTCTCAAACAGCAGGTGGAGGCCGGCATCCAGGCGTTGACGGTGGATGGACGCACCCCACGGCAGCAGATTGTTGACTGTTATGCCTTGGTACGGGTGTTGGAGTCCCGCAAGGAAGAGCTGCTGCAGGAGTTGCTGCAGCTTTTGGCAAAAGCAGGAATAGTTATTACCGCCTATAATGACCTCACCTCCCGGGAGCGGAAACAAGTCCGCGAATATTATCATCGCAACATTTTCCCCTTGATCACCCCCCAGGTGATGGACCCCGCCCACCCGTTCCCCTTCATCACCAACCTCTCCCTCAACATCCTGGTGAAACTGCACTACCGCAAAGACAAGGAAACATCACTGGCCCGGTTCAATGTGCCGGTGGGGGCGGGCATCTCCCGTTTTATCCGGGTAGGCGGTAAAGACACCTTCATACCGCTGGAAGAGTTGATCTGCCATAACCTCGATATGCTCTTCCCCGGCATGGTGATCGTCTCGTGGGAACTTTTCCGCATCACCAGAAATGCCAATACCGAGCAGGACGAGGAGCAGGCCGACGATCTGCTGGCCCTCATCGAGTCGGAACTGCGGGAGCGGAAGTTTGCCCCCATCGTTCGTCTGGAAGTGGAAAAGCGCATGACGCCGCAACACCGGGGTCACCTCGCTGCTCAGCTGCACCTGGACGAACTTACCGATGTTTTCGAGGTAAGCGGTATGCTGGCGATGCGCGACCTCATGGAGATCGCCGCGATCGAGCAACCGGGGCTCAAAGATGCGCCGCATCATCCGCAGGACCACCCGCTGCTGCTCACCCCCCGCAACATATTCCACATAATACGCGATGCCGGGGCGATCCTGCTGCAGCACCCTTACGAGTCATTCGCCACTTCAGTGGAGCGCTTTCTCAATGAGGCTGCGAATGACCCGAAAGTCAGGGCCATCAAGATGACCCTCTACCGTACTGCGACCGACAGCCGCTGCGTCGATTTCCTCATCAATGCCGCCGAAAACGGCAAGCAGGTCGCGGTGGTGGTGGAGCTGAAGGCCCGTTTCGATGAGGCGGCCAATATCCGCCTGGCAGAACGGATGGAGCAGGCCGGCATCCATGTGACCTACGGTGTGATCGGCCTCAAAACCCACTGCAAGGTGATCATGGTTATCCGTCAGGATTACAACGGCCTGCGGCGCTATCTCCATATCGGCACCGGCAACTATCACCACGGGACCGCCCGGCTCTACAGCGATCTGGGCATTTTCACCTGCGACGAAAAGACCGGCGAGGATGTGACTGAACTGTTCAACTACCTTACTACCGGCTATACCCCCAAACGGAACTACCGGAAGATCCTGCCGGCTCCCAAGCTGCTCAAGAAGGCTCTCATCGCCAGGATAGAGCGGGAAATCGCCTTGCATCGCACCAAGGCTCCCGGGCTGATCCAGTTCAAGGTTAATGCCATGGATGACCCGGATATCGCCCGCGCCCTCTACCGGGCGTCCCGGGCCGGCGTGAAGATCGACCTCATCATACGTGACAGCTGCCTGATCCGCCCGGGGGTGCCCGGGGTTTCCGACAATATCCGGGTTATCAGCATTGTCGGCCGCTTTCTGGAACATGCTCGGATCTTTTATTTCCGCAACGGCGGCAAGGAGGAATACCTGATCGGCTCGGCCGACGCCATGCAGCGGAATCTGCAGAGCCGGGTCGAAATACTTGTGCCGGTGGAGCGCCTCAAGCTGCAGCATGAGCTGCGCCGCTTTCTCGACATCCAGTTCGCCGACAGGCGCAGTGCCTGGGACATGCAGCCCGATGGCACCTATATTCAGCGGAATCCGGTCAAAGGGGATGAAGCGAGAGGCTGCCATCAGCTTCTAATAGAACTGGCTGCCAGGCTACAGAAAAAGGCGTCACGACTGAAAAAACGCAAGCTTAAAGTGCTGTCAGCCGGCAAGGCATGAACGGTACCCGAATAGCAGCGGGAAAAGGGGATGGTCGTAATGGAACAGCGTAGAAATTTTCTCCCCATCATGGACTGGCTGAAGTCGTATCAATTGGAGTGGCTCCGTTGTGATCTGGTCGCCGGCCTTACCACGTCGGCAGTCGTCATACCAAAGGCCATGGCCTATGCAGCCATCGCCGGACTGCCGCTTGTGGTGGGTCTCTACACCTCCCTGGTGATGCTGGTGGTGTACGCCATCCTCGGCACATCAAGGCTGTTGAGCGTAACAACCAGTTCGACCATTGCCATCCTTGCGGCGGGCATCCTCACCTCCGTCGCTCCGGCCGGTGATCCGACCGCGCTTTTGATAGCATCAGCCACCCTGTCGCTGCTGGTTGGGGTCTTTCTGGTGGCGGGAGGTGCGCTGCGCCTCGGCGCAGTCGCCAACCTGATCTCCGATCCGGTGTTGAGCGGTTTCAAGGCCGGCATCGGCCTGGTTATAGTCCTGGACCAGCTCCCCAAGCTGTTGGGGGTGCATATCACCAAAGCCGGCTTTTTCCGGGACATCGTCGACATCATCCGGCATCTGCCGGAGACGTCGCTAGCGACCCTAATGCTGGCGCTGGCGATGCTTGCTCTCATGCTGGGGCTTGAACATTTTGCGCCGCGCCTGCCGGCGCCGCTGATTACGGTGGCCGTAGGCATCGCCGCTTCTGCCTTTGCCGGACTTGACAGGATGGGGATCTCCCTGGTCGGAACCGTACAGTCAGGCCTTCCGGGGTTTGTTCTCCCCGATTTTTATCTACTGGAACAGCTCTGGCCAGCCGCCCTTGGTATAGCCCTGATGAGTTTCGTCGAGACGGCTGCCGCTGGCCGCGCCTTCATCCTCAAAGGGACCCCTCCCCCGGTTGCCAACCGGGAACTGCTGGCAACAGGAATGGGCAACTTGGTCGGCAGTCTCTTCCAGATCATGCCGGGCGGAGGCGGCACCTCACAGACCGCAGTTAATATGGGAGCAGGCGCCCGCAGCCAGGTGTCGGGTCTGGTGACCGCCGCAGTCATCGTCGCCACCCTGCTCTTCCTTGCGCCCCTCTTCGGTCTGATGCCCAATGCTACCCTGGCAGCTGTTGTCGTCATTGCCAGTATCGGTCTGGTGAGCCCGGCGGAATTTCGCGCCATCAGGAATGTCAGGACCATGGAGTTTCGCTGGGCTCTCATCGCTGCTGCCGGGGTTATGGTGCTCGGCACCCTGAAGGGGCTACTGGTGGCGGTACTGGTATCGATGGTCGGGCTTATTGTCCGGGCCAACACGCATCCGCTCCTTGTGCTGGGGAGAAAGCCGGGGACCAATGTCTTTCGCCCCCTCACACCAGAGCACCCGGAGGACGAGACCTTCCCCGGCCTTTTGCTGCTGCGGCCTGAAGGTGCGATATATTTTGCCAATGCCCCGCGACTGGGGCAGCAGATGCGCATGTTAATTGAAAAAGTTGCTCCGCAGGTACTGGCTCTGGATCTGAGCGCCGTTCCCGATCTGGAGTACACCGCCCTGAGGATGCTGACCGAGGGCGAGGAGACGTTGCGCGAAAGAGGAATCAGCCTCTGGCTGGTGGCCATGAACCCCGACGTCTGGACCGTGATAGAGCGCTCGCAGCTTGGCGAACGGCTCGGGCGTGCACAGACGTTCTTTACCCTTGAACAGGCGGTGACGCAGTATCAGCAGCATAACAGGGGAACAACGGAGGCCAGAGATGTTTAAACTGCTGCAGTCCATCTTCGGCGGTGAAAGACGGGGTGAATACCCTGAATCGCTCATCAAGATGGCCATCGAGCGGACGGTGGACGGCACGGATCCCTGGCTGCGCGCCGTTTCCGGGTACAAAAAAAAGCTGCGCCCTGCCGTAGTCCGGGCAATCGATCATGTGGTGGCGATGGTGGACGCCTTGCCGCCGCCAGTGCCGGTGCATTTCGAAAACACTACAGGTGAGCGGCCCCTGAGAGGGTACTTCATTTCCGCCAGGGAGATGCAGGATGTCTTCAGCAGAGACCGCAACCTTGCCGAATTCATGAAGGGGCCGGCAGCGGGCTCATCCCAGGTCGTTGCCATGCTGGCGATGGACAAACAGGAAAGAGCGACGTTCGGCGCAGCGTTGTCCGGTGACATTGTCACTCACGATGTCCCCATGGTGACGGTGAGTTTCGACGCCCATCGCCTCATGGACCCGACCGGAGACGAACAGGAGACACGCCGCTGCCTGAAACGGAGGGCGTTTGACCATCTGCTCAGTCTGGCGCTCAAGCAACTCAGCTCGGTAAAAGGAGAACGTAAAGAGCTGGAACAACATCGAACTCTACTGCAGGCGAAACTCAACCTGCTCGAACGGGAGGGGTGGGGATTCGATCCCGCTACGGCACAAAGCGACATCGCAAAGGCAGAGGAGCGACTGGGACAGATCGAAGGGCAACTGCAGGACCTCGGAGGAAATTACGACGAGAACGAAGCGTACCTGAAAATCGTTGCCGAAGTGCTGGGGAATCCCGAGCAGCACTTCCTCTCAAAAAGCGAAACCGTCTTCGTCAACCAGGTGGGCATCAAACAAATCGAAGCTGCAACCGATGTGCATGAACTGTCATTCACTGAACTTTATAATGCAGCCGGGCGCAGACTGGTGGTGATGCTGGTTGCCCTCGATGCCGAGGAATTGCGCCGACTGTCTGCGGTACCGGGTTAATAAGCAGGAGAGGGCGGCATAAAGGGGCGAAAATGAAACTTATCCTGATCCGTCATGCTGAGGCCATTGAGAGGGGTGCAGACATTATCGATGCCTGCAGGTATCTGACTCCCGCAGGACGGGAATTTTTCCGCAAGACCGCCCGGACCATGCGAGACCATGGCGTTATCCCTGACCTGATTCTTACCAGCCCGCTGCTCAGGGCTGTGCAGACTGCAGATATCCTGGCGGAATCCTTGGCCTACAACGGGGAGCTAATGGCCGTGGATGCGCTGGAGCCGGGGTGCGATCTGGCAAAAATAAAGCCGCTCCTTGACCAGTACCCACATGTCAATGAGCTGGTCATCGTGGGGCATGAACCGGATCTGGGGAGCTTGGTCAGCGCGTTTCTGGGTCTGCCGCAAGGGTTTACGTTCAAGAAGGGAAGTGCTGTAAGGCTCAATGTCAAGCCGGCGGATTTACGCGGCAACGCCGTTTTCAAATGGCTCGCCAGCGGCAGGAAACTGATCACGTCCCGGGAAGAGGCCTGCAGGTGAGTTATCGCCGGGCAATGTACACCATCATGAAGGAGTTGACATGGCACGGGGAATAAAGGAGCTGCAAAAGATCCAAGGCGTTGGTGAAGTTCTGTCCAGACGATTTCTGGAGGCCGGCTATGACAGTTTCGCCAAAATTGCCGCCGCCGGCGAAGAAGGAGTGCGAAAAATTCCCGGGGTAAACCCGCGCGTGCTGGGCTCTATTGTGGCACAGGCACGGGTATTGGCCGGGGACGCTGAAAAGGTCGGGACCAAGCGTGCAGAAGAATTGAAGGTGCGGGCAGCAGCACTGAAGGAACAGATCCAGGCGATTGCCGTCAGTGTGCGGGACCGATTCAAGGATGAAGTGGCGGGTAAGGCCGGCAGGAACGTGGAGAAGGAGATCCTTAAGGTGACTGCCGTGCTGGAGAAGGTGGAAGGGAAACTGGATACCAGGGTAAAAAAGGCCGGCAAAGGGCTGATCAAGGCCGAGAAGAAGCTGGAAGGGCTTACGGTTTCCGGCCTCGGGAAGGTCGGCAAGGGGCTGAAAAAGACGCGGAAATCTCTCAAAAGAGTCCTTGCCTGAATGAAATCAAAGGGCACGGGCCCAGGCAAGGGGTGGCAGGGTGACGTGATGTGCGTAAAGGGAACGACGCCGCTCTGGGTTGCCGCCAGGACCCTCCTCCGGGAGCGGAGGGACGATTTCTTCCGGCGACGGGACAAGGTCCTGTTGACGTTTGATCCCGAAGACATCCATGACCTCAGGGTCTCATCCCGCCGGTTGCGCGAGGGGCTGGCGCTCTTTGCTCCCTGTTATCCCACCGGGGAGATGGCCCGGCTGGTCAAGCGGATCAAAAGGGTGACCCGGCTTCTCGGCGAAATCCGCAACAGGGATGAAGCGGTCTTGTTCTTTTTATCTCTGGGGGAGGAACTTGACGATTCGTGCGGCAGCGAACTTGACCGGCTGGTAGCATCCTACCGGGGTGAGCGGAATGAAGAACTGGAAAAACTCGGTTCCGGGTTACGGAAGATAGCCGGCGGCGAACTGCGCGACCTGAGTCTCCGGGTGATCGGCTCCCCCTGCCTATTTGCGCCGGCCTCCGGCAGTATCGACCCGTTTTCCCCGCTGGCGGTCTTCGCCAGGGATTCGCTCGGTGCCAGGTTTGCTGACGTTCTGGTGCTTGTTCCGGAAGCCCGCAAGGCAGAGAATTTCGAGGCGCAGCATTTGCTGCGGATCGCCGTGAAACATTTCCGCTATCGGCTGGAGATTCTTTCCTTACTGTTCGGGGACAGCTACGCAGATATTCATGCTGCTGTCAAAACCTATCAGGAACTGTTGGGCAAAATGCACGACCTTGACGTTTTCGCCGGTGTCTGCCGGGCAGCTCCCTTCACCCAACCAACGGCAGCGCTTATTCTGGCTGCCATAACGGTGCACAGGGAGAGACTCTTCGCCGGATTTTCCGGCATGTTGGAAAGGATGCCGTTCGAAACAATCGGCGAGCGGGTGAGGTACGCGTTGTGAAAAAGAATCGGCTGGCGGCCATCGACATCGGGACGAACTCCATCCGCTGTATCATCGTGGAAGTGGACAACCTTGGGAGTTACAAGGTCCTTGATGATGAAAAGGCAACCGTTCGCCTCGGCGAAGGGCTTGCCAGGGAGAACGTCATTTCGGAAGCTGCCTGGCAGCGGGCCATGGACACCCTCCTCCGGATGAAGAAGATCATCGACGGTTACGGGGTAACGCGGATTGAGGCAGCAGCCACGAGCGCGGTACGGCGGGCGACCAACGGCAATGCCTTTGTCAAGGCTGTTGCCGACAGCGTCGGACTTCGCATCGAAGTGATCAGCGGCGAAGATGAGGCTGAACTGGCGGCCTTGAGTGCGATCCACAATTTCGACATGGAGGGGACCCGCTACGCCATGGTCGATATCGGCGGCGGCAGCGTCGAGATCGTCACCGCTCTGGGCAGCCACATAGAAGAGGTCTATTCCCTGGAACTGGGGGCGGTCGTCCTGACGGAACAGTTTATAGCCAGTGACCCGATCACGAGGGAGGATTACCAGCGGCTGCGCAAGCACGTCCAAAAAAAC
>JANXYN010000023.1 GCA_025356035.1 Geobacteraceae bacterium
GCGCATCTACCCGGCGCCGCACTACTCCATGGGCGGCCTCTGGGTGGACTACAACCTGATGAGCAACGTCCCGGGGCTCTTCGTCCTCGGCGAGGCCAACTTCTCGGTCCACGGCGCCAACCGTCTCGGTGCCAGCGCTCTGATGCAGGGTCTGGCCGACGGTTACTTCGTTATTCCCTACACCATCGCCGGCTACCTGGCCCAGACCAAGCCGGGCAAGGTGGCGGTAGATCACCCCGAGTGCAAGAAGGCGATCGAAAATGTCAAAGAGGAGCGGGACAAGCTCCTTTCCATCAACGGCAAAAAGACCGTCACCGAGTTCATGCGGGAAGTCGGTACTCTCATGTGGGAAAATGTCGGGATGGCCAGGAGCGAGAAGAGTCTCAAAGACGCCCTCTCCAAAATTCCCTCTATTCGCGAGGAGTTCTGGAAGAACGTCAAGGTTACCGGCAATGGCGATGAGCTCAATCAGCAGCTGGAGAACGCCGGCCGCACCGCCGACTTCATCGAGTTCTCGGAACTGCTCTGCCGTGATGCCCTCCACCGCAACGAGTCGTGCGGTGGTCACTTCCGCACCGAGTACCAGGCGCCGGATGGTGAGGCTGAGCGCGACGACGCCAACTTCTGCTACGCAGCAGCGTGGGAGTTCAAGGGAGTCGGCAAGGAGCACGAGCTGCACAAGGAGCCACTGAAGTTCGAGAACGTCCATCTCGCGGTAAGGAGCTATAAATAATGAGCGACCACAATACCATGACACTGACACTTATCGTCTGGCGCCAGAAGGGGCCTAACGATACTGGTAAATTCGAGACGTACACCGCCAAGAACATCACCGAGCATCACTCGTTTCTCGAGATGCTCGACGTGGTCAACGAAGATCTGATCAAGGGCGGTAAAGAGCCGATCAACTTCGACCACGACTGCCGTGAAGGTATCTGTGGCATGTGCTCCCAGGTAGTTAACGGCATGCCCCACGGTGGCCAGGATCGTACCACCGTTTGCCAGCTGCATATGCGGACCTTTAAAGATGGCGATACCATCTTCATCGAGCCGTGGCGGGCACGGGCATTCCCGATTCTCAAGGACCTGATCGTCGATCGGGACGCCCTTGACAAGATCATCCAAGCTGGTGGCTACACCTCCTGCCACACCGGCGGGATTGCCGACGGCAATGCCATCCTCATCTCCAAACCGGATGCGGATTACGCCATGGACGCAGCCGAGTGTATCGGATGCGGTGCTTGTGTGGCGGCCTGTCCGAACAGCTCGGCCATGCTCTTCACTGGCGCCAAGGTAGCCCAGCTGGCAACCCTCCCCCAGGGGAAAGTCGAGGCGGCCACTCGGGTCTGCTCCATGACCGCAGCCATGCAGGAAGCCGGCTTCGGCAACTGCAGCAACCACTACGAGTGCGAAGCGGCCTGCCCGAAGGGGATCAACGTCAAGTTCATCGCCAAGCTGAACCGGGAATACACCAAGGCCCAGTTCTAAAACATTGCTGAAAATAGGTTATGCCATGGAAAGGGGCAGGGGATTTCCCCTGCCCCTTTTTTTCGGAGTTAGCGATGGATTTCAGCTTTGCCCAGCTTCTCATCAGCGTCGAGCTCCAACAGGAGGTCAGCGATCCCTATGCCCTGTTCGGCATCAGGTCAGCCTTCATGGCCGCGTTCCGCAAGGCGGTCTGCAGCCAGGATGGCAATTGTGTCAGCTGCAGCAGTAGTTCTGGCTGCGCCTATCCAGCAACCTTCTTTCAAACCATTGCCAGTGAGCCTGCTGCGATAAAGCGGCACCAGAAGCCTGCTCTCCCCTTTGTTTTCGATTTTCCCATTATTCAACCCCCGCCGAACCGAGGGGTGACGCTGGAACTGGGGCTCACCCTCGGCGGCTCGGCGGTCAATCATCTAGCCGATTATCTGGCGGCACTACAGCTGTTGTTTGCCGAGGGGATGGGGCGGCAAACGGACTGGGCAAAGGTGCTGAAGGTGGAGGTGCTCGATTACTCCGGAGCCAGAACGGTTATCCGGGCGTCCCAGCAGAAGCTGGCGTTGGACCGGCTGGTGATTCTCACCGCAGATGGCCTAAGGGAGAGCCGGACCCTGTCATCGTCCAGCATATCCCTCCAGCTTGTCACGCCGCTACGGATTCTCCAGGAAGGGAAACCGCTTCGCGTCTTTGGGGCCTCGTATTTTCTCCGTTCCCTGATCAGGCGCCTTTCATCCCTCGCTTACTACTATGGCGGGGGGGAGCTGGAGCTGGATTATAAATGGCTTGCCCGGCAAAGCGCGACGATTGCCGGCAGTCTGGACCAAAGCCACTGGCAGGACTGGGGAGCCACAGCGGACGGCAGATTGAGCGGGGTGACCGGTGAGGTTAAGCTGACAGGAGACCTGACCGACTTCCACCCTTTTCTCCTGCTCGGGGAATACTTCCATGCCGGCAAGGGAGCCTCGTTCGGGCTCGGACGCTACCGGCTGGCGGAGGAGGAGTGACGTCACTTGAAAAAGCGGCCGTCGCGGGTAAACTGTAGAGTAAATACATACCTGATCCAAGGAGCAACTGCATGTGGCAGTCGAGTTGGAAACCATTGATATTTATGCTGGTCCTCACGCTGTTGTTTGTTTTTATCAACAACCTGGTGCAGCAGGCGGCGGAGAAACGGGCAGAGATTACGTACAGCCGTTTTAAGGATGAGCTGGCCAAGGACAATGTCAGCAAGATCATGGTCAAGGGGGGAACGATCAGCGGCGCGTTTCGCGTCAGCATCAAGCTGCTCGAGACCGTTGCTGGCCAGCCGACCAATCTTGAAGTGAGCAAGTTCACCACGGTCATGCCGACCATTCAGGACAGCGGCCTGATGGCGGAACTGGAGGCGAAAAAGGTGGAGGTGACCGCCGTTTCCAGCGAACGCGCCCCCTTTATCGAAGCGCTGTTCTACCTCCTCCCCTGGGTACTGATCATCGGTATCGTCTGGCTGACCATGCGTGGCGTCAAGGCCCAGGGGCCCGGGAGCATGATGGGGGGGTTCGCCAAATCCGGGGCGCGTATCTATGCCGGCGAGACGAAGGCGAAGGTTACCTTCGAGGATGTGGCGGGGATGGAGGAAGCCAAACAGGAGCTGCGGGAGATCGTCGAGTACCTGAAGGAGCCGAAGAAGTTCCAGCGGATCGGCGGCAAGGTCCCCAAAGGTGTTTTGCTGGTGGGGCCCCCCGGTACCGGCAAGACCCTGCTGGCCAGAGCGGTGGCGGGGGAGGCGGGAGTGCCGTTTTTCTCCATTTCCGCCTCGCAGTTCATCGAGATGTTCGTCGGGGTCGGGGCGAGTAGGGTCCGCGATCTCTTTGCCAATGCCAAAAAAGCGGCGCCGAGCATCATTTTTATTGACGAGTTGGATGCGGTGGGTAGAAGCCGCGGGGCGGGGTTCGGCGGGGGCCATGACGAACGCGAGCAGACCCTTAACCAGCTTCTCTCCGAGATGGACGGCTTTGACCCCCACGAGGAGATCATCGTCATATCGGCCACCAACCGCCCTGACGTGCTCGACCCGGCGCTGTTGCGCCCCGGCCGCTTTGACCGGCATGTGGTTATCGAACGCCCCGATTGGCGGGACCGGGAGAAGATACTCAATGTGCATACCAGAAAAATTGCACTGGCCCCGGATGTGGACCTGGCCGTCATCGCCAAGGGGACTCCTGGCATGACCGGCGCCGATCTGGAAAATCTGGTGAACGAGGCGGCAATACTGGCTGCCAGGGCCGATGCCGCAGCCGTCACCATGGAATTGCTGGAAGCGGCCAAGGACAAGGTGCTGATTGGCGGGGAGCGGAAGATGGTCATTTCCGACCATGAAAAGCGGATTACCGCCTACCACGAGGCCGGCCATGCCCTGGTCGCCAAACTCCTCCCCGGCACCGATCCGGTCCATAAAGTCACCATTATCCCCCATGGGCAGGCCCTCGGGGTAACGATGCAACTGCCCGAGGACGACCGCTACCACTATCCGAAGAGCTACCTGATGAACCGGCTTGCCGTTGCTCTGGGGGGGAGGGTGGCGGAACGGCTGGTGTTCAACGATGTCTCTACCGGCGCCCAAAGTGACCTGAAGCTAGTCAACGATCTTGCCGAGAAGATGGTTTGCCAGTGGGGGATGAGCGACAGGATCGGTGCCATGACCTTCAGCCGTGGCGAGGAACACCCCTTTCTCGGCCGCAAACTGGCCGAGGAAAAGTCCTTTTCCGAAGAGATGGCCTGGCTCATCGACCAGGAGATCGGCGCGGTCATCCGCTCGGCCGAGGGGGAGGCGGAGGAGCTGGTCGCCGCCCATCGGCAGAAGCTCAACGCCCTGGCGGTTGCGCTCCTGGAGGAGGAGACCCTCGACAGCAAACGGGTCGACGAGATCATTGCGGCGAGTTAGCCCAGAGCGGCAGAGCTGGCTGGATTCAGCATTACGGAGAAGGCCGTTTCGCAAGAGCGGCCTTTTGCATTGACAGATGGCCACTTAAGAAAAGCCGCTACGAAATAACGGAAGCGGCTTTTTTCATAAGAAACCCGAGGTATGCTTTCCCTACAAGCCAGGCTTACTCTGCGTGCTAAATTGTTCTTGAATGTACACCGGTCAAGTATGATATGCTGAATGCTTATTCATGCGTTGTTGCAAATTACAGAACATGGGTGAGGTTATGGCCGCTGGATCTAACAAAAAGCCAGAAAATTCAGTCCTCATCGGGCTCATGGCGATCTTTGCCCTCCTGGCGGCAGGAATCCTGGTGTCGGGCTACTTCCTCTACCGGGGTTACGAAAAGCAGTATCGCAGCAAGGTGGAGAACGAACTGACCGCGATTGCGGAGTTGAAGGCGGCGCAACTGGTGCAATGGCGCAGCGAGCGCCTCGGGGACGCCGGGATCATCTACCGCAATGCTGCCTTTGCCCGGCTGGCGCGGCGCTATTTCGATCATCCCGATAACCGGGAGACTGAACGGCAGATCATGGACTGGCTTGGTCAGTACCCCAGGCAATTAGAGTATGACCAGGTACGCCTCTTCGATGTAAAGGGGGTCACCCGTCTGACCACCCGCGCCGGAAGACCTCCGGTCTCGACCGCGATTGTCCGGCACATCCCTGATGTCCTGCAGTCGGGACAAGTCACCCTCGTTGATTTTTACCGGCACGAGGCCGATCAGCGGATCTACCTGGCACTCCTTATCCCCATCCTCGATCCCGAGGTTGACCAGCGGCCTATCGGGGTGCTGGCTCTGCGCATCGATCCCGAAAAATACCTCTACCCCTTCATCCTGCGTTGGCCCATGCCGAGTGAGTCTGCCGAAACCCTGCTGGTCAGGCGTGACGGGGATAAGGCGCTCTATCTGAACGCTCTCAGATTCAACAAGGATGCGGCGCTCAACCTGCGGGTTCCGCTAGCCAGTTCTGAGATCCCAGCGGTGCAGGCGGTGCGGGGCAAGACCGGGATCATTGAGGGGCTGGACTACCGCAACGTGCCGGTGATCGCCAGTGTGCGGAGCGTGCCGGACTCCCCGTGGTTTCTGGTCGCTCGCATGGACACTGCGGAAGTCTACGCGCCGGCGCGACAACAGTTATGGCTGATCGTCGGCTTTATGGCGTCACTGCTGTTGGCGGCGGGCGCGGGATTGCTTCTGGTCTGGCGGCAACAAATCATCGCTTTTTACCGGGAGCAATCTCGGGCGGCGGAAGCGCTGCGTCAGAGCGAAAGCCGGGTCCGTGCCAAACTCGAATTGCTCATTGCTCCCCAAGGGAGTATCGACGATCTGGAATTGGCCGATGTCCTCGATGTCCCGGCCCTGCAGGCGATGATGGACGACTTTCACGCGCTGACCGGGATCGGCATCGGCATCATCGATCTCAACGGTCAGATCCTGGTCGGCACCGGCTGGCAGGATATCTGCGTCCACTTTCACCGCGTCCATCCCGAAACCCTCCGTTTCTGCATGGAGAGCGATGTTCGGCTTTCAAGCGGTGTCGCTCCCGGCGAGTTCAAGGCGTATCGCTGTCAGAACCACATGTGGGATGTGGTGACCCCGATCACCCTCGGGGAGCGGCAGGTCGGCAACCTCTTCCTCGGCCAGTTTCTGTATGAGGACGAAGTACCCGATTATGAGCTGTTCCGTGTCCAGGCCCGCAAGTACGGCTTCGATGAAAGCGAGTACCTCGCCGCCCTGGAGCGCATCCCCCGCTGGAGCCGGGAGACCGTCGAAACTGCGATGCGCTTTTATGCCAAGCTGGCCAAGATGCTCTCGCAACTCAACTACAACAACCTGCGGCTGGCGCGGACCCTGGTGGAACGGGATAGCCTGGTGGCCTCGCTGGCGCAGAGCGAGGAACGCTTTCGGGTCCTGCATAATGCCTCCTTCGGCGGCATTTTCATCCACGAGCAGCGAACCCTCCTCGACTGCAATCAAGGGCTGGTCGATTTGACCGGTTTCACCCAGGCAGAGTTGATCGGCATGGATGGCCTCGGGCTGATCGCCCCTGACTGGCGGGAGACGGTGATGGAGAAGATCCTCAGCGGTTTCGAGGAGCCCTATGAGGTGGAAGGGATGCGCAAGGACGGGAGCCGCTATCCGGTGCGTATCCAGGGGAAGAATATTCCCTACCAAGGGCGCACGGTCCGGGTCGTCGAATTCCGCGACATCACCGAGCGCAAGCAGGCGGAGCAGGAATTGTTGTTGGCCAAGGAAGCGGCCGAGGCTGCAAATATCGCCAAAAGCCGCTTTCTGGCGACCATGAGCCATGAAATCCGCACCCCGATGAATGGTGTGATCGGAATGACCGAGCTGTTGCTCGATACGGACCTCGACCCAACACAGCGTCACTATGCCGAAGTCGTCAAGCTCTCCGGTAAAAACCTGCTGTTGCTGCTGAACGATATTCTCGACCTCTCCCGCATCGAGGCACACAAGCTCGAACTGGAAACCGCCGCTTTTGATCTGCGGGAAGTGGTCACCGGCACCGTCGAGCTAATGTCACTGGCCGCCAGGGAAAAAGGGCTTGAACTCGGCGTACGGCTCGACCCCGAGGTATTCCCGCCGCTAAAGGGGGACGCCGGACGGCTGCGCCAGATCCTGGTTAATTTACTCGGTAATGCCCTCAAATTTACCCCCAGCGGCTCGGTCCTGCTGCATGTGCATAAAACAGCCGAAGACCAGCATCGCGTGACGTTGAAGTTTCTGGTTCACGACACCGGCATCGGCATCGCGGCCGACAAGCGGGCCTTGATCTTCGCCCCATTCACCCAGGCGGACAGTACCACCAGCCGCAGATTCGGCGGAAGTGGACTGGGATTGGCCATTGCCAGGGAGCTGGTAGAGCTGATGGGGGGAACTATCGGAGTCGAGAGCCGTGAAGGTGCAGGCTCGACCTTCTGGTTTACCGTTGTGCTGGAGAAACAGGTCGCAGAAGCCCCCTCCTTAACCCTGCCATCGGTCGCCAATCCCCCGACAAAAACCCCTATGGTCGCAAGCGGCGCCCGCCTGTTGCTGGCCGAGGACGACCCAACCAACCAACTGATGATGCTGACCATTCTCAAGCGCTATGGTTACCAGGTGGACGTGGTCGAGCATGGCGGTGCGGTGCTGCAGCTGTTGGCCGAACGCGACTATGCCTTGGTGCTGATGGACTGCATGATGCCGGAGATGAATGGTTATGAGGCAACCGCCGCCATTCGCGATCCCGCGTCAGCGGTACGCAACCACGCGATCCCGATCATTGCTTTGACCGCCAATGCCATGCGTGAGGACCGCGACAAATGCCGGGCGGCCGGGATGGATGATTATCTGACCAAACCGCTCAAGGTTGCGGAGCTGACGGCCATGCTGCAGAAGTGGCTGCAGCCGTGAGAATGGGGATGATGGGTTATGCTCCGTTTTGTCCCTCTGATTCAGATGCAAAGCTGGAGATTGGCACAGCTGGTTGCTATTAGCAGTTGGTGATAAGGCCGCTTCGCAAGAGCGGCCTTTTGCATTGACAGGCCCCTCCCGGCGGTGTATTAAACAGGGGTAATATTTGTGCGGGGGAGGGGAATCATTGTGTAGGGGCGCATTGCATGCGCCCATTTCATGCGCCCATGACGTCACACAAATCCGGGCGCACGTCGGTAGGGCGCACGTCGGTGCGCCCCTACATGAATGTGTCGGAGGTCAGGGATGATGTTTAACCCGGACATTCATCATCGTCATTCCATTCGTTTTAAGGGATATGACTACACCCAGGACGGGGTGTACTTTGTCACTATCTGCGCTTGGGATCGGGAATGCCTGTTCGGTGACATTGCGGATGGAATGGCGCGGTTATCTGAAATAGGAAAAATCGTTCGAGAGGAATGGATGCGTACCCAGGTGTTGCGATCCAACGTCGTATTGGATACCTTCGTGGTGATGCCCAATCATTTTCATGCTATCTTCGGTATCAATAAATCCGTAGGGGCGCACTGCATGCGCCCGAATTCCCAGCCCCCGAATGGTTTTGAAAAGCGGGCGCACGTCGGTGCGCCCCTACGACGGCAACCGGATTCCGTTGGATCGATTATTGCGGGATTCAAGTCTGCCGTGACCAAACGGATCAACGAACAGCGTGGCACTCCGAAAGTCCCTGTATGGCAACGCAATTATTACGAACATGTAGTCAGAGACGACAACGATCTGGCCACCATCCGACAATATATTGCCGACAACCCGGCAAAATGGACGGATGACCAGCATTATCCAGTGTAGGGGCGCATTGCATGCGCCCATGAATGGCATAAGAAACCGGGCGCACATCGGTGCGCCCCTACGGTGAAACAAAAAAGGGGGGGCATGAGGTCCTCTGTAGGGGCGCACTGCTGTGCGCCCACAGTGGGTACGGGCGAAAATTATAAGGGGTTGACCGGCAAGGGGCGGAAGAAGTTGGTGGAGTGAAGGGTAATAAGGCTTTTCGGCCGTTTCGCAAGAGCGGCCTTTTGCATTGACAGGCCCCTCCTGGCGGGTGTATTAAACAGTGGTAATTTTTTGTGCGGTGGAGGGGAATCATCGTGTAGGGGCGCATTGCATGCGCCCATGATCACACAAATCCGGGCGCACGTCGGTGCGCCCCTACGACGGCAACCAGATTCCGTCGGATCGATTATTGCCGGATTCAAGTCTGCCGTGACCAAAACCGAGCGGGGATAGACGGGGGGGATAGACGGGGACGGTTCTTGATAGACGGGGACGAATGATAGACGGGGACGGTTCTTAAATTGCTCTGTTATTTCATGGGGTTGTGAATAATTTTAGGGAAGTCCGGAATGACGACCAAAATTAGTTGAGAACTGTCTGATATTCCTAGTGAAAACGAGAACCGTCCCCTAAAAGAGTCCGAGGAGATGGCCTGGCTCATCGACCAGGAGATCGGCGCGGTCATCCGCTCGGCGGAGGGTGCGGCGGAGGTGCTGGTCGCCGCCCATCGGCAGAAACTCGACGCCCTGGCTGCTGCGCTTTTGGAAGAGGAGACCCTCGACAGTAAACGGGTCGACGAGATCCTGGCGGCGAGTTAGCCCAGGCCGGCAGAGCTGGCTGTTTTCAACCCAAAAAAAATACCGCAGAGGACACAGAGGAACACGGAGGAAAACCAAAGAATAAGTCTGACTCCGCAAGAGTTTATCCTAAAAATAAAAACTTGATCCGCTCACAAAAGACTATAACGAACTGGTTTATAGCAAATCTTTTCTTGATTCGGACAAAGCCCGGGCCTCCTGCATAAAGAAAAGAGGAGATGGCTACTTTTTCCTCTTCAACTGTCTGCAACTCCTGCCGATGAACTCTATCAGGAGGGCAGACATGAATTACGATTTATCGGTGAATCTCGGCAACCTGCTTCTTTCCCTTTCCGACGCCATGGATTTAGTTTCCCCGGCCCTTGCCCAGCATCAGCAACGGACGGCTTTTATCGTCTGGGAAATGGGCAAAACAGCGAAGCTCCCCAAAACCTCCATCGAACGGCTGTTCCTGGCCGCATTGCTCCACGATATCGGCGCTTTATCGCCGGAGGAGAAACTCAGCCTCCACGCCTTCGAAGCAGACTCTCCCGCGGTACATTGTGTCCGTGGTGAAGCGCTATTCAACCAGGTTCCCTGGCTGAAGCCATCAGCCGCGATTGTAAGGCACCACCACCGCAATTGGCAGGATTGGGACGAGCCGATCACCAACCCGGTTGTTGCGGAATCGCAGATACTGCTCCTCGCGGACTACCTTGAACGGCTGATTCGCCGTGGGGTTTATATATTACACCAAAATGAGCAGCTGACGTCCGAACTCGCTGGGCTGGCGGGTACTATCATCCATCCGGAGATCTTCGAGCTGTTTGTCGCTACCTCGAGCCGGGAGGATTTCTGGCTGGATATGATGTCTCCCCGGCTTTATTCATTGCTGCTCCATCACGGCCCCTATCGCCGGGTGGATATCGATCTTTCGAATATCTCATCCCTTGGCCAGCTGTTTCGCAATATCATCGATTTCAGGTCCCGATTTACCTCGACGCATTCTTCCGGGGTTGCCGAATGCGCCGCCACTCTCGCAAGAATTTTCGGTTTTACGGAGACGGAGGCCCAGTTGATGGAAGTGGCAGGAAATTTTCACGATATCGGCAAGCTGGCGGTGCCGAACGCTATTCTCGAAAAGCCGGACAAGTTGACGAAGGAAGAGTTTGCCATCATCAAGCAGCATACTTATTTCACCTATTCCATCTTGAGCACGATCGGGGGGCTGCAGCAGATTGCCGAATGGGCGGCGTTCCATCATGAAAAACTGGATGGCTCCGGCTACCCGTTCCATGTCAAAGCGGATAAGATCGGCACCGGCGCACGGATAATGACGGTGGCCGACATTTTCACGGCCATAGCGGAAGACCGGCCGTACCGGAAGGGGATGGACAAAGAGGGGGTGGCGAGAGTCCTGAAAGAGCAGGCGGACAGGAATTTCCTGGATAAAAGAATCGTCAAGCTCCTGCTGGAGAATCATGATGAAATAATCGCGCGAGTACTGGAAAAGCAGGCGGTCACCCGTGAGTATTACGAACGGCAATTCACGGTGCTGGCGGAGAGAACAGGGGATGGCCGTCACCAGGCAGCTCATTGATTGGACACAGGTTATTACGGCTTGATGAGACAGACTAACGATTACCATTTGGAGAAAAGGCCGCTTCGCCAGAGCGGCCTTTTGCGTTGACAGGCCCCTCCCGGCGGGTGTATTAAACAGGGGTAATTTTTTGTGCGGGGGAGGGGAGTTATGCCTGTTCGGTGACATTGCGGATGGAATGGTGCAGTTATCTGAAATAGGCAAAATCGTTCGAGAGGAATGGATGCGTACCCAGGTGTTGCGATCCAACGTCGAATTGGATACCTTCGTGGTTATGCCCAATCATTTTCACGCTATCTTCGGTATCAATAAATCCGTAGGGGCGCACTGCGTGCGCCCGAATCTAATGCCCCCGAATGTTTTTGAAAAACGGGCGCACGTCGGTGCGCCCCTACGACGGCAACCGGATTCCGTCGGATCGATTATTGCCGGATTCAAGTCTGCCGTGACCAAACGGATCAACGAACAGCGTGGCACTCCGAAAGTCCCTGTATGGCAACGCAATTATTACGAACATGTAGTCAGAAACGACAACGATCTGGCCGCCATCCGACAATATATTGCCGACAACCCTGCAAAATGGACGGATGACAAGCATTATCCAATGTAGGGGCGCATTGCATGCGCCCATGAAAAGAACGGCCTTTTGCATTGACAGGCCTCTGTCGGCGGGTGTATTAAGGATGGGTAATTTTTGTGCAGGGGAGGGGAATCATCGTGTAGGGGCGCATTGCATGCGCCCATGACGTCACACAAATCCGGGCGCACGTCGGTGCGCCCCTACGAAGGCAACCAGATTCCGTCGGATCTATTATTGCCGGATTCAAGTCTGCCGTGACCAAACGGATCAACGAACAGCGTGGCACTCCGAAAGTCCCTGCAGAGTTCTACTGCAAGGTCTGCAGCAATTACCATCCGCAGACGAATGAATTCCTCGGCTGGAAGCTGACCTCGTTCGAGAACAAGTAAGGAAGATTCAAAATGCTCTGTACCAATTGTTTTGAAGAAGAATATATAACTGCTAAGACCGAGCTTGCCGTTACCATTAACGGGGAGAGGCGCGTTCTGCGTGACCTCGACTGCGAGACCTGCCCGGCGTGCGGAGATATTACCTTTACCCATGCCCAGAGCCTGGAAATCGACAGGAAGCGGATTACCAGTGGTTACGGGCGAAAATTACATGGGGTTGACCGGGAAGGGGCGGAAGAAGTTGGTGGAGTGAAGAGTTCAAGGCTTTTCGGCCGTCGCCGCTCCAAGCGCAGCCCTTAAAGGCAAGGCAGGGGAGGGTGGTGGGGGGAAAGGAAGACAAAACTTATCATGGATGTCCCCTTTTGTTTCCAAAGAGGAATAAATATGGAAAATCTTGCTCTTACAATTTTGTCGTCAGTAGGCGGCACAGCCCTTCTGGTAGCGGGACTGTCAAACTGGCTAGGAAAAGTGTGGGCGGATAGAATTCTTGAAAAAGACAAGGCGAAGTATCAGAAGGAACTAGAAAAAATAAAAAGAGATTATGAGGTCCACTTCGAGGGAGTGAAGGCCGTACTTCTACGGTATTCAGAGAATCAATTTGATATTTATCGACAACTATGGGCATCACTATGTGAACTCAAGCTTGCTGCAGATAATCTTTGGGCTATGGCGAACCTGGATCGCATAGCCGACTTCTCAAATCAACTAAATAAAACAAAATTCTGGCTTGAACAAAGCTCCTTGTTTGTAGAAGACATACATTATCACCGTTTGAATAATACGTTTATTAGTTTTGAAGACTTTTTGTTTGGCAAAGGGATGTTGCTTGGGTTACGTAATGACCCGACGCTTACGAAGGCGGAGGCAGAAGAAAGGATTAGAACCACAATCCAAAATAACCGGTACTGTAGAGAGCAATTCACAACAACATTGTCTGAATTGAGAGAGTACTTCAAGGCACACATAAGCGGACAAACGGCAAGACAGGTATAACCATCGGTGGCAGTCGGTCTCCGCTCCGCCGCTGCGCCTCACAAGGAAAAATCCTGAGATTATGCCGATCTGCTTTACTGATAGTTGATATAGTTGATATAGTTGATCCATAATCTCAGCTAATCGAGGATAGGAATGGCTTTATTTACAATACAAATGGATACAAACCGCAGTAAAAACCAACTGGTGGTGGCTCCAGATTGGGTGCTTGGCGCAAGTGAAGGGGAAGCTTTTGTTTATAGCACGGGCACAGTGGGCACCATAAGCTCTTGGTCTTATGACGAATTTGATATTAGAAGCTTGATAACATACTTATGTAGAAAAATAACAGACAAGCACGAGTCTGACATATTTAAGCACATATTGTTTCAACTACATTCTGTGATTAACGGAAGTGGCAATATTCAGGATATTTTTAATAGAAATCTCGACTATTTTACATATCAAATCAACACATTCATGCCAGACAATATAATCACTCGAAAAATAAACTATTTTTTTCCAACTACTAAAACACATTGCGAAAAACGAAGTGTTTTGTATGTACTGGTAGCACTGCAGCACGTGATTTGTGAAAAGTCAGGCCGACTAGATCTAAGAATACCGACTGTGGCTCTTTTTTAATTACCTCATTAGGTGTATCTATGAGTATGACGCCGGGACTACGACCAACATAGCGCGGCAGACGGTCTCAGCTTCGCTTCTTCGCTGCGCCTCTCCCTCGTTATCCAGCCATCAACACAGTAGAAGGAAAGAATAAATGCCCCTCTGGAAAACCCAGACAACACTGGACCAACTCAAAGAGAGATCGAAAAATACCATGATCGAACATCTCGGGATTGAATATCTGGAGATTGGCGACGATTACCTGAAGGCCAGGATGCCGGTCGACTCCAGAACAAAACAGCCGGCCGG
>JANXYN010000062.1 GCA_025356035.1 Geobacteraceae bacterium
TTAGCTGCCACGGGAGACTGAGGGGCCGGCATTTCAACCTTGAGTACCGGCATTGGTACCGGCGTCGGAGCAACAACCGGCACTGGCGCTTGCTTCAATTCGGCCACAACAGGCGGAGCGGAAGCAGGAACCAGTGCAGACGCCACCACGGGAACAGGTGCAGACCTGGCTTCCACTACCTCATCAGCTGCCACCGGCTGGGGCGCGGGGGCCTCAGCATTAAGCACCGGCCTAGGGACCGGAGTTGGAACTACGACCGGTGCAGGCGCAGGCTTCATTTCGGCGATCACCGGCGGAGCCACAACCGCCGCAGCCACCGCAACTTGAGGTGATACCGGTTCAACCTTGGCCTTTACCTCAGGCACCGGCATCGGCTCAGCCCTGGCCACAACCGGCGACATCACAACCGGAGCTGCAGTAACAGGTGTTACCACCAGAACGGGCAAAGGTTCAATCTCGGCCTTCGCCTCAGCTGGTTTCGCCTCAACCTTGGCAACAACCGGCGCTGGCACTGGTTGCCATTCGGCTACAACAGGCGGAGCGGGAGCATGATCCACCGCTCTCGCCACCACGGGAACCGGTGCAGGCTTGATTTCTGCTATCGTTCGCGGAGCTACAACCGGAGCAGGCAATGGTTTTACTTCAGCTATCATCGGCAGAGTCGGAGCCGGGGCCGGGGCTGGCTCAATCGCCACTACTGGCACAGGTGCAGGCTTGATCTCGGCCTTCACCTCGGGGGCCAGCGCAGGAACGGGCAATACTTCAGCAGGCTTCACCTCGACCTTGGCGACAACCGGTGCTGCAACCACCGGCAGCGGCTCGGCCTTAATTGTTGGCGCAGGCTTGGCTTCCACTACCTCTTCAGTTGCCACCGGCTGGGGCGCAGGGGCTTCAACCTTTTGCGCAAGCTTTGATACTGGAGTTGCAACCACGGCAGGTGCTGGCACGGGCTTCACTTCGGCTACCACCGGCGGAGCCTCAACCGCAACCGGGGCAGCTATAACCACCGGAACTGCTGCCGGTTTGACCTCGGCCTTTGCCTCAGGCGCAGATACTGGGAGCGGAGCCGGCTTTACTTCCGCGATAAACGACGGAGCGGGAATATGAACCAGGGCAGGAAGCGGTGCGCTGTTTACCCTCTTTTTCGGCAGCCCAGGAAGTGGTTCAGGCTGGTACTCCCAGCCTGGCGCAGGTCTTCTTTCAGCCGGCGGCTGGCTCGTTTCCTTTCTCTGCAGCGGCGGCCCATCGACCTTCTCCGGCTCCTTCCCTTTCTGCCAAAACCTGAATAGCAGGGCCAGTGCCAAGATCAACACTATCAGCGCAATAAAGACTCTCTTCTTCATAAAACCCCACCAACCTTATCTATATAGTCTAAATCATTAATTCAAGAGCGAACAGACTGGTCTATTCTTCTAGCAAAATCCGTACACAAAATACAGTCTTATTCGCTTCACTTACTCGCAATGGACCTGGGAAGGGTAGAGCAAGGCTGGTCCTGTGCATGGAAAGACCTGTTGAAAATTTCGCAGGCCCTACCAGTTAAGCATGAATCTTTGGAAATGAACAGCAATGGTTATTTGACGGATTTCCCCATACCCGATCACGCAAAATCGCTTACCCGGCGGGGGGCGCCCGCCGTCACCGAATAATTTCCCGCCACTTTTACCGTCAAGTTGTGTATAGTAGGGGCGGCTTGTCCGGCATCGTTCCGGCAGCCATAAACCGGGAAAGGAAGGTTGCTGATGGCCATCCGCTTGTTCATAATCTGCAGTCTGCTTCTCCTCGCCGCCTGCGCCGCCCGTAGGGCCTCTGTAGAAGCACCGGAGGGGCGAAAGCTGAAGGGGACCCAGAAGCCCTATACCGTCAACGGTGAGCGTTATGCGCCACTCATCAGTCACGAAGGCTTTGTCCAGGAGGGAAAGGCCAGCTGGTACGGCAAGGACTTTCATGGCAAGCTCACCAGCAACGGCGAGCGCTATGATATGTATGCCATGACCGCAGCCCACAAGACCCTGCCATTAGGCGTTTACGTGAAGGTCTATAACAAGTCGAACGGCAATGAGGCCATCGTCCGGGTCAATGACCGGGGACCCTTTGTCAAGGGGAGGATTATCGACCTCTCCTTCACCGCGGCGAAAAAGCTCGGCATCGTGGACAGCGGCACCGCGCCGGTCCGGATCGAAGCCCTGGGGTATGGAGCAGAAAGCCTAGGCGGCAAGGCAACCTATCGGGCCCCGGTCAGTTACGATGCCGGCAGCTATACGGTTCAGGTGGGGGCATTCACGGTGCAGGCTAACGCCCAGCGGCTGGCAAAGGAAATGAAAGAACAGAGCGGCGTTGCCGAGATAAAAAAGGCAACCGTCAATGGCGAGCAGTTTTACCGGGTCTGTGCCGGCCGTTATCAGTCGCTGAAAGCGGCTGAAGCGGCCAGGGAAAGCTTTGAACACAAGGGATTTGCCGGCAGTTTCGTGCTGGCGGAGGATTGAATGGCAGGGAGTGCAGTAACAAGCTTTTATATGCAGGAGCGGCATTTATGACAACCCAGGATTTTTTTGCCACCACCGCCAAAGGAATGGAAGAACTCCTGGCAGCCGAGCTGCAGGGTCTCGGGATAACCGTTGCTGCGCCAGAGACTGGCGGGGTCCGCTTCAGCGGCGACCTTGCCGCCTGTTACCGGGCCAATCTCTGGCTGAGGACTTCCAACCGCGTCCTTATCCCCCTTGCCGTGTTCGCCTGCGAAACGCCACAGCAACTCTATGACGGGGTGCGCACCATCCCCTGGAACCAGCACCTCACCCCGGCGATGACCCTCGCAGTGGATGCGAACCTGCGCGACTCATTTTCCACCCACTCCGGCTGGCTGGCGCTCAAGACCAAGGACGCCATCGTCGATACCATCCGCGACCAGTGCGGGCGGCGGCCGAATGTGGACCCACACAACCCGGACCTGCGGATAAACGTCCACCTGGTGAAAAACCGCTGCACGGTGAGCCTCGACTCGTCTGGAGCCAGCCTGGACCGGCGCGGCTATCGGACGGAGCGCAACGAAGCGCCGCTGCGGGAGACGCTGGCCGCGGCCCTGGTGGAACTTTCCGGCTGGGACGGGACCATCCCCCTGGTGGATCCCATGTGCGGCTCCGGCACGATCCTGATCGAAGCGGCCCTCAAGGCTTCCCACCATGCTCCCGGCCTGTTCCGTGAGCAATTCGGCTTTCAACGCTGGCCCAATTTCGATGACAAACTCTGGAAACCATTGCTGAAGGAAGCGCGGGAAGCGATCATCGACACGCTCCCGGCACCGCTGCTCGGTTTCGACGTGGCCCCCCAAGCTCTGGAAATGGCGCGCAACAACAGCGAGCGAGCCGGCACCGGCCGGATGATCAGCTTCGCCCGTGCCGATATCCGCGCCCTCAAGCTGCCGGAGCCGCCTGGCATTCTCTTATTCAACCCACCCTATGGCGCTCGGATGGGGGAGTTGGAAACGCTGAAACCGTTCTACAAAGAGATTGGCGACGTCATGAAGCAGCGCTGCAAAGGGTACACCGCCTATCTCTTCACCGGCAACCCGGAACTGGCCAAGGTCGTGGGGTTGAAGGCCTCCCGCCGGATCGTCCTGTTCAACGGCCCCATCGAATGCCGGCTGCTCAAGTATGAACTGTATTGATCGGCACAACACAATAGATAAGCAAAAGCTATTTTAACAGGGATATTCAGGATAATCGGGATCGAATTTGGAACGGGGGGGGGCAATTGTAGCGCTCGCCAAACAATGGAGAACGGTCATGGGTGAAGGCGGGCACAGGGTGTTAAAGCGGATATTTTCCACAAGTTTAGCAGCGGCGGCCATCGTTGCGGCAATCGCCCTGTCGTTCCCGGCGGCAGCGTTTGCCGAAGATTCGTGCGAGTCTGTAGTTAAAAAGCTCAACCGGACCCTGCAGCCGAAGATCGACGAACAGGAACTGGTGGAAGTTCTCCGCACGCTTAACGACAGCGATAACCGCCGGCTGCCCAGCCGGTTCGTGACAAAGCGGCAGGCGAAGCAGGCGGGATGGCGTCCTGGCCAGGACCTCTGGTCGCAACTGCAGTTGCGCGGCAAGAGCATCGGCGGAGATATCTTTAAAAATTTTGAAGGAAAGCTCACCGCCGGCAGCTGGACCTGGCACGAGGCCGACCTCGCCTACCATGGGGGACACCGGGGGAGCAAGCGGCTCATCTATTCCAACGACGGCCTCTGGGAAGTAACCGTCGACCATTACCGGACCTTCCACGAGGTGCCGTCATGCCGGTAGGGCGCTGCATATTGCCGGGGAAGAAGATCGCCTCCCTGGGGCAATTCTACGACGAAATCTCCCGACAGCTCCATTTCCCCCCCCATTTCGGCCGCAATCTCGATGCGCTGCGGGATGTGCTCACCGGCGACATTAAAGGGCCGGTGGAGATCATCTGGGAAGACGCCCAAGAATCCGCGGCGCGGATGGGGGACGACTTCAACCGGCTCGTGGAAACCCTGCGTGACGCCGAAGCCGAACGGTATGATTTGACGCTGACGCTCAGGTAAGCGCGCTTCGCCATCTCCCCCCTTTTTCCCCTTGACAAACGTATCATCGATGTCTCCAGGGTTCCTGCAATTTCCTGCGAATTCCCGCCCCGAAAGCTTTTTTGCAGCACTAATGCCTATAAATGTCTTGTTTATTCTCATTTTTGACAACAGTCTCCGTTATGCTATTCTAATTTTGCTGGAATGGTTTCACCGGCTTGATCATAATTCCGGCAGTGGAAAAGTCAAAAGGAGAAAGATGCCATGCAATTACTCCCCTTCGGCAACGTTAAATTATTCCTGCTCAGCCTGCTTCTGCTCTTGCTGCCGGCAATTACCCTTGCCCAATCGGATCTGCCAAAACCGGGTGCGCCGCCGGTAGCACAGGCACTGGTCACTGAAGGGGACTTCGCGGTCAAGCTGGGGGCCGCACTGGCCGTGGTAACTACCGATGACGAGGTCGAAGCGGAGAGTCGGCTTGGAGAGTTGGGCATCTCGCCACGCAACGGCTGGATTGCCGATTACCCGGTTACGCCCGATATAATCGCCGAGTTGCAGGATTCGGTGGCCACTGCCGCAGATGCAAAGAAGATAGCGATGAGCAAGGATGAGGCCCTGAAAAAGTTAACCTCTGTCACTGCCGGCTCAAGCCTTTCAATCAGGCCGGATGTTGCGGCCACACCTTACGAACCCACCCCTGCCAGTTGCGAGAATTACCCGAACCCCATTGCCATAAACAATACCTATGTCAATGAAGGCCCGCCGGTGGTCACCTACTACTGTCCGCCCCCAGATTACTACTATCTCTATAGTTGGGTCCCCTGTCCGTTCTGGTGGTCCGACCTATGGTTTCCAGGGTTTTTCATCCTCCATGATTTCCACAGGGTCGTGCACGTGCGGAACCGGGTGGTGGTCATCACAAATCATTTCAACGAATTTCGGACCCACCATGCTTTCCGGATCGACCCCGTGGAGAGGTTCAGAGGCAAAACCTTTGCCGGTATAGGTGTCTCGCGGCCGAGGAATTTTATCCCGACCGGGATTCCTAAAAGCGAACGAACGATCTTTAATGGACCTCATGCCACAAGGCCCGCCGGGGTCACCCCTCCCTCCCACGAAAGGTTCAGTCCGGTCCCCCGCGGTGAGAGGATCAGCCCCGTTCCCCGCGGCGGCGAGAGAATTAGCCCTCCCGGCGGAGGAGTTCCCATCGAGAGAGGGCAGCGAAGATAAGTGCTGTGGTGCGCCCTTATATAACGTAGTTGATTTGTTGACTTGATCAACCCAACAATTCAGCTACGTTCCATCTCCTGCTCTTTTCACTTTATCATCTGCGGCGCGCCAACTCGCTGGTATAGACGCTCCCAAGGGTTTCGGAATGCTTGCGGGCCCATTCAGTCAGCCGCGTCACGCCGGTCGGCTTGGCATCGACATACAAAAGGTCCGCCATCAAACCTTCGATCTCCTCACGCGTGATGACCACATCCCCAACCAGCCGCCCCATGACGGTTCCGACCAGGTAGCCTAACCACGGTGGAACCGAGATGATCGGCCTCCGTTTGCCGATAATATCGCCGAAGGACAATAAGGGGACAGGCACGAATGGCGCTAGTTTAAGGCTTTTCCCCATAGCAAAAAAGCTGAAAATATTGGCAAAAAATGGCATAATGCGCCATGAAAAATTCAACGCCGATGTTTCCTGGGTTTCATCTCCAGACCCTCCGCCGCAAGCCTCGTTCT
>JANXYN010000065.1 GCA_025356035.1 Geobacteraceae bacterium
GCGCCCACTACACCGACCGCCAGTCCATCATGCGTATCGTTGGGCCGGTTGTGATGGAACCGCTGGAACGGGAATGGGAACAGACCAAAACGGCGATTGAAGCTGCAAAGACGCCGAAGAAAGCTGAGGAGCATTACGCCGCCTACCTCTCCCGCCTGCGTGGAGTGCGCGTGCTCGACCCGGCCTGCGGCAGCGGCAATTTCCTCTATCTGGCGCTGACCGAACTGAAAAACCTGGAACACCGCGTCATGCTGGAAGGCGAGGCGTTTGGCTTCCACCGCGAGTTCCCCCTCGTCGGGCCGCAAAATGTTCTGGGGATCGAATTGTCCGACTACGCCGCCGAACTGGCGCGAGTCACGGTCTGGATCGGCGATATCCAGTGGTCCATCAAAAACGGCGTTGGCTACAGCCGCAATCCGATTCTGCGAAGGCTGGACACCATTGAAAACCGCGATGCCCTGCTGAATACCGACGGTAGCGCAGCCGTCTGGCCTGCCGCCGACTGCATCGTCGGCAATCCGCCGTTTCTCGGTGACAAGCGAATGCTGGGGGAGTTGGGCGGGGAGTACGTCACCCGGCTGCGGGAAGTCTACAAAGGGCGTGTACCGGGCGGGGCCGATCTGGTAACTTACTGGTTCGAGAAGGCGCGGGCCGCCATCGAGGCAGGCTCTACACAGGCCGCCGGGCTGGTTGCTACCAACTCCATCCGTCAGAAGCGCAACCGCCCTGTGCTGGAGCGGATTCAGGAGAGCGGTGATATTTTCGAGGCGTGGGCCGACGAGGAATGGGTGAACAACGGAGCGGCGGTGCGCGTGTCGCTGGTCTGTTTCGCAGCAAAAGGGCATGGCAGACCGGTGCGTTTGAATAGTGAGCCAGCCGAAGCTATATTTGCCGATCTCTCAGGAGGCAACGCCACGTCCTCCGACATTACCACTGCCCGGCTACTTGCAGAAAATTCCGGGAGCTCGTTCTTTGGTCTCTGTCTGGCTGGCGAGTTCTCGGTGTCGGGTGAAACGGCCCGAGCATGGCTGAAGCTCCCCAACCCCCACGGTCGCCCCAACAGTGATGTGCTGCGGCCCCTCTACAACGGGGCCGATGTACTCAAAGGCCACAAGGACCGCTGGGTGATCGACTTCGGGCCGACTATGGAAGAGGAGGACGCAGCCCTCTATGAAGCGCCCTTCGCCCATGTCGTCGCGCGGGTGAAACCGGTTCGCCTTGAGAATCGAGAGGCTATTCGTGCCCAAAAATGGTGGCGACTTGGCCGACCGCGTCCTGAATTGCGCAAGTCGCTGGCAGGGCTGGAGCGGTATGTAGCCACTGTAGAAACCGCCAAACATCGCATCTTTGTCTGGTTCCCGGTCAGCGTAGCGCCGGAGCATAAGCTGATTGCAATTACCCGAAACGACGATACGACCTTCGGCATCCTCTCGTCACGTTTCCACGTTATTTGGTCGTTGGCAGCCGGTGGTCATTTGGGGGTTGGCAACGATCCTGTTTACAACTCTACCCGCTGCTTTGAGACCTACCCCTTCCCAACCGGCCTTACGCCCAACATCCCGGCAGCGAAGTACGCTGCAGACCCGCGCGCCCAGGCCATAGCCGCTGCCGCCAGCCGTTTGGTAGAGCTGCGGGACAACTGGCTGAACCCGTCCGAGTGGGTTGACCGTGTGCCGGAAGTGGTGCCTGGCTACCCCGACCGGCTCATCCCCAAACCTGAGCACGAAAAAGAGCTTGCCAAGCGCACCCTGACCAACCTCTACAACGCCCGTCCCGCCTGGCTCGACAACGCCCACCGCGCCCTGGACGAAGCCGTCGCCGCTGCCTACGGCTGGCCGCCTGACATCGGTGACGACGAAGTGCTGCGGCGCCTGCTGGAACTCAACCGGGAACGGGCTTAAGCGGCCTCACTATCAAGCTAGGTCTTTGCTTACGTCCCGTAGGGGCAGAATGATGGTAGCCGGGGAATTCATTCCCCGGTCAATGAGACATAATCTCCTCACGTCACGTACGTGACGTGGGGGAATTTGGTGTCCCTTCCGGGGGATAAATCCCCCGGCTACCATCCAACGCCCCTAACGGGGCTTATAGACCTATCCCGCGATTTGCTAACCAGACAACGATGAGAAAAACCATGCTCAACAAGCTTCTCCTACTCGCGATCCTGTTCCTGGCCGTCTCCGGCTGCGGAGACGCGCTGGCGGAACAACTCCGCGACGGCGACATCATTTTCCAGACGTCCCGCTCGGCGCAGAGTGCCGCCATCCAGAAGGCAACCCATTCTAAATACAGCCACGTGGGGATCATCCTCTTTTGTAACGGCGCTCCCTGCGTGTTCGAGGCGATCCAGACCGTTCAGTACACGCCGTTGAAGCAGTGGGTCGCCCGCGGCGACGGTGGTCACTATGTGGTGAAGCGCCTGCGGGACGCCGACTGCATCTTGACCCCGGCCAACCTGGCAAAGCTCCGGGAGGCTGCCGACAGGTTCCGGGGGAGGCCATACGACCCGACCTTCGAGTGGTCCGACAGCCGGATCTACTGCTCCGAGCTCGTCTGGAAGATCTACGAGCGGGGAGTCGGCGTCCGCGTCGGGCGCCTCCAGACGCTGCGCGACTTCGACCTGTCCGACCCCATCGTGAAGGCAAAGATGAAGGAGCGGTACGGCAGCCACGTCCCCTTGGCAGAGACAGTCATATCCCCAGGGGCGATCTTCTCCTTCGAGGGGTTTACCCAGGTAGTCGAGCATTGAAGGCGGCTACAAGGAGAACCAGTCTTCGCACCGTCCATTATGGCTAGATTATTGTTGCTATCGGCGACTGAGGTGGAGTAATCCCCGCCCGCCTGCCATAAAGAAAACTGGCTACTTTCCACGCCACGTGGAAAGTAGCCCTCATGCTATGCCGGATTACAAAGGGATGGCCGGGTTGGTCAGGTTAGCTGGGAAAGAAACGGGTGATTGTTTTTCAGGGTGGAAGCGGAGCGCGGTTAACGAAGGGTGAAGGTCTTGCAGTCGGCATGCCCCTCGTGAAGGCTCAGCTTGACGCTGGGCGCCGAACATTCCAGGGAGTGGTTGTGCTTGCAGCCGTCCACCTTGCAGGCGCCCACAGCGCCGGTCTCATCCAAGTTGCCACCTTTCTTGCTCGCCTTCAGGAAGGTATCACACATGGGATGATTCTTGTCCCCCACGGTGATCGCCAGCGCGTGGCATTCCTTGCTGCGGTTGTAAGAGCAGTCCAGTGCTTCGCAGGCAGTGATCTTCGACATTGACATTGCCATGATTTTCCTCCTCTATTTCTGGCCATCCCTTCCATAGAGATTAGCAAATGTTTAACATTTGTCAAGAGGTCGGCAATGAGGCTCCCGCTGCCATTGCCGGCGCCAATGGGTCGGCTTGCCGTAAAGAAAAAAGGGGACAGCACCGCTGCACATCCCTGCGCAACCGGTTCCGTCCCCTTCAATCCTCAGTGACATCCATCGTTGGCCCATGGCTCAAGAAATTTCAGTTACTCCGAGCCACAACCGCACGTGGACAGATCGCCACTTTTAAACGAAAACTTCTTACCACACTTCTGGCACCGCCAGAAGAGCCCACCTCAGCCGGGAAGCAGGATCATCAGCCCTTCGCACTCTGGACAGGTTTTGTTTGGTTCCACAGTCTGCCTCCTAATGACGTTTTGCAAGCTCTTCTAATGCTAGCCTGATGTGAGGGCAAAAGTCAATAATATAAATAGTGCGATTATCTAACCGTGACCTGGAGGATGACGAGGCCAGGAATTTCAGCGCTAAGGCGATCACCGGAGCCGATGGCGCTCACCCCGGCCGGCGTGCCCGTCAGGATCACATCGCCAGCTTCCAGGGTAAAGATCCCGGACATGTGGCTCACCAGTTCGGGAATGCGGTGGATCATCAGGGCGGTGGAGCCGTCCTGTCTGACTGCGTCGTTAACCAGCATGCGTAGCTGCAGATTTTGTGGGTTGCTGACCTTGGCGGCCGGCACAAAAGCGGAGAGGGGGCAGGCGGTGTCAAACCCCTTGGCGATCTCCCAGGGGAGCCCCTTTTTTTTCAGGTCATTCTGCACGTCTCGCAGGGTGAGATCGATGGCTACCCCATAGCCGGCGATGTAGCCAAGGGCCTGGTCTATCGGTATATCCTTGCCACTTTTGCCGATCAGCAGGGCCAGTTCCACTTCGTGGTGGCAATCGGCAGAATAGGCGGGGATGACAATCTCCTCTCCCTCGCCGATCAGTGCCGTGGCCGGTTTCATGAAAATCACCGGCCGGTCGGGCGGTTCGTTGCCGAGTTCGCGGATGTGGTCGGCATAGTTGCGGCCAATGCAGAGGATCTTGCCGATCGGGTAGGTCTGGCTGCTGCCGATGATGGTGGCGGTTTTCAATGACTTCCTCCTTTTACCATTCACTGTTAGCGGCTTTGCAGCACTCCCCAGTCAGCCGGCATCCCTGCCAGCTGCCGCGCCGTTTCAGTTCGTTCACCACCGAGTACCACATCTGGTTGTTCTTCAGGTCCCAATTGGGGGCGACCCTGATGGCGAGCGGCGCCGAGCCGTACAGGCGTTGGATAGTGATCTGCGGCGGAATCCGCTCGAGAAAGTCGCAGACCGCGGCCACATACTCGCCGTGGGAGAGCGGGGTGAATTCGCCGCGCCAGTACATCTGCGCTAGTTCTGTTCCCTGGACGGCATGCAGTTGGTGAATTTTCAGGGAGTTGACCGGCAGCGAGGCCATCAGGTCCGCGGTGCGCAGAAATCCGGCGCGGGTTTCGCCGGGGAAGCCATAGATGAGATGGGTGCAGAGCTCGATACCGCGACCGGCCAGGCGATCCACGGCCTGCAGATACTCGGCCAGGGTGTGGCCGCGATTGATGCGCCGGAGGATGGCGTCATCCATGGACTGCAGCCCAAGTTCCAGGCAGACGTAGTGGTTGCGGGCCAGGCCGGTGAGGAGGTCAAGCGCCTCGTTGGACAGGGCGTCCGGCCTGGTGCCGATGGAAATGCCGAGCACATCCGGGTGCGCAAGAGCACGCTGATAGAGGTCCCGGAGCTTTTCGACCGGGGCATAGGTATTGGTGAATTTCTGGAAATAGATGATGAATTTCGCGCTCCCCAGCCGCCGCCGGTGGTAGGCCATCCCTTCGGCCATTTGTGTTTCGATGGGAATGACCGGCTGGGTCCCTGCTGGCGAGAACGAACTGTTGTTGCAGTAGATGCAGCCGTCGGTGCCGCGGGAGCCGTCGCGGTTCGGGCAGGTAAAGCCGCCGTCGACGTTGACTTTGCTCACCCGGCATTGGAAGCGGTGTCGCAGGTATGATCCGTAGGAGTTGAGGCGGAGATCCTTGTGGAGTTGTCCATCGAGCATAACTTACTCTTCGTTCTGTTCCAGCGGGGGGAGGATTGCCAGCAAGGTTCTGGCCGCTTCCCGCGGATCGCTGGCACCGATGATGGCATTGATCAACGCAATTCCGGCAGTGCCGCTGGTGATAACTTCCTGTGCATTGCTTCGGTCGATGCCGCCAAGGGCGAAGACCGGGATTTCAAGGAGGTTAGCCACCATCTCCAGCTTGTCCAAGCCGAGCGGCTCACCGTAAGCGGCCTTGGAGGCGGTGTAGTAAACGGGGCCGAAGGTGATGAAGTCGGCGCCCTTCTCCTGGGCGGTGATGGCGTTGACCTGGTTATGGCAGGAGACGCCAATCAGCTTCTGTTCGCCGAGTACCTTGCGTGCCTTGTAGATGGGGATACTGTTAACCCCGAGGTGCACTCCGTCCGCATCCACGGCCATGGCGATGTCGAGACGGTCGTTGAGCAGCAGCCGGGCGTTATAGCGGGAGGTCAGTTTGCGCATCTCGTAAGCTAGTTCGTATAGTTCCCGGCTGGTAAGATCCTTTTCACGCAACTGCACGGCTCTCACTCCACCCTTGAGCGCCTCTTCAATCACATCCAGCAGGGGCCGCCCGCAGGTCAGCTTCCGATCGGTGATCAGATAGAGGTTAAAATCAATCCAGGGAGATGTGTCGGTGCTGTTCACTCGATGATCCCTTCAACCGGGCTGGAGGCACTCGCGTAAAGCTTTTTCGGAATGCGCCCTGCCAGATAGGCTAATCTACCTGCCCGGACCGCAAGATTCATCGCTTCGGCCATGGCAATGGGGTTCCTGGCGCCGGCTATGCCCGTGTTCATCAGCACCCCGTGGCAGCCCAGCTCCATGGCTATGGCGGCATCCGAGGCGGTGCCGACCCCGGCGTCGACGATGACCGGCACCTTCACCGTATCCAGGATGATCCGGATGTTGTAGGGGTTGCGGATGCCAAGGCCACTGCCAATTGGTGCCCCGAGCGGCATTACCGCTGCACAGCCGATATCCTCCAGTTTCTTGCAGACAATGGGGTCGTCAGTGGTGTAGGGGAGCACGGTGAAGCCTTCCTTGACCAGCACCTTCGCTGCTTTCAGCAGTTCCTCGTTGTCGGGAAACAGGGTTTTTTCATCCCCCAGCACCTCAAGCTTCACAAAATCGGAGAGTCCTGCTTCCCTGGCCAGCCGGCAGGTCCGGATGGCATCATCGGCGGTGTAGCAGCCGGCGGTATTCGGCAGGAGCGTGTATTTACGGATGTCAAGGTGGTCCAGGAGCGATTCCTTGCTCCGGTCGGAGATGTTCACCCGCCGGACCGCCACGGTGATGATCTCCGCCCCGGAAATTTCGATGGCCTGTACCATCTGCTGAAAGTCGGCGTATTTGCCGGTCCCGACCATCAGCCGGGAGCTGAATTCCCGGCCGGCAATGATCAGTTTGTCGCTACTGTTTGACATATAAACTCCCAGAAAAAAATTTGCCACAGAGATACAATTACTTAGGAGCCAGGAGCCAGGAGCCAGGAGCCAGGAGTCAGGAGTCAGGAGTCAGAGTCAGAGTCAGAGTCAGAGTCAGAGTCAGGAGTCAGAATGAAAATTCTGGATTCTGAATTCTGGCTCCTGAATTCTTCTGTCTTCGTTATCCGCCTCCGACGAAATGAACGATCTCGATCCGGTCGCCATCCTGGAGGAGCGTTGAGGCGTATTCCCCTTTGGGCAATATCTCCTGGTTCAGCTCCACCGCGACCCGAGCCGGATCGATGGCAAGCGATTCGAGAAACTGCCGGACCGTGCCGGTGCTGATGCTTTTGCCTTCTCCATTGACGACGATCTGCAAAAAAACCTCCGCTTGAAACTGGCTGGAACGAGCCGACTGGCAGGGTGCCATGGCAGTCAGCCGGACGAAAAAAGGCCGCGGAAGCGGCCCTTACTGTTCAAGTCTATGAACGGTGCGCTTCCCTACGCCGGTATTACCCGGATCAGGTACAAAGGGTCGTCCAGTGCGGTTAGCGACCGGACTCTCAGCCGAAACTCCCCTAGCGGTATCTATTTGTGATGCCTGCGATGAATATTCCCCTATAAAATTAGCAATTTTAGGCGCCCCGTGTCAACTCTTTTCTTGCAGGGAGCGTGGGTTTGAGCGGTCTGTAAACGGTCATCGCTTAAAGTTGGGTGCCTTGCCGTTTCCGCCGCCAAGTTCCGCGAGGGTCTCCCTTTCCTTGCGGATCTCTTCGGCGCAGTAGATCCAGAGGTGATACTCTTCCAGGGCGAGGATCGTCATCCCTGCGGCGAAAACCGCCCAGAAATTCCGCTCCATGGCGGCGGCGAAATGGTAAAACAGGTAAAAGCCCGAGAGGTACCCCAGATGTGCGAGGCCGCCATACTTGTTCGAGCCGCTCATCATTTTTGCCAGAATCAGGATGATGGCGGAGAAACAGTAAAAAACGAGTGCTGCGCTGATCATATTGGCCGACGGCGGGGGGCCGAGGAAGGCCAACACGGAAAGGGGAACCGAGGGGAGAAAGTCGAAATCGCGCAAGGCCGCTATGCTGATGGCCAGAAAGCCGGCAATCATGATTAGCCCCTTGTTGGCCAGTGCCTCGAACTTGCTGATTTTGACGAGCGCTGCCTGACGCAACTGGTCACGGTTCCAGTTGCCGGCGGGCGCCTCCTGTGCGGTAGTTGTCACTGTGGGGTCTTCCATAAGTCCAGTCTGCTCCGGCGTGGTTGGTACATCGGGCCGTCGGAGGTTGTACTGTTCAGCGCTTGTCCAGCTCGGTCTTTGCCTTGTTCAACTCTTCCGCGATGGTCCGGACGTTACTGGCGATTCCTTCAATTTCGCCGCCGCAACGGGGGAAATCCTGGCCGATTGTACCGTGGACTACCTTTTCGGTAAAGTTTGATAATGATTTTATCGGCATGAAGACGTTGCGTCTGAGGAGCGCGGCTACGCCGCCAACGGTGAGCACAAGGATCATCAAGCTGAAGATGGTCATTCTGTTGCGCATGACGCCGAGCGCACTTATAAGCGGTGCCTGGTCGAGGCCGATGTCGAGCGTACCCAACACCTTCTGCTCCGGGGGGTGGAAATGGCAATCGGCATTGAAGCATTCCGGTTCGTTGTAAACCGGGGCGGTGATGGCAAGCACCGCACTGCCCCGTGCGTTGGTGAAAGTGCGGGCCTGTTCCATGGCCCTGAAGGATGCCTTCGGCACCGCCCCGGCATGGCAGCCGATGCAGCCGGCGGTCTTTTTGTCAACGAACTGGCCCACCTCGGCATGGTCCTTGGAAACCATGATGAGCCCCTTTTTGTTGAAGATTCGGACGGTTTCCACCCCATGCTGGCCACCGATATTGTCGATGATGTTGCTGAGGGTTTCCCGGTCGGACTTGAGCATGGCATATCGGGTCGACTTGACGATGGTGTTGGCCAGGTTGGTGGCCTGCACGGTGGCATCGTTGGTCATGTCGGTTTTCATCACCGAGTAGAGCAGGATGCAGCAGACAACCACAAAGCCGGTCACGGCCACTGCCACGGGCACAATCGCTTTTGCACTCAGACTTCTAAGCATAGGGATTTCCTTCCTGCCAGTTTTATCGTTACATTTTGTGGCACTTCTCACAGCTCGCCTTGACCGTAAAAGCGGTTTTTTCATCATGGCAGGCGCCGCAGGACTTGCCGGACTCCATCTCCGTCATGGAGACCGGTCGGCTTTTCCCGGCTTTATAGAGTTTATCATGACAATCGCCGCATTTGTACAATTTGAGGTGAAAATTGTGGCTGAATTTCACATCGCCCGCATCCTTGACCTTGAACAGCACCTCTTTTACCGGGTGGCATTTGGTGCAATCGCCGAGGCCGAAGGCCGTTTTGCCGTTGTGGCAGGCGCCGCAGGATTTACCCCGTTCCATCTCCGCCATGCTGTGACGGATTTTCTTCTTCATGTCAAACAGAGCGTTGTGGCAGGCCTTGCAGTTGTTCTTAATATCCTTCTGCCGGTTATGGAGGGCGTGGCTGAATACGGCCTTGCCGGCAC
>JANXYN010000066.1 GCA_025356035.1 Geobacteraceae bacterium
CAGCAGCAGCAGCGGCGCCTTGCCGACCACCAGCCGTTCGTTGCTGCGGGGGCAGACGACCGCGGTCACCCCGCGCTTTTTTAAAATTTCCGCATCAGCGAGATTGATCTGGACACAATGCACCGCCAGCGTCTCTGTGCCGAGTACCCCCAGCTCATCCAGATACGCAGTTGACGTAAGATGGCGCGGTGCCGGGAGATAATCTTCCCAATGCACGAACGGATAGAGTTTTTCGCTGATACTGCCGGTGGAATCAAACATGAACGCCGACTCTGCAGCCGATTCGGCAAGATGAATCGAGACCGGCAAGGCGAATTTACGCGCTAGTCGGACGACGTTCTGCAAAAATGCGGGTGCAAGCGTATGGGGAGCATGGGGGGAGAGGCCGGCCTGGAACCTGGCGGAATCGAATTTGCCCAGGGCCTCTTCCAGCCTGACCAGCTGGCTCGCGCAATGGCCGGGCTCCTGGCCGATCGCCTCGAAAAACAGTCTGCCGGAAAGCTGGGACGCTTCGTAGAGTGGTAGCAGTGACAGATCGGTAAGAATTTCGCCGACGGTGGTGGTCCCCGACTCCAGAGCAATCCGGATTCCTTCCCGTACGGAGAGTTCCAGTTCATGGAGCGACAGGGCTCGGCGAATCTTTATAACCTGCAGCACCCAGTCCACATAGGTTCTGGGCGCGTAGTCGATCCCCTTGCGGATCTTCCAGGAGGGGAAGTGGGTCAGTTCCAGGTGGGTGTGGGCATTGACCAGTCCCGGCATGATGACACAACCGGGGAATTCCCTGACCGGCGCCTGATGCTCTGCCTTCAACCGGGAGAGCGGCCCGACATCTACAATTTGACCATCGGCAACGGCAATTGCACCGCCGGCAACGGGGGGTGAGGAAATGGGAAGGAGATACGAGGCGGCAAAGATCTGCATTTCCCCTCCAAAAGAAGTTCGAGTTGCCGGTTTAAGGTTTCAGGCTAGCAACTTGCACCAGCTCTAATAGATTGTAACCTGAAACTCGCAACCGGCAACTCAAAACTGGCCGGCAATCTACCAGGCGACCTTTTTCAGGGTCCCCTGCCCGGCAACCTCTTTCCGACTCGGGAGCATACGGTTCTGATCGTCGACAAAGACGAGTTTCGGCTCATGCTTGAGCGCTGCGGCGTTTTCCATATTGACAAAGCTGGCGATGATGACCAGGTCTTTGGGCGCCACCAGTCGAGCGGCGGCGCCATTGATGCAGATCACCCCGGAACCGCGCTCCCCTTCGATGGCATAGGTCTCGAAACGGTTGCCATTGGTCACGTTCCAGATGACGACCGCCTCATAGGGGATGATATCGGCAGCTTCCAAAAGGTCCTTGTCGATGGTGACGCTCCCCTCGTAATGGAGGTCGGCGCCTGTCACGGTGGCCCGGTGAATTTTACTTTTCAGCATCTTTCTGTCCATTTAGTTCTCCTCTCCCAATACGCAGTTGTCAATGAGTCTGGTGTTTCCGATCTTTACTGCCAGCGCCAACAGGGTGTCGCTGGCGGCATGGGCAACTTCCACCAGCGAGTGCTGCTGACGGAATTCCACATATTCTATGGCAACGGCCTTCTCAGCTCCGATGATGGCCATGACGTTCTCCCGCAATGCCGTTACCTTCGTCTCACCAGCCTGATAGGCTAACCTTGCGGCCCTGAGTCCCCTGCTGAGACAGAGGGCAGTGGCCCGCTCGGCAGTGGTAAGATAGGCGTTGCGGGAACTCATGGCAAGACCGTCCGCCTCACGCACGATCGGCATGCCGACAATTTCGACCGGCATGTTCAAGTCGGCCGTCATCCGGCGGATCGCCGCCAGCTGCTGAAAATCCTTTTTGCCAAAGAGCGCTAGCTGCGGCATCACGATGTTGAAAAGCTTGGTGACCACCGTCGTCACACCGCGGAAATGGCCGGGCCGTTTGGCGCCGCACAATGGTAACGTCAGCTGCTCAACGTCCAGATAGGTCTGGTAACCTGACGGGTAAATGTCAGGGGCCTTCGGCGCAAAAATGATGTCGACCCCGGCCTCCGCAGCCACCTGCATGTCCCGCTGCAGGTCACGGGGATAGGCCGCAAAATCCTCACCCACCCCAAACTGGGTCGGGTTGACAAAGATACTCACCACCAGGAGATCGCCACGCCTGCGCCCTTCACGCATGAGAGAGGCATGGCCGGCATGGAGATACCCCATAGTTGGGACCAGCGCGATGACCTGGCCGGCTTTTCTGGCACTGGCCGCAATTCCCTGCATCTCTGCTACGGACTCTATAATTTGCATGTCAGTTGAACGAATGCCCTTGCGTCGGGAATTCGCCCCCTTTCACCTCGGCAATATAGCGGGTCACCGCATCGGTTACGACCGAGGTGACATCGGCATACTTTTTCACAAACTTCGGCGCATATTTTTCGCAGAGGCCAAGGATATCATGAATAACCAGAACCTGGCCGTCACAATGGGGGCCGGCACCGATGCCGATGGTAGGAATGGCGAGTTCCCCAGTGATCCGTTGCGCCAATTGCTGCGGAATACCCTCGAGAACCACGGCAAAAGCACCAGCTTCCTCCACCGCCAAGGCATCTCGCAGTAGCTGGTTTGCCTGGGCTTCCTCTTTCCCCTGCACCCGGTAGCCCCCCATCCGGTGAATCGATTGGGGAGTGAGGCCGATATGGGCCATCACCGGGATATCCATAGCAACAATGGCCCTGATGGTATCAACCAGGTGTGCACCCCCCTCCAGCTTCACCGCCTCGGCGCCCCCTTCCTTTACCAGCCGCCCGGCGTTGAGCCGTGCCTCGCGAAGATCAACCTGGTAGGAGAGAAACGGCATGTCTGCCACAACCAGCGCCTTGGGCCGGGCACGGACAACGGCTCTGGTGTGGTACAGCATCTCATCCAGAGTCACCGGCAGGGTCGTTTCATGGCCTGCCACCACCACCCCTGCCGAGTCACCGACCAGGATCATGTCGATCCCGCATTGGTCCATGATCCGGGTGAAGGGGTAATCATAACTGGTCAAAACGGTGATCTTGTCCCGATCAGCCTTCATCTTCTGGATGTCGATAACACTCTTCTTCGATTTCACGATAGAGTCCTCAGCAAAAAAGCGCCCCCCGGTCGGTCCGGAGGGCGCTCATACGCGATAAATGAGAGGAAAGCCCCCTCATATCTAGATCAGCTGTTGCCTTCCGTCCCGGTTCGGCTGGCGAATCCTGGCGGTATGTCTTTGTGCTGTGAGGCAGTCACGGCTCCACTCAAAGTAGCGGGCCAAACCTCAAATATGTGAACAATGTAACACGAACTGGGGAAAAAAACAGCCCCTTTTTAACCGCCAATCTTTTTCACCAGCTCCAGGTTCTTAACGACTACGTTGTTCGCCGCACGCCGTTGCTCCATGTCGTCGAAGATTTTCTCCACCATCCCGCTGACCGTTTCAACCGCCCTCTTAATTTCAGTCCTGTCGTCCATCTGCCGGCTGGTTACCTTGACCATCTCCTCGGTCATCTCCTTGATGGAATCGACCGACTGCACAATATTCTTGGTAGCCTTGGACTGTTCCTTGGAGGCGTTGAAGATCTGGGATGACATGGTGCTGACATCCTCGATGGTATGGGTTACCAGCTGCACGCTTTTGGCCTGTTCCTCGGTAGCGGTTTTGATCTCTTCGGTGATATTCATCGACCGGACCGAACTGTCCACGATCAATTTCAGCGTCTTCCCCATCCCCCTGCCATGCTCAACCCCCTGCTGCACAAGTTCCTTGGTGGAGGTGATATTCTGTGCGGCCAGCTTTGATTCCGAAAGAATCTCCTCAATAATACCGGTAATCTCACTGGTGGAATGACTGGTCTGCTGGGAAAGGTTACGGATTTCGTCAGCGACGACTCCGAAGCTCTTGCCGTATTCACCGGCCTGAGCGGCAATTATGGATGCGTTGAGCGCCAGCAGATTAGTCCGTTTGGTGATGTCGTTGATCACGTTGACGATGTTGTCAATCCGGCCACTCCGTACGCAAAGATGCTGGACAACGTCGTAGGACTGCTGCACCGAACCCTGGATCGTATCGAGGGCGGCAATGGTCTCTTCAACTGCCGCCCGCCCTTTGTCAGCATGGGACTTGACTTGACTGGAAACTTCATGGGAAACGGCGGCATTCCGTTCCACGTTTTTGATGGAAGCGTTGATCTCTTCCATGGTCACCGCCGATTTATCGATACTTTCAGACAGGTAATCGAGGTTCTTCGTGACCTGATCGATGGCCACGGAAATCTCGCCGACCGACGAACTGGTTTCATCCACCGAAGCGAGCACACTTTCGGCAGCGGAGGCAATATGCGCAGTACCGCTGGCGACTGATTCCATCGCGACTTTCAGACTATAGACGTTGCGGGAATAGATCCCCCTCTTTTCCAGAAACGAGGTAAAGTTGCTTTCCAGATCCGAGGTCAATCGGTCGATGGCCTTGAGCAGGTTGATCTTGATGATTGCCGAGGCGGCCTGATCGGCAAACAGCTTGATGGTATCCACATCGGTGTCGTTCAGGGCGCGATGGCTATATTTATTGTCGATGCCAAAAACGCCCATAGATTCTCCCTTGACCACTATCGGGCAGAGGACGAAACTCTTGGAGCGTAGCGGTTTAATCACGTCAAAGGGGGGTTGAATGTGGAACTCTGCCGGATATTTGGTGATGTCTTCAACCAGATAGAGTTTCTTGTCGGCGAAACATTTATAGACGGCGCCACTGCGGCTATCGAGAGGCAAGGTGACACCGCGGGTGTCATACCCCTCATCCCTAGTCACCGCCACAAAATGCAGGAACTTTCTTTCATCGTCTGCCAGCAGGATATTCACCCGCTCGTAGCCGAGGATGTCATGTAACCCCTCGGCGCATAGCTTTAAAACCTCATTGGCATCCACCGAGTTCTGAATCCTGCTGCTGATCTGGTGAAAGTTCTTTATATTATTATCCAGCACCTTGTAGCGGTTTTCGAAGACCTCCTTCTGGGAGGCCACTTCACGGTGGAGAGTATCGAGCTCGAACGCCCTTGCGTGGAGGGCGTTGGTGGCCTTGCCGATTAAATAACCGAAGAAGGCCATTACCAGGGCTGTACCACCCCCCATATAAATATACAGCAGGGTGTGATAGGAATCCTGGGTAATATCGAAGATAATCTGGCCGAAGAGTGTCTTTTCAGGTTCCGGAAAGAAGATGAGATGAATCAGCAGCCAGACGACAGGGGCGCCAACCCCAAGGATAAAACCAAAAAGAGCGTATACGACTCCCCTGTCTTTGCCTTTCAATGCCTGCATCATGGTCAGTCCCACTCCTCAATTAGGGTAACAAAAAAAACTGGGGAAACAGCTTGCACGGCGATCGCTGCCACCGGAAACCGGCTGGTACCTCTTTTTTAGCAGTTGCACAGTAACGCAGACAGCGAGGGAAGTCAAGACCAACCTTTATCTGCCGAGGTTAATCCCCAGCTCTTCGGCGGTTCGCACCATCTCCCCGCCAGGGTCTACCAACTTCATCTTCTTTACCGCCTGGGCAATCGGAACCGATTTGATCTCCCGCCCCTTCAGGCAGACCATCTTCCCATATTCCCCCTGTTCGATCAACTCGATTGCCTTGATGCCGAACCGGCTCCCCAGGCAACGGTCGAAGGTTGACGGCGATCCGCCCCGCTGGAGATGCCCCAGCACCATTACCCGGACATCCATATCCAGACAGCTGGTAATCTCTCTGGCAACAAACTCTCCGATCCCGCCAAGCCGCTCCAGGGAGTGAGTTTCTTCCGCCTTATTCTTGACGACCCTTGCTCCCCCGGCAGAAAACGCCCCCTCGGCAGCCACAATAATGCTGAAACGGCTTCCCCGACTCCGGCGAGCCACTACCCCTTCACAGATCCTCTTCATATCAAACGGGATCTCAGGGATCAGAATCACATCAGCCCCGCCAGCGATGCCGGATTCCAGTGCAATCCAGCCGGCATACCGCCCCATGACCTCCATGATCATAACTCGGTGATGGCTTTCCGCCGTCGAGTGGAGCTTGTCAAGCGCGTCGGTGGCGGTTTCCAGCGCCGTATTGTAGCCAAAGGTTACATCGGTTTCCATCAGATCATTATCGATAGTTTTCGGCACACCAACGATAGGGATCCCCTTCTCCTGTAGCTCCAGGGCTATCTTGAGTGAGCCGTCGCCACCTATTACAACCAGTGCCTCAATCCCCATCTGTTTGATGTTTGCCACCACCCGGTCGGAAATATCCACAAGCTCCACCCGCCCGTTTTTCTCCACCGGATAGGAGAAGGGATTGCCCCGGTTGCTGGTGCCGAGGATAGTTCCGCCACGCGGCAGGATTCCCCGCACATCCTCAAGGGTCAAACTCCGGACCTTCTTCTGATCGAGCAGGCCGTCAAAACCGTCCTCAATCCCAACCACCTGCCAGCCGCGATTGATGATCGCCCCCTTGACCACCCCTCTGATCACCGCATTGAGGCCGGGGCAATCACCACCGCCGGTCAGTATACCGATTTTCTTCATTATCCCTCCTCCATGGCAATAAAGCAGCTTATTTCATTACAAAGATACCGATCGCAAGGCCAGGGCAGCACTGCCAAGGAGTCCTGCGTCATCGCCCAAGACCCCTTTGACGATCCTGATTCTGCTGGCAGGAATGGCAAAGGCGCGGGCGAGAATTTCGTGCTGCATCGGCCCCAGCAGCAGATCAAAACTGGCCGCAACCCCGCCACCGAGGATGATTGCCTCGAGATTCAACAGGTTGGCGACAGTGGCTCCGGCAACACCTAAGTAGCGGCCCGCCTCGGCATAAACGGCGAGCGCCAGCGCATCACCCCCCTGCGCTGCTGAAGCTACAACATTGGCGGTCAGGGCAGCAAGGGGAACCCCGGCAAAGGTTTGCGCCCCCTCCGCCACCAGCGCTTTTTGCATAGCTGCGACGATGGCTCCGGCAGAGGCGTATTGCTCAAGACAGCCCCGGTTTCCGCATGGACAGGGCCTGCCGTCGGGCTCAACCGTGGCGTGTCCGCATTCACTGGCAATGCCGTCGGCACCGGTCCAAAGTTGACCATTCAGAATCAGACCGCTCCCAACGCCAGTCCCGAGGGTCAGCATCAATAATGAGGAAAAAGGTTTGCCGGCGCCAAACTCTTTCTCACCGACAGCAATGGCATTGGCATCGTTAACCACCAGCACTGGCATATCGGTCATGGCGATAAGTTGGTCTTTGAGGTTCATCCCTACTATCGGCTGAAGATTCACCGAAGAGTGGACCTGCCCGTCGCTGCTGATCAATCCCGGCACCCCTGCAGCAACAGCTGTAACCTGACTACCAAGGCGAGCAGCTTCTCGCCTGAGTTCCGCAATCCCCACGGCAATACGCTGCAGCAAAGATTCTCGCCCTCGCTCGATTTCAGTCGGCTGGCGTTCCCGTTTCAGGATGGTCCCATCCTCAGTCACCAGGGCAAACCTCAGGTTGGTGCCGCCAATGTCAATCCCGATCACCGATTTTACTGCGCGTGCAGGCATCCAACCTCCCCTTTAACCGGCAGCCGCAGCAAACCCGGGATACAGTGCGTCATAGGTGGCCAGCAGATTTTCCGGCATGACCCGCACATCATCAATGACCGACATGAAGTTTGTGTCGCCATTCCAACGGGGGACGATATGCAAATGGAGATGATCATCAACACCTGCGCCAGCGGCTTTGCCAAGGTTCATGCCGATATTGAACCCTTGTGGCGCAGCCTTTTCCTGCAACACCGTGCAGCAGAGCCTGACGGTAGTCATCAGTTCCAACAGCTCTTCGGCCGCAAGGTCGTTTAAGTCAGAGATATGCCGATAGGGGGCAACCAGCAGATGCCCATTGGTGTATGGATAGCGATTAAGCATGACAAAGGCGCGGGGACTGCGATGCAGGATCAGCGAGTCGCGGTCATCGGTCTGTTGCGGGTAGAGACAGAAGATGCATCCCTCTGACTTTTTGTTGAGAATGTATTCAATGCGCCAGGGCGCCCAGAGCCTTTCCATGCAGCTGTCTCTCCTTCCTGGATCCGTTACACCTGCATGCTCGCCGCACCTCAGGCAAGTAGCTTTGTGGCAGACTTTGTAGTATGCTAATGTTCGCAGATAACCGCCGGCTTTACAAGCCTTCTTTACACCATTTTTTCAAAATATAATAACTTTATATTCCTGCGCAATATATTCTTGACATCTTAAATCAGTTAAGGAATAGTGCTGTTTACTATCAATAAAAACGTTTCCAGAAAAACTCAGAATTACAGGTGGTTGGGTTTCTAATGTTTTATTAGAACTAAAATCCCAGGCCGCTCCAAGGGGAGGGAAAACGAGTTATGAGTAAAAAAATGGACGCACTGGAATATCATTCAAGCGGGCGCAAGGGAAAAATCGAAGTGGTTTCTTCAAAACCGTGTTTAACTTCGCGGGACCTCGCCCTCGCTTACACCCCCGGCGTTGCCGAGCCGTGCCTGGAGATCGAAAAAAACCCGGAGGATGCTTATAAGTACACCACCAAGGGAAATCTGGTGGCGGTCATCTCCAACGGCACCGCGGTGCTCGGCCTCGGAAACATCGGGGCCCTTGCCGGCAAGCCGGTCATGGAAGGGAAAGGGGTGCTCTTCAAGCGCTTCGCCGATGTAGATGTGTTCGACCTGGAGGTCAACTCGGAAAATCCGGACGAAATCATCAAGCTCTGCCAGCTGCTGGAACCGACCTTCGGCGGGATCAACCTCGAAGATATCAAGGCCCCGGAATGCTTTTACATCGAAGAAGAACTCAAACGGACCATGAACATCCCCGTCTTCCATGATGACCAGCATGGCACCGCCATCATTTCCAGCGCTGCGCTGATCAACGCCCTGATCCTGGTCGGCAAGAAAATTGATGAGGTGAGGATCGTCTGCAACGGGGCTGGCGCCGCAGGGATCGCCTGCGCCAATCTCGCCATTTCGCTCGGAGCAAAACAGGAAAACGTCATCATGTGTGACACCAAGGGGGTCATCTACAAAGGTCGCACCGAAGGGATGAATCCTTATAAGGAACGGCTTGCCGTCGAAGTTCCCTGGCGGACCATGGAAGAGGCCATGGATGGGGCCGATGTATTTATCGGGGTTTCCGCCAAGGGAGCGGTCACTCGGGAGATGGTCGTCAAGATGGCTAACAATCCGATCATCATGGCCATGGCCAACCCGGACCCGGAGATCACCCCTGAGGAGGCGCTGGCGGTCCGCAAGGACGTAATAGTCGCCACCGGCCGCTCCGACTATCCCAACCAGGTCAACAACGTACTCGGCTTTCCCTTCATCTTCCGCGGTGCCCTCGATGTGCGGGCAAACTCGATCAATGAGGAGATGAAAAAAGCGGCCGTCTTTGCCCTGGCCGAACTGGCCCGGGAGGATGTGCCCGATTCGGTATCGCGCGCTTACGGCAACGTGAAATTCTCGTTCGGCCCTGAATATATCATTCCCAAGCCGTTTGACCCCCGCGTCCTGCTGCGGGTCGCGCCGGCAGTCGCTAAGGCGGCGATGGAATCGGGTGTGGCCCGGCAACCGATCCAGGATATGGACAAATATCGGGAAACGCTGGAGGCGCTCCAAGGGAAGGCCAAGGAGACCATGCGGATCATCATCAACAAGGCGAAAAACGAGCCGAAAAAGGTGGTGTTCCCCGAAGGGGAGCATGAAAAAATACTCAGGGCCGCGCAGATTCTCATTGAAGAAGGGATTGCCCAGCCGATTCTGCTCGGCAACCAGCGGGAGATCAGGGCCAAGATCAGCGAACTGAACCTCGACTTAAACGGCGTCACCATCATCGACCCGGAAGATTCGCCTGACACCGAGCGCTATGCGCAAACTCTGTTTGAACTGCGTAAGCGCAAAGGGGTCACCCTTTCGGAAGCACGGCGGCTGATCAGACGCAAGTCGAGAAACTACTTCGGCTCGGTGATGGTCCATCTCGGCGATGCGGACACCCTCCTCTCCGGCATCGATCACCACTACCCCGACACCATCCGGCCCGCCCTGGAGATTATCGGCAAGCAGGAGCGGCTGTCAAAAGTGCACGGTCTCTACATGATCATTTTCAAAAAGGGGACCTACTTCCTGGCGGATACCACCGTGACCATCGACCCGACAGCGGAGGAGCTGGCGGAAACCGCCATTCTTGCCGCGGAAAAAGTCCGGCTGCTCGATATCGAGCCCCGTGTCGCCATGCTCTCCTTCTCCAACTTCGGTTCGGTCGAGCATCCGCTCACCCACAAGGTGCAGAAAGCGGTGGAGATCGTCAAACAACGGGCACCGGAACTGATAGTTGACGGCGAGATGCAGGCCGACACGGCTGTGGCCCCCGATATTCTAGCCAATTACCCCTTCTCGGCCCTGAAAGGAGAGGCTAACGTGTTGATTTTTCCCGACCTCAACTCCGGGAATATATGCTACAAGCTGCTCCACCGTCTGGGTGGTGCCGAAGCGATCGGTCCGATTCTGATGGGGATGAACAAACCAGTGCATGTGCTACAGCGGGGCGATGATGTCATGGATGTGGTAAACATGGCCGCCATTGCCGTGGTCGATGCTCAGAATTCCTGAGTAGTGTAAAAAAAAGGCGGGGCCATCATGGCCCCGCCTCTTGCTTTTAAAGGGGGCCGTTTGGCCCCTGTTTATATCTGATCATTCGAGCTCATCCAACTCTATATCCACCAGGCCCGGATGTGGCAGGTCCATGTCGTCCTGATCGCCGCGCAATACCGCAATCTTCCTGGCAACATCACGGAAGCCGGGCTCGATGGCGTTGACCTCCAGATAGACAGCCAACGCCTCATCATTGCGCCGGGAAGTCTCATAGAGCAGTGCCAATTCGTATTTAAGGCTCAGGAGCTCACCTATTGCCAGCCCCGGCTCCTCGGCGACAACCCTGAAAATCTCCTCCGCCTTCTCCAGATCCCCTTTGTCACGATAACAGATCCCCTTGAGGGCTAGACAATCAACCCTTCGTAGCGGATCCTCGGCCGCCACCTTGAATTCGGCAATGGCTTCGTTGAACAGTCCCATCTCCTTGTAGGCGATCCCGAGATTATAGTGAGTTTCTGTATCACCCTTATCCAGGTGTTGCTCAACCCCCTTCTTGAAGGCAGACAAGACCCCGCTAAAGCTGTATTTGCTTGCCTTGCCGGCTCCATCGGCAGAAGCGACTGGCGCATCGCCGGCAAACTCGTCACTCAGGTCGAACAGGTTGTTCGGATCAGGAATTGAGATGTCATCGATATTGACGACGTCATCATCCTCTGCCATGAGCTCTTCAAGGCTGAGGTGGATATGGCCATCGTCAGTTTCATAGGTTTCGATCACTTCCATCTCGGCGTATTCCGGCTCCGCCTCGTTTGTGTCTAACAGCAGCTCTTCACCCTCACCTGGCAGTTCAATCGCTATCTCCGGAGGGAGCGACACCCCCTCATCCTCCTCCGTTTGCTCAAGAAGGGGAACGGGATCTTCCTCGGGGAGGGCAAGCTCAATTTCCTCTTCCCAGGCATGTTCCTCAACCGGTTCCTGGGGTGGTAGTACCACAGAGACATTGGCAATAATCGGCTCGAGCGGCCGCTCGAGTTCGCCGAAATATTGTTCGCCGCTGGCCGGCGCAAAACCACCCCCATCAATGGTGCCTGTTTCCAAGGCCAGCCGGGCCACCACATCTTCAAGCTTGCCGGTTTCTCCGGTGGTCTCGTAAAGGTGTTTCAGCCCCTCCAGAATCCTGTTGTCATAGGGGGCTTGGTCCTGGAGTCGCTTGTAATATGCTTCGAGCAGCTCTTGGGAACCAGCCTGGTGTAGATCGGCTGCGTAAAAGTTAAGCAGCGTCAGCCCCTTTTCCAGGTCGTGGCCCTCGATGGCGCAGTCGATCAGGCCGGTTTTTGCACACAGCTCCTCCGGGAAAAGCCGTTGAATCTGCCGATAAGTCTGTGACCGCTGCTCCAGGTCATTGGTGGCCTGGTAGGCCTCTGCCAGGAGCAGCAACGCCTGTAGATTCTTTTCATTGGTCTTGAGGGTCTCCCGCAGTTTCGGAATGGCGGTGGCGGCCTGGCCGTTTTTAATTTCGGTTTCTAAGGCCTCCAGACCGACTACGCGGCCCGGGAAGAGCCCCTTCATCCGGTGACTGACCTTGTCAAAGGTGCCTGTGTCACCTCGTCCCTTTAGAAGCAGCAGGGCCTTGTTAAATTCCTCGTAAGCCGCATCCTTGTTCCCTGCCGCAAACCAGGTTTCAGCCAGCTTCAACTGGACATTGAGATTCTCCGGGTCGAGGGCCAGCATCTTGCCGAGAACCCCGGCCGCCTCACTGGTCTTGCCCAGCGCCTCATAATAATCAACCACAACCTTGTATTCGGCGAGGGCATTGCCAAGCAGCCCCTGCTTTTCGTTCAGCTCGGCGAGGGTCAGGGAAACTTCGATATTTTTCGGATCGAGCTTTTGGATCTGCTTATAAACGGCAATGGCCTTCAGATAAAATTTGTCGGTGCTGTAAGACCTGGCGATTGTTTCATAGTGCTTCAACGCCTCGCCGTTGCGGTTGCCACGCACGAGCAGCTCGGCAAGCTTTTGCCGGTGCCGGATATCTTTCGGCTCAAGGGCGACGATCTGCTCGTAGTCCTTGACGGCCTTGTCGAACTGACCCTTCAGGATGTACTTTTGTGCGCTGTCGAGTAGTTTATCTTTTTGCGAAGCCACGACTCACCTGCTTATAAAGGATTTCCACGACGTTCTAAATTAATTGAATGCGCCCCGCATGTCAAGGTTTATAAGCCGGCGGGCCCACAGCCATGGGATAGAATTCGGCTGTACCTCAACATGCGGCACTTCTTCCTTTCTTCCTCAGCCATGTTTTGCTAACATGCCTAAATCTAGGAAAGGAACCAGAATCGTCATGCAGACCAAAGTCTTCGCAATGATCGCGTTATTGCTCGTCTTTCTCGCCGCCTGCTCACACACTGCGCCTTCGTCGCACCTTCCCCTGGGCAGAGAACCGGAACGTGCAGAGATTATTACTACTCCGCAAGGCATCGGGGTCCCTGCCGAGGATAACTATGCTGAGTCACGGGAACGACTCGACCGGCTCCTGGCTGACGTCAGAATCGGATTCGTTCTGAGCGGGGATGCGGCTGTCGACAGCAGACCGGTGTTGATCGAGGTAGCCCGCAACGCTGGTTTCCAGGTCTTTGCCGACCCGAAGGAGGCAAACCTCCTGATAAAGGGGGAAGTACGGGTGGAGAAGGTTAACAATCCTAGCTCCCCTTGGCAGTGGCTGCTGGCAACCCTTAACGGAGAACTGGTCGATCCCAAAGGTGGTTTATCCCGCGGCACAGTTAACGAGAGCTGCCGGGAAGGTGCCCCGACCTCGGCAAGGGCCAGGGCAAACGTACTGCAGACCCTTGCGGAACAGGCCGTGGCAGGGATCAGGCGGGCGCTCAGCCCGACAGGCAGCGGTGGCAATGACGAGCAGCAGGCAACATCTGCAAAATAGAGCGCATTACCGCTAACTAGAGGCTTTTTACCAGCTGCTGCAAACGCCTCAACTCATCTCTGGAAAGTTGTTGCTCCCGGTAGATCGCCTGGCTGTAAATGCTGACGAACTCGGTGACTCGATGGTCTTTCAGCAGTTTCGCCAGTTCCTGGAGACCAGTGGCCGGAGTCACCGCCGCGTCAGGAAACTGCTTGCCGATTTTAGCCAGGAATTTCCGCAAAAGCCGCGCTTCCCTGGTACTGCTCTGCCACTTCCTGACGCCAGCGGCTCCCTGCCAGACAAGATAGAGCAGCACCGCCACCAGTAATGCCGTGCCGAGCTGCCGCCGATTAAGGTTGAAGTCCAGCTGCTTTACTTCGGCATTTGCCGTCCTGATAAGCTGCAGCTGCTTTTCCAGATCGTAACTGATCACCGCCTGATTCCAGAAATAACTCAGGCTGTCCACAGCCAGCTCCAGCCGGCGGCCCAGCGTTGGCCGGTCCGGTTTATCGAGGATATTGGCGGAATTGACCGCCAGCCTGCTCGGATCGACGGTCACCCACCCCTCCCCTTCCAGATACGCCTCCACCCAGACATGAGCCCGGTCGGCGGTTACCACGTAATACCCCCCCAGCTCGTTATACTCCCCGCCGTAATACCCTCCCACCAGTCGCGATGGAACCCCCGCCAACCGCAGCAGGAGCGCAAAGGAAGAGGCGAAATATTCGCAGTTGCCGCGCTTTCCGCCAAATAGGAATTCATCGACCGGCTCATCCCCTAACGGCAGACCGGAGGTGGCGTAGGCGAGCCGCTGGCCGAGAAAATATTCTTCAAGGAGCGCCACCCGCTTCGCAGCAGTCGTGCCGCGGACTGCGACGTCCTGGCCGATCCCACGCAGCCGGGTGGATAGATGCGGTGGGAGGCGCAGGTAAAACTCCCGGTCG
>JANXYN010000107.1 GCA_025356035.1 Geobacteraceae bacterium
AGTGGCAGCTTACATTGGAGCAGTTGCCGGTCTGGTGGAGTGCGCCGTCCAGTCTATTGGAGGTGTACTTCACCTGGAGGGCAGAGTTGAAGCGGTACTGATTGTTGATCCGCACCTTGACCGTCGTGAATGCTGCCCCCATGTTATGGTCACTGGGGTCATGGCAGGTATCGCAGTTGGCGAAGCCGGCTGACTTGTCGGCGGTCTTGCTCACGTGGCCATTAACTGTATGGGCACCGCCAGCACCGGTGTAGTTCTGATACCCGGCAAACTGGTAGTTGCCGACACCCTTCGCCGCAAAGGCAGTCGGACCGGCCGGCGGATAACCATGGCATGAGTCGCATTCGCCGCCAGCTGGGGAGAAGGCGAAGGTACCGGCATTATGCTTATGACAGCTGAGACAGCCGGTGGTGATGCCGGTATGGTTCGTCCCTGACGCCTTGAAGTAGCCGTTGGCCGGCGCAGTCGCCTCGTTCATCCCCCGGCGGAAGTGGTTGGCCTTGGTGTGACAGACCTGGCAGAGGCCACGGTAAGGATAGCTAGTCTGAACGAAATTGGTACTGTCGTAACTGATGGCATAGGGCGAGGAAAGCGGATTGAATTTTATAGCTGCCCTGACCATATGGGTATTGCCGGAGCCGTGGGTGTCATGGCAAGTGGCGCAGACCATGGTCGGTAACACTTCGCCCTGGGTGGCCACGTGGGTCAGGACGTTTCGGGCTGTGACGCCGTCATGGCAGGGGGCACAGACATTATTACCGCTGGCGAAGAGCCTTACCGCGTCTCCCTGGACTCCAGAGATATGGGCACTGTTTTGATCGTGGCAGATCGTGCATTGATTGCTGGCGGCAAACTGGCCATGGCCAGTGCTATTGAAATTCGCCTTGTATGGTGCCGAAACGCTGTTAATTACTGCTGGTATTGCGGCGTGGCAGCCGACGCAGGCAAGCCTGGTCCCCGCCGTCCAGTTGATGGACGATGCTGCCGGATGACAGGGAGCACAGGAGGTGGTGGTAATGCCGCTTTGCATATCTACGACGTTATTGACATGCTTGGCGCCCAATTCAGAGGTATAGTCATGACATATATTGCAAGAGGCGATGCCCGGCCCATAGCTGGCGGTCAAGTGTTGCCCATGGGCCGCTGTGTCCATGGCCGTACCAACCTTATGACAAGTACCGCAGGCGCCAGTGGCTGCATCTGTCCATTTCGGATACACAAGCGGTTGATGACCCGCGCCATCCTGGTGGCAGTTGTTGGTGCCGCAGGTAGCATTTGAGGTGAGCCAGCCGGGAAATGAAACATCCTTCACGCCATTGGCGTGGTTGGCTTTGCTAGAGATCGTCGTATTATCCGAAACGGTCGCCGCATGGCAGGTGACGCAGCCGATATTCTTGCCTAGGGTGTGTTTACTATGGGCATTCGTATTAAGCGAAGCCTGGTCGCCGTGACAGGATGTGCAATTGGTTGCGCCGCCAACCCAGTTCGGTACCGTTTTAGCCGTCAGAACAAAGTTGCCTGCGGCGTTACGTGGCGCGCCGTCACTGTGGCAATAGACGTTGGAGCATTGTCTGCCGCCAGGATTGTACACTGGTGCTGCACCAAATTGCGAGGCCGTGATGCCGTTTGGATCAACAAAGACAGTCTGGTAAGATTTGGTAGTCTGATTGTGGAGGTCAACCGGGGTACGGTAGCCGTTGTGGCACTCGGTACATATATAGGAATAATCGCTACCCTTGCCCGCATGGGTCTTATGACCAGTGGTAGTTTCGTCAATGGAATAGCCGGCGGCTTTGGTAGCCGCGTCAACCGGCGGCTGGCCGTGGCAGTTGGTACACCCCTGGGGCGGATCGGTAGTATGAGGACCTTTGGTATGACAGACAATACATTGCTCGCGTTTGGTGGCGGTTGCATGATCCGCGGCTAAAGCTGGATCAACGTTATGGCACGCCTCGCAAATCCCTTTGCCGTTGCCAATCCGGTAGAGCTGTGACGCGGCGGAGGTCGCCTGAAAAAATACCTTGCGCCGATAGGAGGAGAGCTTGACGCCGCCGGAATAGTTCATGTAGCGGCGCAGCAGATAGACGTTCGGTTTCCCTTCACCCGCAGCCACATCGGCCGGTGGAATATATTCGACATGGCCGGCGTGGCAGTCGGCGCACTGGATATTGGCAGTGGTATTATGGTTCGTCTTGCGATGGCAGTTGGTACAGATATTCTTATTATTGTCGCTTGCGCTGGCGCCACGCAAATCGGTCCTGAGCAGAAAGCCATCCGAAGTTGAAAGTTGCCCCTGGACGGCGCTGGCGGCGCCATCGACCGTGGCGCTGTTGGAATCGGTAAAGTGGATGGCGTGGCAGGTGGAGCAGACCACCTTGCCGTTTTTGAGAAGCAGTGCCGAGGTCGGGTTGGCCGGGTTGGCATTTTGTGGGGTAGTGTAGTAGTCGAAAGGCTTTAAAACTGCCTTGGAGCTGGCGTCGTTATAACCAAAACTTACCGGGTGGGTACCCTTCTGTGCCGCTGCAACCTCATCGACAGTGGTGGTATTTCTGGAGCGATGGCAATCCAGACACATCTCGTCATTGTCGTTCAACATCCTGAGGAGCGGCTTCGTCCGCGTAGCAGGGAAGTCGGCGGTGTCGGCGTGGATCTCGTGGCAGCGGGCACAGCTGACTCGGCCATTGAGCGTGCTTTTCGCCGTCATCAGCGGATTGGTCGGCTCCTGCGCTCCGGCAGCCGGAACGTTGCTGGGAGCGGCCCAGTTGTGCGAACTCTGGGTCTGAACCCCAGGAACGGCAGGAACATATGAGCCAAACGGGTTGGCCATATCCTCTACCTTAAAGGGATTACTCCCCGCCGTTATATGGCCAGGCTTGTGGCAGCTCAAACAGAGATTGTTCGCCGAGTTGGGTGGCGCAGTTCGGCTCTGGGCATGACATATTGTGCAAGTGGTAGTGTTGTGCGGCGCGTCGATGGCAAGAGCCGCATTAGTCGAAACCAGCATCAGCACTGCTGAAACCACTAAGGTGTTTATCATTTGTCGGTTCATGGACACGCTCCTAATAAATGCAGCAACTATTACCATTGTATTTTATTTATTGTGGCAGGCCAGACAGAGAGCGCTGCCAATATTATCTCTAACCAGGAAAGGCTTTAAAGTCAGGTCACCCACTCCTGATGCCTTGTCCACTATCCAGCCATATGCAACATGGGGATTGTGGCAGCTCGAACATTCCAGCCGCTTGTCACCGCCAAAGAAGCGGATACCCTTCGCTTCGGCATAGGCCACCGTCTGCAGCTTACTATCCTCCCCCTGAACCGTTTGATAGGAGAAGGAGATCGGGTGATCATCGGTCAGGTTACCACCATAAGTTGTGTCGCTAATATTCGGACTGTCAGAAGGGCCGATCTTCCCAAGGGCTGGCCCATAACCATTAGTCATACTAAAGGCTGCAAGGGGGGTGCCTACCGCTATGGTACCAGTCCAGTCACCATAACCACCACCGATGTCAACCTCCTTGTCGGTGCCTGCCGCCTGCGCAGCCGGATTGCTCGTATTGTGCAGAACGTTGATGGCGGTCCGGCCATCGTGACAGGAGAGACAGAGCATCGATTCGGGACCGGGGGCTTTCACTTTCTTGGCGGTGGGGGAAAGGGTTGACGAGGAGGTGTACATGTTGAAGGCTTGCGTCGGCAACACCTTGTTCCAGAGCGGCACGGAAGGTTTGGCGTTGTGCGGTGTATGACAGAAAACACAAACTTGCTGTTCGGTGTTGCTTATAACATTGCGACCAGCCGGGCCGATGTTGGACATATTGTGCACCGTGTATCTGATATTGTTGTCAGAGCCCACTGCAATCCCCGCGGCTGATTTGGCAAACGCCACCGAAGCACCCCCCGAGATGACCGCACATACCGCCAATATCGCTGCTAGCTTTTTCATTGATCTTCCCTCGCCGTAACCGAAATTTTAGTTACCCTTTATTCTTTACCTGCTGCCACGCACGACCGGCAATCGGCCGCCTGGTGAAATAGCCAGGGTATTTTGTCAGATGACGGAATAATTCATTGTTTTTTGCTAAACCAAGCGGCCCATACATGACTGCCAGTCTTGATTGCGCTGATTTTTTCAGCGTTTTAGCTCTCTAATTTTGCACTTCCTGTACCAAATTTGGATTCAATCACCTGACAACCAGCTGATCCGGTTGGCATCCCTGAACCGCCAGTTGGCAGAGATAATCCTAATAGATTCATGGGGTTTTGCACCGTTGCCCGCTGTTTCCCGGCACTACCGTGAGAGCGGGGGCTTTTTGTAACACTCTGATATTAGGGAGTTTTTATGCAAATTAGGATTAAGAAATTTATTCAGGACCAGGCATAGGAGACAGCCAGGGCAAAATCGCTGCCCTGGCTCCAGGGGAGAGGCTTCATCGTCATTTCAGGTAACCAAACTTTTTCATCCGGTAACGGAAGGCATCGATGCCGAGGCTCAGTTTTTTGGCGGCCTTGGACTGGTTACCGTCGGAGATATCCAGGGCCTGGCGGATCAGTTCCTTCTCCACCTCCTCGATATCCACCCCCTCCGGCGGGAGCTTGAAGGTGGCGAGCGGCGCCCCCTGCATGGATGATTTTGCCACAATTTCCAGCGGCAGGTGCTCGAGGAGCAGGGTATCCTCATTCCCCAGGATGATTGCCCGCTCGATGATATTTTTCAGCTCGCGGATATTCCCCGGCCAGTGATAGTCGACCAGGAGTTTTTCCGCCATCTTGGAGATCCCCTTCACATGCTTGTTGAATTCGCGGTTGTAGTTTTCGATAAAATAGTTGGCCAGCAGCAGGACGTCTTCCCGCCGCTCCCGCAGGGGCGATAGATGGATGGGGATAACTTGCAGCCTATAGTAGAGATCGTTTCTGAAGCTCTTGTCCTCGATGGATTTGAGCAGTTCCTTGTTGGTTGCGGAGATGATCCGGACGTCAACCGACATCTCCCGCGCCCCGCCGATCCTCCGAAAGTTTCGGTCCTCCAGAAAACGGAGCAGCTTCGCCTGCATCCCGAGTTCCATGTCGCCAATTTCATCGAGGAACACCGTGCCGCCGTCGGCCAGCTCGAACAACCCCTTTTTAACTGCCTTGGCATCGGTGAAGGCCCCCTTTTCATGGCCGAACAGCTCGCTTTCGAGGAGGGTGGCCGGCACCGCAGCACAGTTGATCGCAACAAAAGGCCGTTCGGCCCGGTTTGACTGATAATGAATCCATTTGGCAACCAGCTCCTTGCCGGTGCCGGACTCCCCCTGAATCAACACGGTTGCCGCTTCGCTTTTAGCGACCTTTTCCATGATCGCCATCACCGCTTTCATCTGTTTGCTGGCGCCGATGATATTGGGGGGGCCGAATTTCTTCGACTGCTCGGTGCGGAGCCGTACCACCTCCTGGCGGAGAGCAGAATTCTCCAGCGCCTTCCTGATGACAATCGCCATTTCATCCAGATTAAACGGCTTGCTGATGTAGTCAAAAGCCCCTAGGCGCATGGCGTTGACGGCCGTCTCCAGACCGCCATGGGCGGTGACCATGATGACGATGACGTCATCATCAAGCTCCTTGATCCGCTCCAACACCTCCAGGCCGGTGATGCCTGGGAGCTGAATATCTAGCAGCACCAGATCGGGCTGCTCCTCGCGGACCATTTTCAAAGCATCTTCGCCGTTGCCGGCGGTCTGCACCTCATATCCCTGTTTTTTCAGGTTCTGTTCCAGCGACCAGCGAATCAGATGCTCGTCATCCACAACAAGAATTTTTGTCTTTTTCATGGGGCTCCTTACGGTAGATGCATATTTCTATCAGCCATTAGCCGGGGGAAATCACTAGCGCCGCCCGCTGCCGAGCAGACCGGAAGGCCCAGGGTGAACCGGGTCCCTTTGCCGTCTTCGCTGGCCACATCGATGGTTCCCTGATGCTGGGAAATAAGTTTATGACAGATGGCCAGACCGAGTCCGGTCCCCTGGGCCTTGGTGGTAAAGAACGGAGTAAAGATCTTTTCCAGGATCTGGGGGGGGATGCCGGGACCGGTATCGGCGATCACCACCTCCACCCACTCCTGACCCTGCCTGCGCACGGAGCTGCTGCTGATGGTCAGGACCCCACCCTCATGCATCGCCTGGACCGCGTTCAGTATCAGGTTGAGAAAAACCTGCTGGATCTGCTTCGGGTCCACATAAACCAGCGGCAACCGCTCCTGCAGCAGCACCCGCTTTTCGATATGTCTGCTGCTCCGGTGCTGCAGGGCGAACAGCAAGGTTTTCTCCAGGATATCGTTAACTGCGACGCAGGTCGGCTCGGGCTGGGATGGCTTACCAAAGAAGAGGAGGTCGTTGGCAGTCTTGTCCAGCCGCTTGATCTGTTCGAGCACCTCCTGGATGATCTCCCTGCGGGGGTCGTCCTTGCCAAAATCGTCCTTGATGATGGAGATTGCCGAGGCAATGCCGGTCAGCGGGTTTTTGATCTCGTGGGCGATGCCGGCCGCCATTTCGCCAACCGACGCAAGCCGGTCGACCCGTTCCATCTGCTGGAAATGGCACTTTTCCAACTCCCGCTTGGCGGAATCAAGCTTCCCCACCATGGAGTCGAAGCTGGCAATAAGCTTGCCCACCTCGTCCCGCCCTTCCGGCTTCATGCGCACCGAGAGATCCCCGCGCTCGACCCGCGCCATGTTTTCCACAATGCGGTTGAGCGGCCTCTTGACGAATTTAAGCATGACCAGCGAGATGATGGTGGAAAGAAAGATGATGATCGCCACGGTGGAGAAAACGAAAAGATTGGTCGCCTCGAAGATCCTGCGTCTGGTATCCAGGAGGGAATAGTTGACGTTCAAGACGCCGATCACCCTGGTGCTGTGGCCATGGCAGGCATGGCACGGCTCCTCGTTATAGATCGGCTTCACCATCCCGAGGACTTCGCCCCGTCCCGGCAGCTTGTAGACCCCTTCCTTCCGGTTAGTGATAAACAGCCGGTAATCGTCGTGGTTAACCGGCTGCCCCACTTCCATGGGGTTGGACGACTTCAGGACAATCCCCTGGGGATGGAAAATCCTGACCGCCATCAGCTTATGGTTCTGCCCGACCATTTGCAGAATGATCTGCACATCCTGGGTATTGCCGATCCGCATCGAATTGTAGATGCTGCTTTCTATGGTTTGCAGCAGCAAATCGGTGCTCTCCCGGGCGGAGTTGATCAGCTGGTTCTGCTCCCGCTCCAGGTTGAGAAAGGCAAAGGTGCTGATCCCCAGCGTCAGCAGCACGATGGAGATGGCGATCACCCGGGTTGTAAGGCTTTTGAATAGCAACCAGGCTCCGGTTTAGCAGGTAGAGGTAGGCTGAGGTACAGGTAAGAGTAATTAATGGAATAAGCGCTTCGACTCCGCTCAGCGCACGCATGTTCCCTGAGCGGAGTCGAAGGGAACTTACTCAAGAGCGCTAATCGGGTGAAAATATCAAAAAACGGGTTAACCGCCCTCGATATCGATGAATACCGGCGGCGTCACGACGAGGTTCCGCTGATAGCGAAACTCCCACTCGCTGTATTTGGCCTTATCCTTGAACTCCTTGAACACCTCGGGGAAAGCGGTCTTGAGCGGCTTTTCCTCGCTGGCGCTACGCACCCCGATGATCCCACTGAGCGAATCTTTGATCAGCACGAACTCCTTGCCGGTCATCGGGTCCAGATAGGGACGGCGCAGATACCGGACCTTCGCCCCACTGCGCGGGTCCTTCAACAGATCCTTCAGGTCATTGAGCTGGGTCGGCTGCTGCAGACCCGGCTGAGGGGTCTGCCTGCGGGTAATGGCTTCCCGGATTTGGCTGCCGCGGAACAGGAGCTCCTTTTCCCGCTCCCGCTGCATCACCATCTGCCAGCTCCGGCCAGCGGCGGCGAGCATGATCCCCATGATCACCACTATCACCAGCGCTGCCAGGTAGGTAAAACCCTGCTCCGAGGTTAGGCGGTTTGGTTTCATTTTCCCCCCTCACCCCTCACTTGTCACTGCCTTTTCCGCGCCAGTACCTTGCGGCCGGCAGCCACCAGCTCTTCGGCGGTGAGGCCGAAGTATTTCAGCAGCTCCTCCGCCTTGCCGGAAGTGCCGAACCGGTCGTAGATACCGACCCGGACCAGCGGCGTGGGGTGATGCTCGGCAAGAAATTCGGCCACGGCCCCGCCGAGCCCGCCCACCACCGAATGTTCCTCGGCAGTAACGAAGGCGCCGGTCTCACTGGCCGCCTTGAGGAGCAGCTCCTGGTCGAGGGGTTTGATCGTCCCGAGATGGATCACCCGGGCGCTGATCCCATCCTTTTTCAGCAGCCCAGCCGCAGCAATCGCCTTTTCCGTCATCAGCCCGGTGGCGACGAAGGTCAGATCGCTGCCGGCAACCAGTTCCGCCCCCTTGCCAATGCCAAAGCGGTAGCTGTCGTCAAAGATGGTCGGCACCTTGTTGCGCCCCAACCGGATATAGACCGGCCCCTTGTAGGCGGCAGCAGCACGGATGGCCTGACGGGTTTCGGCTCCGTCGGCCGGAACCATCACCGTCATGTTCGGAATGGCCCGCATGATGGCAATGTCTTCCACCGACTGGTGGGAGCCGCCGTCTTCACCGACCGTGACGCCACCGTGCGTAGCAACGATCTTCACATTGACTTTTGCATAGGCCACCGACTGGCGGATCTGCTCCCAGGCCCGGCCGGCAGCAAAGATGGCAAACGTTGAAACAAACGGAATTTTTCCCGCTGCAGCGAGGCCGGCGGCGGTGCC
>JANXYN010000137.1 GCA_025356035.1 Geobacteraceae bacterium
CGGCGGCGCTGGCTGCCTTCGCCCATGATTTCATCATGGCGATGCCGGAAGGTTATGAGACCAACATCGGCGACCGTGGGGTGAGGCTTTCCGGCGGTCAGCGGCAGCGGCTCTGCATTGCCCGGGCCATCCTAAAAAATGCACCGATCCTGATCCTTGACGAGGCCACCAGCGCCCTCGATACCGAGAGCGAGCATATGGTGCAGCAGGCGATCAACAACCTGATGACCAACCGCACTACTTTTGTCATTGCCCACCGGCTCTCTACCATCCTCCATGCCGATAAGATCGTGGTGCTGAACCGGGGGGAGATCGTTGAGGCTGGCAACCACAGTCAACTTCTGCAGCAGAACGGTCTCTACAAAAAGCTCCATGCCATGCAGTTCAGGGATTTATGAAACAGTTCAGGCGCTGGTTCCAGACCAAAGTGGTCCCGTTTCTCATCTACGGCGTGCTCCGACTGCTCTATCTCACCCTGCGAGTGACCGTGATTGGCAATGAGCCCACCGATGCCCTCCATCGGCGCAAAGAGGGGGTAGTTTACGTCCTGTGGCATGCGCGGCTGATCATGGCACCGTTTGCCAGCCGGAGAGCCGACTGCCATGCGTTGATCAGTATCCACCGGGACGGAGAGATGATCGCCAGGGTCTTGAAACTGTTCGGCTATGGCGTGGTGCGCGGCTCGTCCAGCCGGGGAGGGGAAGAGGCGCTCAAGGAGATGGTGCGGCTGGCCCAGGCGAACCGTGACCTGGCGATCACCCCGGACGGGCCGAAGGGGCCGGTCGAAGTAGCCAAGCCGGGCGCTGCCCAGGTGGCGCGACTGACTGGCCGGCCGGTGGTGCCGTTTGCTTATGCCGCATCCAGGGTGAAGCGCTTTAATAGCTGGGACCGGTTCATGCTGCCGCTCCCCTTTGCCAGGGTAGTGTTCATCTATGGTGAGCCTCTCTATTGTGGCGAAGGAGAGGAGACCGAGACCTTCCGTCAGCGGATCGAGCAGTCGCTGCAAGCAATCACGCGGCAAGCCGAACTCACGTACCGATGGTGATCTACCTTCTTTACGACATACTGCTGGTCATGGCCATCCTGGTCGTGCTCCCCTACTTCTTCTGGCGCGGCCTGCGCCGCGGCAAGTTGCGCGAGGGGATTGCCGAGCGCTTTGGGCGCGTTTCCCCGGCAAAGCTCTCAAAGCTCAAAGGGGCGAAGACCATCTGGGTGCATGCGGTTTCGGTGGGCGAAACCATTGCCGCCAAGCCGCTTTTGCAGGCGTTGAAACAACAATATCCCACCCATCGAATCGTTCTGTCGCAGGTAACCGAGACCGGCCGTAGCGTGGCGGAAAAACTAGCTGAGGTGGACCTCTGTCTCTATTTCCCCTTTGATTACGCCTTTGTCGTGCAGCGGGTGTTGCGCGCGGTAGACCCTGACCTGATCATCATCGTCGAAACCGAGATCTGGCCCAACTTCCTGCGGGTCGCCCGGCGCCTGGGGATCCCGGTGGTGCTGGTAAACGGGCGCATTTCCGACCGCTCTTTCCCCCGTTACCTTCGACTGCGGTGGTTGTTCCGCCGGGTGCTGGCGGATATTACCGCGCTCTGCATGCAGACCGACGAGGACGCCCGTCGGATCGTGGCGATCGGGGCGGCGCCGGCAAAGGTGCACGTCACCAGAAACCTCAAGTATGATATTCCGGTAAAACCGGTCCTGCCGGAACGGAAACTGGCACTGCGGGAGCGTTATCTCCTCCCCGCGGGAATCCTGGTGGTCACTGCCGGGAGCACCCATCAGGGGGAGGAGGAGTTGGTGCTGAGCGCTTATCAGGAGCTACTGGCCAAAGGTCGGGAGCTCTTGCTCGTTCTGGTGCCACGCCATCCCGAACGGGCCGGCGCAGTTGCTGAACTGTTGCGCCGGGCCGGGCTTTCTGTCACGCTCCGTTCGGCACTGGCCAGCCGTGCAGGTCTGTTTGGCGCCGGCGAGGTACTGCTGGTCGATACCGTTGGCGAGCTGATGGATATATATGCAGCCTCCGATCTGGTGTTCGTGGGGGGAAGTCTGGTGCCGGTCGGTGGCCATAACATACTTGAGCCAGCCTCCCTGCGCCTGCCAGTGGTATATGGTCCGCATATGAGCAACTTCCGGGAGAGTGCGGCGCTGCTTGGGGCTTGCGGCGGTGGTATTCAGCTCGAAAATGAGCGGGAGCTCCCGGCAGTACTGGACAGCCTGCTGCAAGACCCTGGGGAGCGTGCTGCCATCGGCAACAATGGGGCCCGGCTGTTGGAGGAAAACAGTGGTGCCACCGCGCGGCAGATGACCATCGTCGCCCAATTCCTTGGAACGGGGAGGTAGCGAAAGATGGCGGTTGGGCAAGGTTATTTTCGTGACTTCGCCGGGGGGAAGCGCCGCGGCTTCGTTGAGTGGCTGCTACTGATTATCCTTGTGCCGTTCTCGCTCCCCTATTCGCTGGTGATGTATCTTCGAGCCCTGGCCTATGCGGCCGGGGTTTTCACTTCCCACCGGCTTGCCCGGCCGGTCATCTCGGTGGGGAACCTGACGGTAGGGGGCACCGGCAAGACCCCTACTGTTGCCCTGCTGGCCCGTTACTTCATCGACAGGGGAAAGCGGGTGGCGGTCCTGTCTCGCGGCTATGGTGGTTCGGCCGAGGGAGCGGTCCGCGTCGTCGCCGACGACCGCGGTGTCCTCCTCTCGCCGGAGGAGGCGGGCGACGAGCCGTATCTGCTGGCCAGCTCCATACCCGGCCTGCTGCTGGTCATTGGCGCCGACCGTTATCAGGCCGGGCTGTTGGCCCAGGCGCGATTTAACCCGGATATCTTTATCCTCGATGACGGCTTCCAGCACCAGCGCCTGCAGCGTGACCTCAATATTTTGCTCCTCGACTGCCAGCGCCCGTTCGGTAACGGCCATACCCTGCCGGCCGGGCTGCTGCGTGAGCCTAAATCGGCGCTGCAGCGGGCCGACTTGGTGATCTGCACCCGCTGCGCAACCGACCAGGTTCCTCGTCTGCCGATGGTTGTGCCGGTCTGTGGGGCGGCCCATCGCCTTACCGGTGCGGTTCAGCTGGCAGGAGGTGACCTGCTCCCTTTCAGTACGTTGCAGCACAGGAAAGGTTTCGCCTTTGCCGGGATCGCTGACCCCCCGGCCTTCTTCAATTCACTCCGGGAAAACGGCTTGCAGCTGGCGGCAACTGTTCCCCTGGCCGACCATGCCCCCTATGGCGAAGCGGAGATTGCGGCGTTGCTGCAGCAAAAAACGGCAAGTGGCGCCGATTACTTGATTACCACCGCGAAGGATGCGGTGAAACTGCAAGCGCATTTCGCCCTGCTCGGAGAAGGCTATTTTGCTGCACTCGATTTGGCGCTGTTTCATCCACAACCCCTGACAGCGGCGCTGGAGAAATTTCTTTAACAATGGGGGTGAATATGGCATTATCGAAACAGTTGCTCGATATCCTTGTCTGCCCTGTTTGCCGGGAGCGGATACAGCTGGCCGATGACGACTCCGGGCTGGTCTGCGTTTTCTGCCGGCTGAAGTATCCGATTCAGGAAGGTATTCCGGTCATGCTGGTGGATGAGGCGGAGAAACTGTAAATGTCCCATCGACCGATGATCAATTTATTCAAATGAAGCCACTCGATAACAAAAACATTCGGAGGATCCTGATCCGCTGCACCAACTGGCTGGGGGATGCGGTGATGACCACCCCGGCGCTTCTTGCCGTCCGGGAAGCTTTCCCCGCCGCAGAGATAACCCTGTTGGCCAATCCGCTGGTAGCACAGCTCTTCTCCGCCCACAGTTCCGTTGACCGGGTCCTGATCTATGACCGAAAGGGTAGCCATGCCGGACTGGTCGGCAAACTGCGGATGGCCAACGAGCTCCGGGCACGTCGCTTCGATCTGGCGATTCTGCTGCAGAACGCCTTTGACGCAGCCCTTGTCATCTGGCTGGCTGGCATCCCGCGCCGCCTGGGGAAAAACAGCGATGGTCGCGGCCTTTTGCTGACGCACTCTTACTCCCTGCGCAGCGAGACTGTGGGCGCGCACCAGGTGGATAGTTACCTCGCCATGCTGGAGAGTTTCGGCATTGCCGCTAGCGACCGGCGCATCGCCCTTGCTACCACAGACGCCGAGGATGCAAGGTTGGCCTCTCTACTGGCAGAAGCCGGAATCGGCCCCGATGATTTTCTGCTGGGGATAAACCCCGGTGCCACTTACGGCGCCGCGAAGAGATGGTACCCGGAGCGCTTTGCCATGGTGGCGCAGTCGCTGGCGGCCAACTGGCAGGCCAGGATCGTCATTACCGGCGGCCCCGGCGAGGCAGCCATTGCCCGGGAGATCGAAGACGGCCTGGCCGGCGGTTGCCTCAATCTGGCGGGGAAGACCAGCGTCCGCGAACTGATGGCGCTGATCAAGCGTTGCAATTTCTTCATCACCAACGACTCCGGGCCGATGCATATCGCCGCCGCCTTTGGCGTACCGCTGGTGGCGATATTCGGTTCCACCGATCATCTGACCACCGCGCCGTTCTCCGCCCAGGCGAAGATTGTGCGGCAGGAGACCGACTGTGCTCCCTGCCTGAAGCGGGAGTGCCCTACCGACCATCGCTGCATGACCGCGGTGACGGTGGATGCGGTGGTGACCGCGGCTTTGCAGCTCAAAGGAAAGGTACAGGCAGCATGAGGGTGTTGATTGTAAAAACCTCCGCCTTGGGCGATATTGTACATGCACTGCCGGCACTGGCCTATTTGCACCAAGTTGCGCCCGGGATCAAGATCGACTGGGTCGTTGAAGAGCGTTTTCGTGAGCTACTGGAGGGAAACCCTCTCATCAACCAGCTCCATCTGATCAGGAGCAAAGCCTGGAAACGCCGACCATTGGCGGCGGTAACCCGGCGCGAGATCGCCGCGCTCAGACAGGCAATGGTGGAAGCCCGTTATGACATGGCATTCGATCTGCAAAGTAACATAAAAAGTGGAGCAATAACCCGGTTGTCGGGTTCACCGCTACGATACGGTTATGGGCGGGCAGAGGTGCGAGAAGTTCCCAACATCGTCTTCACCAATGCGAAAGTCTCTTTGCGGCCTGGGGATTATCATGTTACCGACCGGGTATTGCGGATGGTGAGCGAACCGTTTGGCACCGACTTTTGCGCAACAGCTATCCCTACGGATATTCATACCACGGCTGCCGATGATACAGCTGCAGCGGCTTTAATTACCACCCTCGGCGTGGGACCGGTCTTGCTGTTTCATCCAGGCACGACCTGGTCGACTAAACTATGGCACGAGACTGGGTGGGTGGAGCTCGGGAAGTTGGCAATGGATAGTTTTCCCCATGCGTCAATTCTACTTTCCTGGGGGAATGACCAGGAACGGGAAGTGGCGGAGCGGATCGCTACGGGTATCGGTGGCAAGGCCCGGCTACTTCCTCGCCTGTCGCTGAAAGGCCTGGCTGCCCTGCTGAAAAAGGTGGAGCTGGTGGCGGGTGGGGATACCGGGCCGGTACAGTTGGCTGCCGCCGTGGGGACTCCGACGGTCTCGTTTTACCGGGCCACCGATGCAAAACGCACCGGGCCCCGGGGCGAAAGCCACGTGGTGGTGCAGGCGCCAATGGCGTGTTACGATTGCATGCGGAAAGTGTGCGACAACGATCTGCTCTGCCGTCGCAGCATAACCGCTAGCCAGCTGCTGGAAGGGATGAAGTCGCTTTTGCCTGTCAGATAGGCGGCCGCTGCTCTCCGTGAGGGCTGCGATGATAATGGTGGAACCTTTATTTCGCAACGCTTTGCTGGATATCCATGACGAGGTTATAAGTTTTGAGCAACAGCATTTCGGTTGTAATAATTGTCAAAAATGAGGACATGCGCATCTCTAGATGCCTGGAAAGCGTCAGCTGGGCGGACGAAATAATTGTCGTAGATTCCGGCAGCAGCGACAGGACGCCGGAGATCTGTCGCAGCTTTCGGCAAGTCAAGTTCTTCGATTACCCGTGGGAAGGTTTTGGTAAACAGAAGAACCGAGCGCTTGAGCTGGCCACGTCAGAGTGGGTGTTTTCTCTGGACGCCGATGAAACGGTCTCTCCCGAGCTGGCGAACGAGATCCGCCAAGCGCTGCATGATACCACCGTCAGTGGTTATCTGGTAAACCGAAAAAATTTCTACCGTAACCAATGGATACGACATTCCGGTTGGTGGCCTGATTCCGTCTTGCGACTGTTCCGCAGGGGAGAGGGGCGCTTTTCTGACAGACTGGTGCATGAGTCGGTGGAGTTGGACGGGAGAGTTGGTACCCTCCGTTTCCCTCTTGAGCATCGTTCGTTTTCTTCGGTGGCAGATTTTGTGAAAAAAATGGACAATTATTCCACGCTCGGCGCTCAACTGATGCTGGAAAGTGGGCGCGCTTCCTCTCCGTATCAGGCCGTTTTGCATGGCCTGTTCACGTTCTTCAAGACCTACATTCTTAAGCGTGGTTTTCTCGATGGGCGTGCCGGTCTTTTGATTGCATTTTCCAACGCAGCCGGGGTGTTTTATCGCTACATGAAGCGGCTGGAGATTGAGGAGCGTGTGTCTTGACCCCTTCGGTGGCTGTTATTGTCACGACCTACAACGCCCCTCTTTATCTCGCAAAGGTCCTCGACGGGTATATCACTCAGACGAGGTTTCCTGACGAATTGATCGTGGCCGATGATGGTTCTTCGGCAGAGACTGCCGAAGTGGTGGCGGCATTTGCGGCCAAGGCCAACTTTACCGTGCGCCATGTTTGGCAGGAAGACCAGGGCTTTCGTGCCGCCAAAATAAGGAATGAGGCGGTAAAGGCCTCCTCTGCGGATTATTTGCTTTTTACCGATGGTGATTGTGTTCCCCATCCACGCTTTGTCGAGGATCATCTCAGGCTCGTTGAGGCAGGATGGTTTGTCCAGGGGAAGAGGATCCTGGTGAAGAAGGACGTTGCCGCAGTTTTTTCCTTCCCTGGCTTCACAAGACTCCTATTGATGTGCATGCGGAGAGAATTATCTGGGTGCCATCATCTGTTGCGAATTCCTGGGGTTGCTCTTGAAAAAAAAGGGTTGCGAGGGATCAAAACCTGCAATTTCGCCCTGTCGCGCAAGGATCTTATGGCGGTTAACGGATTCAATGAGGCGTTCGTAGGATGGGGGAGGGAGGATGCGGAACTGGCCAACAGGTTGTTCAAGTATGGCCTCAGACGGAAGGACCCCCTTTTTTCTGCGCTGGTTTTTCATCTCTGGCATCGGGAAAACTCAAGAGATAACCTTGCTGGAAATGACGAGAGATTGGATGCAGCGGTTAATGATGAGGTTTTTTTCTGTAAGAATGGCCTGCTGAAGGATTGATAATTTTCATAAAATGTCGCAGGATAGCCTAAACATTCGCTGCGCAGCATAAAGAGTACCTTCCATGAACATAGCCATTGTCAGACTCTCCTCCCTGGGCGATATCATCTTCTGCATGGCATCGTTGCAGATTATCAAGCGCAGGTTCCCGGAGAGCTCCATCACCTGGGTGGCGGACCGCAAATTTGCCGATATCCTTGATCACAATCCCGATTTGAAGGAGATCGTCAAGCTTGACCTGAAGGGGCTGAAAAATGGGTTTTCCGTCGGCAAGCTCCGCGAGGAATATGGCAAGATCAGAGACCTGGGGAAGTTTGATATAGCCATCGACCTGCATGGCATGATTAAATCTGCCTTCATTGCCCGCAAGATAGGGCAGGTGGCTACCGGCTGCCACCGGAAAGTGGTCAAGGAGCCGCTCGCCGCCCTGATGTATGATCGGCGCTTTGACATTCCTTTTGAGCAGCATGTGGTATCCCGATACGTTTCGCTGGTTGCGCAGTCGCTCGGTTTTTCCTACGTCGATACGGAATTGACAGACAAGCGGCCGTTTCTCTATTATCAGAAAGACGATCTGCAGGTGTCGGCTGGTTATTTCAAAAGTAACCGAAAAAACATCATTTTCATCCCGGAGACGAGCCTCGCCTACAAAAACTACCCGAAGGAGAAATTCATCGAGCTCGCCAACAACCTCGGAGAAAACATCCTCATCTGTTACGGGAATGAGCTGGAGAGGCAGACCGCCGAATATATGGCGGAACGCTCACCAAATGTTTCGATCCTGCCGCGAATGAACCTGAACCAGCTGAAGGCGGCCATCAGCAGGGCCGATCTGGTGATCGGCGGCGATACTGGCCCGATCCATATGGCATGGGCCAACAATATTCCTTCCATCACCATCTTTGGCGCAACTACTCAGCATTGCGTCCACGCCACCGCGACCAATATCGCCATCAAATCCTCCAGCAGAGCTAATCCGAGAAGACCGGACAAAAATGATCTTTCCATTCGGGAGATCGAAGCGTCGCTGATTCTGCGCCATGCCGAAGAGTTGCTCCAGCGCTGATAGCACGAGCGGATGCCGGCGGTACCCAATTAGAATCTTTCCTTCGTGGCAGTTTTGTGCTAAATTGCAAGGTTCAAATGGTCGGAGGTTGTTACTCCGCTGACTCAATGGAGGCATCATGAAAAAAGCCCTGATCACTGGCATCACCGGCCAGGACGGCTCATATCTGGCGGAACTCCTGCTGCAAAAAGGGTATGAAGTCCATGGCCTGATCCGCCGCTCTTCCTCGTTCAATACGGGACGGATCGATCATATCTACCAGGATCCCCACGAAATGGGAGTCCGGCTCTTTCTTCACTACGGCGACCTGAACGACGCCAGTTCCATCAACAAAGTGCTGCGCGATGTTCACCCCGACGAGATCTACAACCTCGGCGCCCAGAGCCACGTGCGGGTCTCCTTTGATATACCGGAATACACCGGGGAGGTGGATGCCCTGGGGGCGGTCAGGATACTCGAGGGGATTCGCGAAACGGGACTGAACACCAAGTTCTACCAGGCTTCCTCCTCTGAGCTGTACGGCAAGGTGGTTGAGACGCCACAGAAGGAAACCACGCCTTTTTATCCACGCTCCCCTTATGCCTGCGCCAAGGCTTACTCCTATTACATCACCGTTAACTACCGGGAGAGCTATAACCTGTTTGCCTGCAACGGTATCCTCTTCAACCATGAATCGCCCCGCCGCGGCGAGACCTTTGTCACCCGCAAGATCACCCGGGCGGCAGCGCGGATCAAACTGGGGATGCAGCCCTGTCTCTATCTCGGCAACCTGGACGCCAAGCGCGACTGGGGTTTTGCCGGTGATTACGTGGAAGCCATGTGGCTGATGCTCCAGCAGACGGAGCCCGACGACTATGTGGTCGCCACTGGCGAGACCCATGCGGTGCGGGAATTTGCCGAGAAGGTCTTTGCCCGCCTCGATATGCCGCTCGAATGGCAGGGGCAAGGAGGGCATGAAAAGGGGATCGACAGCAAGACCGGCCGGATCGTGATCGAGATCGATTCGAAATACTTCCGCCCGGCCGAGGTGGACCTCCTCCTCGGCGACCCGGCAAAAGCCAAGGCACAACTTAACTGGCAGCCGAAGGTCAATTTCGAAGAGCTGGTGAAGATGATGGTCGATGCGGACCTTCGGGAAGCGGAGCGGGAAAAGCGGGCTAACGGTTAATCCGTGAGGAGTGAGGAGTGAGGAGTGAGGAGTGAGGAGTGAGGAGTGAGGAGTGAGGAGTGAGGAGTGAGGAGTGAGGAGTGAGGAGTGAGGA
>JANXYN010000145.1 GCA_025356035.1 Geobacteraceae bacterium
GTAGCGCGTTTCACAATATATGACGCCGCAAGGCGTTGAGCACTGAGCCCTAGGGCCACGCCTATCTCCCGGAGGTGCTGTTTCACAATATATGACGCCGCAAGGCGTTGAGCACATCTTTCAGGTAGCGAAAATTCGCCGCGTCAATCAGGTTTCACAATATATGACGCCGCAAGGCGTTGAGCACTCCATATGCGCAGGGACAGCACAACGGAACGAGCAGGTTTCACAATATATGACGCCGCAAGGCGTTGAGCACGGAGAAATATAATGGCTAGCTGGAAGAAGCATAAGTTTCACAATATATGACGCCGCAAGGCGTTGAGCACAGCAGACCCTCATCACCATCGAACAGCTCGCCAGTCACGTTTCACAATATATGACGCCGCAAGGCGTTGAGCAAATTACCAAGCGATGCCGTAAGGCGTTGAGCGCCGGAAAATGTGGCGGAGCCGTATGTCGGGGAAGTTTCACAGTAAAACACAGCCTCACCAATGCCAGACAGACCCCTCCCTGTCAGACTATTTACGTCCGATAAGATATATTATGTCAAGTTTAGCAAATTCATTCAACCTGACATAATATTAGTAGTGCCGATCGACTCAAACGTGGTTTTTGGACAGGTTAAATTGAATGAAGTGCATTCTACCTGTCGTGATATCAGCAGTAACTAGCAATGGTTACTCTTCAAACCTTTCCAGTAGTTTCACCAGTTCTATTACCTTGGTAACAACCAGCTCCTCCAGCCGTTTCCCTTTTTCGGCCGTGGCTTTGGTCGGGTCGCCCCAGACGCCGCCTGGCCAATACTTGCGCTTGTTACGAACCAGGATGCCGGGGGGAAACGTCGGATATTCTTCCGGTGCAGTTCCCTTCACCAGCTGCGGGTGAGAGTGCATGATGCGCGAGGTCTCGATTTCTCCGGCGTGGGCGTCCCCTGGGGTTTCGATCAGCTGCTTTCCCTCGTTTTTGGCCAGCTCGTACTCGGTGACTACTGCAATCCTGCTTTCCGGCAGCTCGGCCAGCAGTTGCTCACCTGCATCCTGGAGTGCCATCCGGTGGGAGCCGCCGGCATGGCCAGTGAGGACGATGAAGTTTCTAAGTCCCTGTTTATACAGGGATCTGACGATATCCTTCAACAGGTACTTTAAGGTTTTGGTGCTGATGGAGATGGTGCCCGGGTGGCAGGAGGTGGAGCGGCAGGAACCGTAGTGGATGGGGGGGGCGACGAAGAGCGGAATCTGTTGTGCTGCCCCCTTCCCTACCGCGTAGGCCTGAATGGTGTCGGTGGAGAGGGGGAGATGGGGGCCATGCTCCTCGACAGAACCGAAGGGGATGAAGATGCTGCGGGTTTTCTTCAACCCTTCCTCGAACTCGGTCATGGTCATCTCTGCAATGAGCATGGCTCCTCCAATTGAAAACGGGAAAAATTGTGAAGTCCTTTACCTCAACCTGTGAGCGAAGCGAACGAATACCGCTACCTGTTCCCCTACAGCTGCCCCATTAATTTGTGGGTCTGAGGAATGACCCGCACCTCGTTCAGGTAACGGCAGGCCACCTCCTGGAGTTCCAGCATCTTGATTGGCGACAGGTCAATCGTTCCGGTCCTACCGGTAACCGGCTGCAGTATCAGGGGGATATCCTTATCCACTGCGGCCACGATTTCGGCAGCCTTGATGATCTCCCAGTCCTCGGTTGCCGCGTTGATGACCGCCTTGACAAAGACCTTCTTCTGCGCGGCAATCGCCAGGAACTGCCGGTGATGGGCCCAGAGGTCGGTGCAGCCCGAGGTGGAGGGGAGCTTGATGTCCATGCCGATATGCTGGAGATCCGCTATCACGCTGGCCAGCTCCGCATGGAGCACGCCGTTGGTCTCGAGATAGATGGGTAGGTACGTTTTTAGCAGGGGGAGCCACTCTCTGAGTAGTTCATGGAGCAGCAGCGGTTCCCCACCGGTGAGGGAGATGGAATGATGGATACCGGGCCATCCCCGTTGCCAGCCGGCAAAAAGGGTCGTCAGGCGGCTGAGTGGAACAGGGTTGGCAACCGCGATGAAATCTCGGCGGCCCGGGGTCCCCTCCATCTGGCACTGCAGGGGTGCTTCAGGGGTGACCGTGTCGCAGTAGAGACAACGGAGGTTGCAGCCATGGAAGCGGAGAAATACCTGGCGCAGCCCCACGAGCATCCCCTCCCCCTGGATGGAGGAGAAGATCTCGATCATGGGTGCGGAGACGTCACTCATAGTAAGTGGCGCTGGCAGCATCTGACTCCCAGACGGTGATTTCCACGACCTTGATATTGTTGTTATTCAGTTTTTGGCCAAGCTCGTGGTAGAGATAGCAGGCGATGTTCTCGGATGAAGGGGAGAGTTCGAGGAATGGCGGCAGCTCATTCAGATATTTGTGGTCAAGGCTCTTCAGCAGGGCGTTGGTTTCGCCCTTGAGAATCTTGAAGTCGACGCCGAGGCCTGCCTTGTCCAGCTCCTGGGCGGTTACGGTGACGTCCACCCGCCAGTTATGACCATGGAGATTTTCGCAATCCCCCTGATAATGGATGAGACAATGTGCTGCGGCAAACGAGGTGCGGATGGTTAATTTGTACATGCTTAATCCTTGAATTTCCCATGAAAAAAGGGTTTGCAGTTACCCACAAACCCTTGTCTTTTTTGGCGTCCCCGAGACGATTCGAACGTCCGACCCCTTCCTTAGGAGGGAAGTGCTCTATCCTGCTGAGCTACGGGGACACAAGCACTATGATCTACCTTTATACCGGAGCCGCGCACATTTTTCAAGCTCTTTATGCCACAACGCCAGCTTAGAACTTGAGGAGGGAGAAGACCTTGCCGGCTGGCAACCTGTTTTTGCCACTGAGGAATTCCAGTTCCGCCATGAAGCAGCACTCCACGATCTCCCCTCCCATGCTGTTCACCATATCGACGACTGCAGCCATGGTGCCACCGGTAGCAAGCAGGTCATCGGCGATCAGGATCCGCTCCCCCTTCTTGATGGCGTCTGTATGGATTTCCAGGGTATCGGTGCCATATTCAAGGTCATAGGTTTTTTTAAAGGTTTCCGCCGGGAGCTTCCCCGGTTTGCGGACCAGGACGATGCCAGCCCCCAGCTTGTACGCAAGGGCGGCGCCGATGATGAAGCCGCGTGCCTCCACCCCCACCACCTTGTCAATTTTCTGCCCCACGTAGCGGTGGGCCAACAGGTCGATCAGGCGCTGGTATGACTTGGCATCAGCCAGCAGGGTGGTTATATCCTTGAACACGATCCCCTTTTTCGGGAAATCGGGGATATCCCGGATGATGTTTTTCAGATCTTCCATCAGTAGCTCCTTACTCAATGTGATGTTTTTCCAGGGGGCGCAGCTCGGTGGATTCAACAATCTTTCTCAGCTTTTCCAGAGACTTGGCCTCGATCTGGCGAATCCTCTCCCTGGTTACACCAAAGATGCGGCCGATGGTATCGAGGGTCAACGGATCTTTATCCTCGAGGCCAAAGCGGAGAGTTAAGATCTTCTTCTCCGTGTCCGACAGGGTCTCGAACCATTTGGTGACCAGTTCGTATTTATTCAGGTCTTCCAGGAGCACCGCCGGCGACACGGTGGAGGTGTCTTCAATGGTGTCAAGCAGGAAGTAATCGCTGTTTTCCCCCATCGGGCGTTCGATGGAGTAGGTTTTTTTCAGGAGCACCATCAATCTGCGGACATAGGCAGGGTTCACCTTCATGGCGGTGGCGACTTCCTTGATCGAAGGCTCTCGGTTTAGCTGCTGGATCTGTTCCCGGGTAACCCGGAGCATTTTGTTTATGTCATCGGAAACATGGACCGGCAGGCGAATGGTCCTTGACTGGTTCACCAGGGCGCGCTCGATCGATTGCCTGATCCACCAGGTTGCATAAGTGGAAAACCGGCACTCCTTGGAGAGTTTAAACCGTTCCACCGCCTTGATCAGCCCCATATTCCCCTCTTCAATCAGGTCGAGGAAGGGGAGGCCGCGGTTGATGTAACGCTTGGCAATCTTTACCACCAACCGGAGGTTGGATTCAATCATCTTGTCCCTGGCTGCCTTGTCCCCTTTGGCAATGCGGCTGGCCAGCTCTTTTTCCTGGTCTGCGGTGAGAAGCGATGTTTTCTGGATGTCGCGCAGATAGTGTTTGATGGCGTCATCGTAATGATCGTCATAAACGGGCTTGGCCTCTTGCTCTTCCTTTTCCGCTTTCGCTTCGAGCTCAAAGGATTCCGGTTCCCGCTCGATTAAAGCCTCGGCCGGATCAGGGCGCCCCACTTCGGTTAGCTTTACATATTCATTCAGGATTTCATCAGATGCCATGTTAGCTCCTTGACAGCTACTATTCAACATCGTTGATAAACTGCCTGATCAGATCACTCTTCAGCGCGCCAGCCAGACTGTCCGATGAGTTTGACAAAGCGGCACCCCATTACATCTTCTTTGCTGATGGTGCCATCCGCGCGCCTGGTGATTTTTTGCAAAGTCTGCTCATACTGGTCACCAACCGGAATGATCAGCCTGCCGCCTGGCTTTAACTGCTTGACCAGCTGTTCAGGAATGGCAGGGGCGCCGGCGGTGACGATAATAGCGTCGAACGGCGCCTCCTCTAGCCAGCCACAGGTACCGTCACCGATCTTCAGGTTGACGTTAAGCAGCCCGAGACTGTCCAGGACTTTGCGCGCCTTTAATGCCAGTGGGCGGAGCCGCTCGATGGTGCAAACTTTGTTGGCCAGCAAGGCAAGGATTGCTGCCTGGTAGCCGGAGCCGGTGCCGATCTCCAAAACCTTCTCACTACCGGTAAGTTCCAGTAGTTCGGTCATCGCTGCAACCATGTAAGGCTGGGAGATGGTCTGTTTATCGCCAATGGGGAGCGGTGAATCGCTATAGGCCTGCGCCTCCATGGCCTCTTCGACAAAGATGTGACGAGGTACCTTGAGCATCGCCGCAATGACCCGCGGGTCTTTGACTCCGCGGGCGATGAGCTGGGTTTGCACCATCCGTTTTCGCGCGATCTCAAAGTTCATGGGCACCCGTTAGCGCATCAAGTTACAAATAGTAGCAAATACATCGATAAAAGTCCAGGGTCAGGACAGATTCCAGTTCTGCAGGGCACTAAATGATGTATAATTGGTCAAATCAAGGTGGAGGGGGGTAATGGAAATGTGATTGTGGCTCACAGCGTGATAATCGCTCCCGACGATATTCTGGAATTTCTGCTCGCCGTTGCCGATCCAGTAGTAGCTGCGCCCCCGCGGATCGACCTTCTCGACAATGGAGCCTTCATAGCGCCGTTTTCCCTGACTGGTAATGAGGGGTGAAAGCAGCTGATCCGTCGGGATGTCGGGTACATTGACGTTGAGAAAGGTATCGGCGGGAAGCCCTCGCGCATTGATGACGCCGGCGAGCTTAACCGCAAATGCAGCGGCAGCGGTAAAGTTGTCGCCGTTGCCCGCGGTCACTAGCGAAATCGCGAAGGCCGGAATCCCCATGAGGGTGGCCTCCATGGCCGCTGAAACGGTCCCGGAATAGGTGACATCATCCCCCAGATTCCCGCCGCGGTTGATTCCCGAAACCACCAGGTCCGGTTTAAAGGAGAGCAGCGTGTGGATACCGAGGTTTACGCAATCGGTAGGGGTGCCATCTATGGCAAAGACGCCGGGATGCAGATCGAAGACACGTAGCGGATGATGCAGAGTGAGGGCATGACCAACGGCGCTTCGCTCCCGGTCCGGAGCTACTACCACTACTTCTCCCAACTGACGGAGGGCTTCGGCCAGTGCCACAATACCTGGTGCATGAACACCGTCATCGTTGGTCACCAGGATTTTCATGCCTCTCTCTCCGCTCAGTGAATAGGAAAAGGCGGCTTACATGCATAAGCCGCCTTTTCAAGTGGTCGGGGCGACAAGATTCGAACTTGCGACCACTAGACCCCCAGTCTAGTGCGCTACCAGGCTGCGCTACGCCCCGAAAATCTATTTATAATCAGAGGGAATCCCTGAGCCTGCCCAGCTCATCCCTGACCTCGGCAAGAACCCTTGAGAGTCGCTCTTCAGCGTCTTCCCCTTTTCTCCTGTTCTCCAGCTTTTTTCTGGCTCCCTCGATGGTCATCTTCTCCAGGTAGAGGAGCCGTTTTATCTCAAAAATCAGGTCAAGGTGCTTCTTGTTGTACATCCGCTGCCCAGACCAGCTTTTTGCCGGATTCAAGGCGCTGAACTCACTCTCCCAGTAGCGAAGCACCGATGGTTTGAGAGAGGTGATCTTTGCGACTTCACCAATTTTAAAATAGATTTTGTCGGGGACCTCGGCTTCCATCGTGCCACCAGACTGGTGCAGCTGCTACTGCGTGTTGATGGAGGCCTTGAGAACCTGGCTCGGTTTGAAGGTAAGAATTTTCCTGGCGGATATTACTATCTCTTCGCCGGTTTGCGGATTACGACCACGGCGGTTAGCCTTTTCTTTCACTACAAAATTGCCAAAACCGGCAATCTTGATTTTTTCCCCATTTTCCAGGGTATCCTTCATGATGTCAAAAACCATCTCCACCAGTTCAGCAGATTCCTTTTTGGAAAGGCCGAGCTTTTCGTAAATATTCTCTATAATGTCAGCCTTGGTCATACCCTACCTCTGCCATCCAATGGTCTGGACCTACGGTTCCCGAAACGACAATGGTTTATATCATAGTGCCTAAAGATAATCAACCCCTTTTTATCTCGTTGTAATATTTAATTTTTTTACCAGTTGGTCGATGACACGCTGGTGCAGCCCATTGACCTCGTCATCGGTCAGGGTCTTTTCGGCAGAACGGTAACGGAGCCTAGCCGCAATACTCTTTTGCCCTGCGGGGATATTGGCGCCCTTATAGAGGTCAAAAATCAGCACCTCTTCCACTTCGTTGATCCGGAGTCCTTTCACAAAGTCGAGGATGTCCGCCGCCGGCATTTCGTCAGCCACCAGCATGGCGATATCGCGGCAGCTGTCGGGAAATTTCGATGGGGTCGACACCGTCACCGTTTCCCGGCTGACCAAGGCCAGTTTTTCAACATTGAGTTCGAAATAATAGAGTGGCTGTTCCATCCCGTAGTTTTCCTGGACGGTCGGATGCAGTTCACCCATGGAGCCGAGCCGTTCGGTCCCGCAGTAGATGGAGCACGCTTTTCCCGGATGATAGAACGGGTCCAGCTCCTTTACTGCATAGGTGGCGGTAATCTGGAAGGCGGCGAAGATGTTCTCCACCACCCCCTTGACGTCAAAGAAGTCAACACGCCCTTTTCCCTGATTCCATCCCTCCGGATCGCGACTGCCTGTCAACAGGCCAGCGGCGAACAGCGGCTCGGCGGGGAGTTCCAGATCAGGTTTGGGAAGGTAAACACGGCGCATTTCGAAAATCTGCTGGTCAAGCTGCCGGAAACTTGCATTTCTGGCGGCGCTCTCCAGCAGGCCGGGCAAGAGGGTGGTGCGCATTACCGACTGGTCATCGGTCAACGGATTTAAGACCCGCAAAGCGTTGCGCCGCGGGTCTTGATTGCCTAGTAAGACCTTGTCAAAAGAGGCCGGCGCAACGAAGCTGTAATTGATGACTTCGGTCAGGCCCTGGGCGACCAGCAAATCCTTCATGGTCTTCACCAGCCGTTGCTGGCGGGAAGGACGGTCGGAAAATACCCGCGCCTTGGGCATGGTCACCGGGATCTTGTCGTAGCCATGCAGCCGTGCCACCTCTTCGATCAGGTCAACTTCCCGCTCGATATCCACCCGGAAGGTGGGGACTTCCACTTCGAAGATCCCCGGCTCAGCCGGATTGACGACAAACTCCAGATGATGAAAAATCGCCTTGATCTCTTCCGCGGCGAGAGTGAGCCCGAGCAACTGATTGACCCGGTCAAGCCTTACCCTGATCTTTCTTGGGTGGACCGGCTGGGGATAAACGTCAATGATCCCCTTCGCCACTTGGCCGCCAGCCAGTTCGGCTATCAGGGCAGCGGCCCGGTCGAGGGCCCTGTGGAGAATGTGGATATCGGCACCCCGCTCAAAGCGGTGGGAAGACTCGGTGTGCAGCCCTACTCTCTTGCCGGTGCGGCGGATCGTCATTGGCGCAAAATAGGCGCTTTCCAGCAGAATGTTGCTGGTCGTGCCGCTAATTTCCGAGTTTTCACCCCCCATGATCCCGGCCAATGCGACAATCCTTTCGCCATCGCGGATCGTGAGGTCACTCCCTTTCAACTGGCGTTCCTGGCCATCAAGGGTCTTGAAAAGCTCCCCCTCTTCGGCCCGGCGCACGATGATTCTCCCCCCATGCAACAGGTCGAAATCAAAAGCATGCAGGGGATGGCCGAATTCCATCAGCACGTAATTGGTAATATCGACCACATTGTTGATAGAGCGCATCCCCACCGCCTTCAGCCGGTTCACCAGCCACTGGGGGGAAGGCGCTATGTGACAGCTGGCGATGTAGCGTGCCGTATAGCGTGGGCATAGATCCGCGGCTTCGACAGTCACAGAGGTCATGGCGCAGATTGCCGGTTGGGTTTCACTGATGCGCTGTTCCGGATAACGGAGCTTTTTCCCCAGCTTGGCGGCAATTTCCCGGGCGATCCCGATGACGCTGAGACAGTCGGCCCGGTTAGGGGTCAGGCCAATTTCGAAGGTGGTGTCTCTCAGACCCATGGCGGCAAACAAAGGGGTCCCGAGTGGGTAGTCAGGCGGCAGGATCATGATCCCCGCAGAGTCATCGGCGAGCCCCAGTTCCTTCTCGGAACAGAGCATGCCAGCGGATTCTTCGCCACGGATTTTCGAGCGTTTGATCTTGAAATCGCCGGGGAGCACCGCCCCTACTTGGGCCAGGGCGACCTTGTCTCCGGCCTTCATATTCTGCGCGCCGCAGACGATGCTCAATAGTTCCTTGCCGTTGTTGACCCTGCAGAGGGAGAGTTTGTCGGCATTGGGGTGCGGCTGTCGCTCTTCAATGAGGGCAACCACCACCTCGTCCATGCCGCCGCCGACGGTCTCCATCCCCTCAACCTCGAGGCCGAGCATGGTCAGGAGGGCGCTTAGCGCCTCCGGTTCGAGATCAAAATCGACATATTCCTTTAACCAGTTATAGCTGACGATCATTTTCCCACACTTTGTACAATAGATTTGAGGAGAGGCAAGGGTCCCGTTAAAATTGGCGGAGGAAGCGCAGATCGTTCTCAAACAGCAGGCGCATATCACTGATCCCGTATTTCAGCATGGCCAGCCGCTCGATCCCCATGCCAAATGCAAAACCGGAGACCGTCTCGGCGTCGTAATGGACGTGCCGGTAAACTTCCGGGTCCACCATCCCTGAACCGAGCACCTCAAGCCAGCCGGTGTTCTTGCAGACCCGGCACCCCTTCCCTTTGCAAATAACGCAGGCGATATCGACCTCGGCACTCGGCTCGGTGAACGGGAAAAAGCTCGGGCGGAGGCGGACGCTGGTGCCACTGCCAAAGAACTGATTGACAAATATCGTCAAAATCCCCTTGAGATCGCCGAAGGTGAGCCCCTTATCCACCATCAGCCCTTCGATCTGGTGAAACATGGGGGAATGGGTAGCATCGGAGTCGCAGCGATAGACGGTACCGGGGGCGATGATTCGAACAGGCGGCGCATGTTTAAGCATGGTGCGGATCTGCACCGGCGAGGTGTGGGTGCGGAGCACGATATTGTCGCTGATGAAGAAGGTATCCTGCATATCCCTGGCTGGATGGTCCTTGGGGATATTGAGTGCCTCAAAATTATAGTAGTCGAGCTCGATCTCGGGACCTTCGGCCACCTGAAAACCAAGCCCGGCAAATATCTCGACAATCTCGTCGATGACCAGTGTAATCGGATGTCTGGTCCCCTGGGGTTTACGCCGGCCGGGGAGCGTCACGTCGAGCCGCTCGCCCTGGAGTTTTTCCGCCTTTTTCGCTTCACGAAGCGCCGTCAGTGCCGCCTGAATCTCCGCTTCCAGAGCTTCCTTGACGGTGTTCGCCAGCTGGCCGATAACCGGCCGTTCCTCTGGGGTGAGTCCCCCCAGCCCCTTCATGATGGCGGTCAGCTCCCCCTTTTTGCCGAGG
>JANXYN010000011.1 GCA_025356035.1 Geobacteraceae bacterium
GAAGGAGACCAAGGACAACCAGCGGCTGGAATTCCTGGGCGATGCCGTGCTCAGCCTGCTGGTGAGCAACCGATTGATCGGGCGGTTCCCTGCCAGCCGGGAAGGGGAGTTGACCAAGAAGCGGGCCGCCCTGGTGGACGAGGAAAGCCTGGCCGGGATTGCGCTGCAGATAGGTCTGGGGAGTTACCTGTTCCTTGGCCGTGGCGAGGAACGTAGCGGCGGGCGGGAGAAGAAGTCAGTTCTTGCCGATGCTTTTGAGGCACTACTGGCGGCAGTCTACCTTGATGGCGGAATTGTGGCAGCTGACCGGCTGGTGGCTAACTTTTTCGGACTCCTTCTGGAGCAGTCTGGCGTCAGTGAGGCCAGCAGGGATTACAAAACGGAATTTCAGGAGCGAGCCCAGGCGTTACACGGGGTGCCACCCCATTATCTGTTGATGAAGAGCACCGGGCCTGATCATGACCGTCGCTTTACGGTGGCTGCCTTTGTGGGGGAGAGATGTCTGGGGGAGGGGGCCGGCAGGAGCAAAAAGGAAGCAGAGCAGGCTGCAGCCAGGGAGGCGCTGACCCAGTTGAATCTGGACGTAGCGCCAGCCAACGAATGACCCACCCCGTTGTCCCTTTTTTCATCGCACACCAAGGGTGTCCTCACCAGTGCGTATTCTGCGACCAGGTGCAGATAGCCGGCACAACTGAGGGGCTCCCCACCACCGGAGAAATAGAGCAGAAGATTGCCACCTGGCTTGCCTCCAGCAGCTGGCAGACGGTGGAAGTGGCCTATTTCGGTGGGACCTTTACTGGGCTTGCGCCGGCTGATCAGCGCCGGCTGCTGCTCCCCATCCAGCCGTTAATTGACTCTGGCAAGGTTTGCGCCGTCACGGTTTCTACCCGGCCGGATGCCATAACTCCACAGAATACCGCTTTCTTGCGGGAAATGGGGGTAACCACGGTCGAACTTGGTGTTCAGTCCATGGCTGACGACGTGCTGAAGCTTGCCAGGCGCGGACACGACAGCCATGCCGTGGAGCAGGCGATCGTCTGCCTGAAAGGCGGCGGGATGCGGGTGGGTGGACAGCTGATGCCCGGCTTGCCGGGCGATACGCTGGTAAAGTCCCGGCAGTCGCTGCAACGGCTCCTCGCCCTGCGTCCAGATTTTCTGCGCATTTATCCGACACTGGTGATTGCCGGAACTCCGCTGGCGGAGTTGTATCAGCAGGGGAGCTATGCAACCCTGCCGCTTGCAGCGGCGGTAAGCCTGTGCAAGGAGCTCCTCCATATGGCGCTGCAGGCAAATGTTCCGGTGGTCCGGATGGGTCTGCAGCCGACTGATGAATTGCAGGTGGCCGGGGTGGTTGTTGCCGGGCCATTTCATCCGGCGTTCCGCCAGCTGGTTGAGGGAGAGCTCTGTCTTGACCTGTTACACAAACTGACTGCTGGCCTTCATGGCGGAGTTCCGGTGACAATCCACTGCAACCCGGCCAGGGTTTCCGACGTTACCGGTCAGCGACGGATCAACCTGCGCCATCTCCAGAGCGCGCACGGACTGAAGATTATCAGGGTCGTCGCTGACCAGCGCCTGGGCCGGCACGAGTTAACCGTCGATTTTCCTGGTGGCAGCCGGACCGGCAACCTGCTCCGGGATCTCGATTATGCTGCTCTTTAACCCTGCTTGGTGGTTTAATTTACCGTTCCACCCATTTTTGGGATATAGTGCCGATAGAAATATACCACGTCATCACCCGTTACCTTTACCCTGGAGGAAATTTCATTGTCTGACCAACCGTTCCGCTCCGGCTTCGTCTCCATCATCGGCCGCCCCAACGTGGGGAAATCGACCCTGCTTAACCGGATCCTCGGAGAAAAGATCGCCATCACCTCGGATAAACCCCAGACCACCCGTAACCGCATCCAGGGGATTTATAATCAGCCGGACCGGCAGGTGGTGTTCATTGATACCCCCGGCATTCACCAGGCTAAATCCCTCCTCAATAAGTATATGGTGGAAACCGCCCGCGCCTCGATCCAGGAAGTGGATGTCATTGCCCTGCTGGTAGAGGCGGGTGATCTCCCTGGTAAACAGGAGGCCTTTGTCCTCGACCTCCTGCGTGGCGTTGCCACGCCGGTGATCCTGGTGATCAACAAGGTGGACACCCTGAAAAAAGAGCTCCTGCTCGAACGGATTGCTACCTATGCGGGGCTCTTCCCGTTTCGGGAGATCATACCAATCTCCGCACTGACCGGCGATGGGGTGGAGCGCCTGGTGGAGGTAGTGGGCAAGCTGCTGCCAGAGGGCCCCGCCTATTTCCCCGACGACATCTTGACCGATGTGCCGGAGCGGTTCATCGCGGCAGAAATAATCAGGGAAAAGATCTTTCGCCTGACCAGGGATGAGGTCCCCTACTCGGTGGCGGTGGAGATCGAAAGTTTCAAGGAGCGCGAAGACGGCACCCTGATCAGCATTGCCGCGGCCATTAACGTGGAGAAGGATTCCCAGAAAGGGATCATCATCGGCAAGAAGGGTGAGCTGCTGAAAAAAATCGGCACCCTGGCCCGCAAAGATCTGGAACGGCTATTGCAAGCGAAGGTTTATCTGGAGCTGTTCGTTCGTGTCCGCTCGGAATGGAGCGAAAGTGCCAGGATGCTAAAGGAGTTTGGCTACGAATGAAACCAATTGTTGCCATAGTAGGGCGCCCCAACGTGGGGAAATCGACGCTTTTCAACCGTTTGTTGGGGAGACGCAAGGCCATCGTTGACGATCAGCCGGGGGTGACCCGTGATCGTAATTATGGCGAGGTGGACCGCTTCGCCGTCCCTTTCATCCTCGTCGATACCGGCGGCTTTGAGCCGGTCACCAGTGACCGGCTGATGCAGCAGATGCGCGAACAGTCGCAGCTGGCAATCGAGGAGGCCGACGTGATCCTCTTTGTCATGGATGGGCGGACCGGTCTGACGCCGGCCGACCTGGCGGTGGTGGAGATGCTGCGCCGGGCTGCAAAACCGGTGTTTTACCTGGTCAACAAGATCGACAACGACAAGCAGGAGACGACCATTGGCGATTTCTACGCGCTCGGCTCCGCCAATGTCTTTACGCTCTCGGCGGAACATAACCGTGGCGTCGGCGACCTGATGGACGAGGTGGTAAAGGCCTTTCCTCCGCAACGGGCGGCTGAGGCAGATGAGGATGTAACGCGCATTGCCGTGGTGGGACGCCCCAATGTGGGGAAGTCATCGCTGGTGAACCGGCTCCTCGGTTTTGAACGGGTGGTGGCCAATCCCACGGCTGGAACTACCCGGGATTCCGTGGACACCAGTTTCAACTGGCAGCAGAAGCGCTTTGTGCTGATCGACACCGCCGGCATCAGGCGCAAGGGGAAAGTCAGCCTGCAGATTGAGAAATACAGCGTGGTCGATGCCCTGCGCAGCATCGAACGCGCCGATGTGGCCCTGATCGTGCTCAATGCCGAAGAGGGGGTCACCGAACACGACACGAAGATTGCCGGCTACGCCTATGAGGCGGGCCGGGCGTGCATCTTCGTGGTGAACAAGTGGGATCTGCCGGAAAAAGATAATCATTCGGTCGGCAAGTTTGTCGATAAGATCCGTATGGAGTTTAAATATCTCCCCTTTGCGCCGATTGTTTTTGTCTCCGCCGCGACCGGCTTGCGGGTGCCAAAAATCATGGAGGAGGTGGAGCGGGTGATGGCCTTCTATACCAAGCGGGTTCCCACTGCAGAACTGAACCGGGTATTCACTGATGCAGTTACTAGCCACGCGCCGTCGATCCATGAGGGGCGCCGGGTCAAGCTCTACTATGCTACCCAGGTGAGTGTGAAGCCGCCGACCTTCGTGGTCTTCACCAACCGGCCGGAGGGGATCCATTTTTCCTATGAACGCTATCTGTCAAACAAGCTGCGGGAAGCCTTCGAATTCACCGGCACGCCGTTACGCCTTTTATTCCGGGGGAAAGAGCATTGATAGCGCCGCAAAAATCTTTACTAAACGTGGCGGATGGTTTATGATGAGCGCCAATTTTAATATACTTTTTCATTCAAGAGTGCCGGTGATATGAGTCTTGTTGGCAATTTAGAGGATTTAGGCCTTGGCGAGATACTGCAGATAGTCAGTCTCAGCCGCAAATCAGGGTCTCTCGCGCTGCATAGCAGGGGGGGGCGTGAGGGTCGGGTTGAATTTCGCCTGGGCCAGGTGATCCGTGGCCGTTCCACCACCTATCAGCAGGGGCTTGGCGAAGTGCTGGTGCAGAAGGAGCTGATCAGCCAGCAGGATCTGAAGCTGGCCCTCGACCGTCAGGAGCAGGAGGGGTTCAAGGAGCGGCTCGGGACGATTCTGGTCAAACATTTCAGCATTCCCGAAGCGACCATCGAAGCGGTGGTGCGTGAGCAGATCGAAAATATTGTCTATTCCCTGTTTGCCTGGAAAGACGGTACCTTCGAATTTGAGCTGCAGGAAGCCGTTGAAGCGGCTGACGACATCCGGATGGATCCCCTGCAGTTCATGTTAAATCAGGGGCTTAATCCGCAGTTTCTCGCCATGGAAGGTTCCAGGATCATCGATGAGCAGCGCCATCGTGGTGAATCCCCCGATGATGAGGTTTCTCCTGAAGAGAGCGCTGCCGCCCAGGATGCAAACGTCGATTTTGCCTTTGACCTTCTGCAAGAACCAGCGGAAACAGCACCCGCGTCCAAGCCTGTAGCAGCTCCCCTTCCCATCACGGAGAAGTCTCGGCAGCGCCAGCTGGTACTGGTTGACGATGATGCAGCCACCCGCCTGGCGCTGGTGAGTCTGCTCGAAAAAGATGGCTACACGGTATTCCCGTTTGAGCGGAGCGAGGAAACCCTGGTTCAGGTCGACACCATGTACCGGCAGGGGCAGCACCCCACCGTGCTGGTCGACCTTATCATGCCGCGGATGGATGGTTCGGGCATTCTCGGGGGGGTGGAGCTGCTGGAACTCTTGCGTAACAATTTCCCGGCAATGCCAGTCCTGGTGCTGGCCGATTTCCCCAACGTGGACGCCGAACGGAAGGTGAAAGCGATGGGTTATGCTTTCATGATGAAACCTCGCAAGTCCGATATCATCGACGCCGCGGTGCTAGCCCCGTTTAGTGGTGCTATTCTCGAGAAGCTGGCAAGGGTTGAGGCTGGCGAAGGCGCAGTAGCATGGACTGAAAAGGTGAACATCGGCGCAGAACTCCGCCATGAGATGGGTGAAGATCAGCTGAAACCCGATAGCGATGAACATGCCGTGCAAAGTACCGGCATTTCATTGCTGAGAGGGATGCTTGAGGAGCTTAACGATCCGGCGCTCGGCGGAGGAATCATTCTGCTGGTCCTCCGGTTTGCCTCGGAATTCATGAACCGCGCGGTGATCTTCATCGTCAAGCGCGATGAGATTGTTGGCCTTGGCCAGTTCGGAACCGATGTTGGAGCCGGGGTGGACGACGCCCGGGTAAGAAGCATGCGAATCCCGCGTGATGGGGCATCGTTCTTCAGTAAGGTTATCGAGTCGCAGCTGCCGGTGAGGATGGCGCCTGAAGATTCCAAGTGGAACAGCTACCTGTTTGAGCAACTTGGCGGCGAAGTCCCCAACGAGATCTTTCTCGGTCCGATTATCAGTGAAGGTAAGGTAGTAGCAGTGTTGTACGGGGACAATCTTCCCGATAAACAACCGATAGATGATACCGATGCGTTGGAGATCTTCCTTTCCCAGGCGGGCATCGCCATGGAGAAGGCACTTTTGCAGCGCAGGCTACAGGAAAAACGCCAGGAGGTAACTTGAAAAAGATACTTATCGCCGAAGATTCCCCCACCATGCGCTCTCTCTTGGTTTCCACCATCGAGTCCATGGAAGGGTTTGAGATTGTTGAGGCGGCCAGTGGCTTTGAGGCACTCCGGCTGTTACCGCGCGACAAGGTGGACCTGATCATCACCGATATCAACATGCCGGATATAAATGGTCTGGAACTGATCAACTATGTCAGGAACAACCCCAATTACCAATCGATCCCGCTGTTCATCATCTCCACCGAGGGGAGCGAAAAAGATCTGGAAAAGGGCTTTGCGCTTGGCGCCAATGAATATCTGATCAAGCCGTTCAAGCCGGAGAAGCTCCAGGAACTGATCAGCAAATATATCGGCTAGCGAAAAAAACTGTGACGAGTAACGAGTGACGCGTGACGCGTAAAAACCCGTCACCTGTCACTCATCACCTGTCACTGCCTTAAAGAGTGAGGTTATGGCCATTTCCAATGACGGCGTAAACAAAGCGGTAAAGGATTTCCTGGCGGAAGCAGAGGAGATCGTCGAACAGTTGAACCAGGATCTGGTGAACCTTGGCGACTGCTCCGACAGCGGCGACTTCGACCCTGATCTGGTTAACTCCATCTTCCGTGGTGCCCATTCGCTGAAGGGGTTGGCCGGGATGTTCGGTTTTACGGATATTGCGGAGCTTGCCCATAACCTGGAAAACCTGCTTGATTCGCTCCGGCTTGGCAAAGTCCCGCTGACCCAGCTGACCGTTGCTACTCTCTATGAGGCCATGGAGCTTTTGGGCGGACTGGTGCGGAATGTGGGTTCCGGCAGCGGACCGATCGATGTGTCGCAGGCGGTGGCCAAAATCAATGCCTGCCTGAATTCTCCAGTCGAGGTGAAGACCTTGTCGCCGCTGGAACAGTTGGGGCTGCCCAAGGCGGTGCTCAACACCCTCACCGAGTACGAAGAGCATCGCCTGCTGGAAAATGTCAAAAAGGGAAAGCGGCTCTACTCGATCCTCGCTTCGTTCAGCCTCGCCTCCTTTGATCAGGGGTTGGCGGAACTCACCGACAATCTGAAAAAAGCCGGCGAGGTCATCAGTACCCTGCCGAGTGCTGGCGGGAGTCTCGATTCGGGCATCGACTTCGAGATCCTCTTCGGCACGGATAAGGATTTGGAAGAGCTGACGGCGCTTGTTGACCGGGAAAATGTGCTGATCAACCCGCTTGGCCAGGTGGCGCCGAAACCTGCGCCGGTCACCCCGGTTCCTGAGCCTGCCAAGAGCGCCCCAGTCGAAAAAGAACCGACAGCGCCCGCCGTTGAAGAATTTGCAGTCACCGCCAAGAGCATGAGCCGTACAGTACGGGTCGACATCGGCAAGCTCGATGAGCTGATGAACATCGTCGGCGAGCTGGTGCTTTCCCATTCGGCCATTGCCAACCAGGTGAACAGGATGCGGGTCGCCGGTGGGTCGGCCTTTGCCACGGAGCTGAACAAGACCGCCACTGCCCTGCAGAGGAAGTTGAATGAGCTGCAAAAAGGGGTGATGGATATCCGGATGATCCCGGTGGTCCAGCTGTTCGATAAGATGTCCCGGATCGTGCGCAAGGTTTCCCGTGAGCAGGGGAAGAAGGTGGAGCTGAAGATGTTCGGCGCCGACACCGAGCTGGACAAGCTGATTGTCGAGGATATCTCCGACCCGGTGATGCATATCATCAGGAATGCCATCGATCACGGCATCGAGAGCCCTGCCGAGCGCAAGCAGGCGGGGAAGGACGAAAAGGGGACGATTACCCTTTCCTCCTACCAGAAGGGGAACTATGTCGTCATCGAGGTTGAAGACAATGGCCGGGGGATTGATCTGGACCGGGTGCGCAGCAAGGCTCTAGATAAGGGTTTGATCAGGAGCATTGAGAGCACCTCAGACCGGGAGGCGATCGAGCTGATTTTTCTCCCTGGTTTCACCACCACTGATCAGGTGAGCGAGATCTCCGGTCGTGGGGTTGGCATGGATGTGGTGAAAAATAACCTCGCGGCAGTATCCGGGATGGTTGATATCATCACCAAAAAAGGAGAGGGGACCCGGGTGATCATCACCCTGCCGATAACCCTGGCGATCATCAAGGCCTTGATTATCGAGTCCGCTACTCGCACCTACGCCATTCCGATCACCGCCGTTCTGGAAACCCTCGTGGTGGAAAGCAAGGACGTGCTCACCGTCGAGCGGATGGAAGTGATCCAGCTGCGGGAGACCACCCTGCCACTGCTTCATCTGAACCGTTTCTTCGGCCACCAGGGTGGGACCGAGCGGGTCGAGAACCTGTTCGTGGTGGTAGTTGGGGTGGCGGAAAAGCGCCTCGGGATCCTGGTTGACAATCTGCACGGCCAGCAGGATATTGTGATCAAGTCGTTGGGAGAGACCTTCAAGGGGTTCAAGGGGATTTCCGGCGCCGCCGACCTCGGCGACCAACGCACCATTCTCGTGCTTGATGTGGGGGGGATTATCAACGAGGCGACAAGGGGTGCCGTCTAGATGTATAAAGAGTTCTACGGTTTCAGGGAAAAACCCTTCAGCAAGACCCCGGACCCCCGCTTTCTGTTCATGAGCCGTGGTCACCGTGAGGCCCTTGCCCGCCTGCAGTACGCAGTTGAGGAGCGGGAAGTCGCCTTGTTAACCGGGGACATCGGCTGCGGCAAAACCACACTTTCTCGGGCACTGATGGATTCGGTCGGCACTGCTTACCGGTTCTGCTTTATCTTCAACCCGAAGCTTAATGCCCTGGAGTTCCTGCGCATCCTCGCCAGGAACCTTGACCTTGACAATCCGCCCTCTGCCAAGGACGACCTGTTGACGGTGATAACCGAAGCCCTTTACCGCTACCATGGGGAGGGGCGCTGTCCGGTGATCGTCATCGACGAGGCGCAACTGATTCCCGACCGTGAGGTCTTTGACGAAATCAGGCTCCTCACCAACTATCAGCTGGATGACAGAAATCTCATCAGTTTTATTATCATGGGTCAGCCGGAGTTGCGGAAGAGACTGGCCCACTCCGTATACGAGCCGTTGCGACAGCGGGTTGCCATCCAATACCATTTGAAGCCGCTGGACGTGGAGGAAACCCTGGAATATCTAGATTTCAGGCTGGAAATTGCCGGCGGCATGCCCGGGCTGTTTACACCGGATGCGGTGCAGATGATCTACGACCTTTCCGGCGGGGTGCCGCGGAGAATCAACATAATTGCCACCAACGCTCTTCTGGTGGGATTTGGCAAGGACGCTGCCCTCATTGACGGGGCAATCATCGAAGAGTTAAAGGGAGAGGTCACCCTATAATACAGAGCGGTGGGTTACTATGGATTTAGCTGAGATCAGAAAAAAGGCACAGAAAGAGCGCACTGTTGTCCAGGAGCTTCAGGCGGAGGAAGCGGCCGACAAGCGTCGGCAGGAAGAAACGTCAGCGCCCTGGGAGCAGACCCCGCCAGCTTCGCCAGGCGCCAGGGAAGTGGTGCCGCCGGTCGCCCCCCCTGTGGCACAAAAAGCCGTAGCGCCCCAGATTCTTGAGCCGTTGACCGCCGAAGAAGTGTTGGCTGAACCGATATTTCCCATGGAATCGGCTGAGGATGCCCTTGTCGTCGCAGAGGTTGCGCCGGCGCCAACACCACCGCCAAAAAAGGGAAAAAGCCGGGCCACTGATGCTGCCAAACAGGAAGTGGAGCTCCCCAAAGAGCCGGAGAAGGTTGTGGAAGTAGCCCTGGCGCCCATGGCGGAGAAGGCGGGACCGGTTTTCGATCCATTTGCCCTTCTGCTGGCTGGCCGGGAAGCCGCTGGGGTGAACGATGATATGGCGACTCTTCCCTTGCAGGAAGAGGAGGCAGCAGCCGGAGAGTACACGCAGTTTCTCTGTTTCAGTATCGCCGGTGAGGAATATGCGGTCAATATCCTCGACATCAAGGAAATCGTGAAGCCGCGGGAAGTTACCGAGGTGCCGCGGGCTCCGCGCTTTGTTTCCGGGATACTTTCACTGCGCGGCCTTATTATCCCCGTCTTCGACATGCATCTGCGGCTCGGCTTACCCAAGGGTGAGCCAACCGGGAGAGAACGGATTGTCGTGGTCAAAAAGGGGGAAGAATTCTGCGGCCTGGCGGTGGACAAGGTGGTCAAGGTGGTCAAGATCGCCCACAAATCCCTCGAACAGGCACCTACGGTGCTGGACAGCATCGATCGTGAATTTGTCAGTGGCCTCGGGCGGTACGAGGGACGCATCTTCATTCTCCTTGACTTGGCTAATGTGCTCGATATGACCTTTTTTCAAGAGAGGGCGCAGGGAGGCCGGCAATGAGCAAAAAACGGATTCTCGTCGTCGAAGATGAAGAAAGCCTGTTAAAGCTGGAAAGCATTCTGCTTGCCGCCAAGGGGTATCATGTTACCGGTGTCGTGGATGGCGTGGCTGCCCTCGCGGAGATCGCCGCCAGCAAGCCTGACCTGGTCATTCTCGATGTGATGATTCCCGAACTGGATGGATTTGAGGTCTGCCGGCGGATCAAGGCAAGTCCCGAAACAAGTCATATCCCGGTGGTTATGCTGACGGCCAAAAAGAGCCAGCAGGACATGGAGTATGGCGAGCGCATGGGCGCCGACGCTTATCTGACCAAACCTTTCAAGGCCGCGGTGATCATGGAGGCTGTCGAGCAGCTCCTGAAGAAATCGGCACGTCATCTGGAAGACCCTAAACAACGGCAGAGGTAGTAATGGATAGCGAACTTCAGGAAATTCAGCTGGCCTGTTTTCAGCTGGGCGATGATTACTACGCAGTGGACATCATGCGGGTCAGGGAGATTATCCGGCCGCAGAAGCTGACGGCTCTCCCCAAGGCCCCGCCGTTTGTGGAAGGGGTCATTAATCTTCGCGGCACGGTGATTCCGGTCATGGACCTGCGTCAGCGGTTCGCTCTGCCGGCCCGCTCCAACCGGCAGGGGTCTAAACTGCTGATTGTTGCCGCCTTCAGGTGCACGATCGGCCTGGTGGTGGACGAGGTCACCGAGGTGGTTACCGTCCCGGCATACGACATTAAGCCCCCTCCCGAGATGATGATGGGTGTGGGGTCCGAATATCTCATCGGGGTCTGCCTGGTCAGGGACTCCATGATCATGCTGTTGAATATTGACAAGATTTTCAGTAATGCTGAAGTAACAGCGCTCGGAACCATCGGCGTCTAACAGGGTACCGTTGATTTTTCCGGAAAGGATACACATGCAGGTAGATTGTCCGAAATGCAAGTCAAGCTATAGGGTCGATGACGAAAAGGTGACTGATGCCGGCATAAGTCTGCGTTGCCCTGGCTGCAGCACTGTTTTTCAAGTGCAGAAGAATGTCGCTGCTCCGGTTGGCAGTGTGGCGGCTGGCGGCCGGATCAAGGTGGTTGTGGCTAACGAAAGCCCTTCTTTCTGTAAGGCCGTGCAGAATGTCCTTGCCGTAGAACCCTTTGATGTCTTCACCTATAATGATGGGATCACCACTATGCAGGCCATCGAAGAGATGCTGCCGAACGTGGTCTTGCTTGACGTTGCCCTTCCTAAAATGTACGGTTTCGAGGTCTGCGAAAAGGTGAAAAATAGTCCCGCGCTCGCTTCCGTCAAGATTATCCTCATTGCTTCAATCTATGACAAGACCAGGTACAAGCGGGAACCGAAGTCCCTGTACAATGCCGATGCGTACATCGAAAAACACCATATCCCGGACACACTGGTGAACATGATTTATGATCTTGTTTACGGCAGGAAGGATGACGGTGCAACTGCAGCTCCCCAGGATCCGTTTGCAGGTGGGATGCCGGCGGCGTCTTATGAAGCGATGGAAATGCAGCTGGCGGTTAATGAAGCCGCCCGACAGGAGCTGAAAAGGGACGAGGAACGCTCGGTCGGTTCAGCGGCAAGCCAGGCCATCCCGGAACTCCCTGAAGCTCACGTGAAGGCGCGGCGCCTTGCGCGTATCATAGTTTCCGACATTGCCCTTTACAATCAGGATAAGGTGGAGGAGGGGATCAGAAACCGGACTTTTTACGAGGTCCTGGGGGGCGACATCGAAGAGGGGAAAAAACTCTATGCGAGCCGGGTTGCCCCAGAAATTCAGCAAAGTACCGCGTATCTGGACGAGGCCTTTGACGAACTGATCGCCAAGAAAAAAAAGGAACTGCGACTGTAAGCAGGGGGGCGCGTGGTGGAACAACTGCACATTTTAACAGAGCGACTCGATTCGCCTGATGAGGAGACGCGCAGGCTTGCCCTGTCAAGCACTGTCTCATACCCCCTGGCGGAAATAAAAGAAGCGCTGTTTCGCGCGATGGGTGACGAGAGCTGGCGCGTCCGCAAAGAAGCGGTTGATGTCTTTCTGGCGGTCCCTGCCGCAGCTGATTGTGCCGAAGAGCTGATTGCGCTGTTGCGCTCCCATGATAACGCCGGTTTGCGCAATTCAGCAGTAGAGGCGCTGACCAAGCTGGGGGTGGCAGCCGTCCCGTTTTTGCAGCCCTATGCCAGCGACGCAGACCATGACGTGCGCAAGTTCGTAATCGATATCATGGGGAGTATCGGCGACAGCTCGGCGGTTGCCACCCTGATTCATGCCCTTGCCGACCCGGACGCCAATGTTTGTGCCGCGGCAGCCGAGAACCTCGGCAAAATCGGTGACGCCCAGGCGGTTCCGCACTTGCTGCAGGCCTTGGCAAACCCGGATGTCTGGTTGCGTTATACCATCATGGAAGCTCTTGGCAAGATTGGGGAGCCGGTGCCACTCCCCATCATCACCCAACTGGCAGGGGAAAATCTGCTAAAAAAAGCAGTCTTCGACTGTCTGGGGGCCATTGGTGGTGCCGAGGCGGTGCCGCTGCTGCTAGGCGGGCTTCGGGAACGACTGAAAAATGCCCGCGAAGCCGCCGTAGCCGCGCTCATCAAGGTCAGGGGAAGGCTGCCGACGCCTGAGGCCGAGCAGTTGATTGATAGCGGATTACGGGAACTGAAGGGTTCACCTTTTGTGGAAGGTCTGCTGGCATTGCTGGATACTACAGACGCTTCCCTGAAGGAGTCGCTGGTAAGAATCCTGGGCATTATAGGTGACGAAAGGTCTACCGGGGCTCTGTTGCGTGGTTGCCGCGATGACCGGCTTCGCAACCACTGTCTGCAGGCGTTCAAGTCGTTGGATGACACCGGTGTAGATGCGCTGATCAAGGTATTCCCTTCCGCCGAAGAAGATGTCCGTTGTTTTATCAGCTATCTCTGCGGCGAGCTGGGGATCAAGAAAAGCGCACCACTCCTGCGCGAAGGGATGGGTGACCCGTTCCCGATGCTGCGTAAGGCGTCGGTGGTTGCCGCCGGGAAAATCGGCTTGCTAGAATTTGCCGCAGATATAGCCGCCCTCCTCGACGATCAAGACTCGGATGTGCGCGATGGCGCCATCGAAGCGCTGACCAGATTTGCAGCACGGGATGCCTCGGTGGTGTTAAAGATTGCGCTGGTACTTGGCACTGCCGCTCTCCCGGAAAAAAGACGCGATGCAGCGCTGTTGTTCGGGGCGTTGAAGGATGCGGACAAGCTCTCGCTGCTGATCAAAGATGAAAGCGCCATGGTCCGCAGGGTGGCGGTGTCGCAATTGGCGGCGCTGAAAATGAAATCGAGCGCCGGCCATCTGCTGATGGCCTTGGTTGATGAAGACGTGGATGTCCGCATTGCTGTGGCAGGAGCCCTTGGGGAGATAGGTGGTGAGGAAGTTTTAGCGCCGTTGCTGTTGTCCCTCAGGGATGACGACCCCTGGGTAAAATGCGCGGCGTTGAAGAGCCTCGGGCAGCTGGGGGGAGAGAATTCCCTGCAAGCAATCGTCTCGGTTCTTGATACCGCGGAAGGGTTGGTATTGATTGCGGCCCTGGAGGCGTTGGCGAAGATCGGCGGGGCCAAATCCCAAGAGATGCTCAAGAACGCGCTAGGAAATGCCGATGAAGAGGTGGTAAAGGCCGCCATCGAACATCTTTCCCGCCAGGGAGATTTCTGGATCGAGGAGTTCCAGGCCAGGCTCCTTAGTCATCCCAACTGGGACGTGCGCAGCGGGTTCGCCAGGGTTATGGCTGAGCTGTGGGGAAAGAGGGCTGTTCCCTATTTACGGCTGGCGCTGGAAACCGAGTGCGACGACATGGTAAAAGACCAACTCCAGGGAATAGTGGGCCGACTGCAATGATGTTTTGCGCCGAACCTGAAATACCGATGTCCGATGACGAGTTCCGCCTGATCCGGGATCTTATCTACAATCATTGTGGGCTGTTCTTTGACCATGATACCAAGTATCTGCTGGAAAAACGGCTCGGCAAACGGTTGACGACTCACCAGCTGCCGGCTTTCAAGGAATACTATCACTTTCTCAAGTATAACCGGAACAAGGACCAGGAACTGTCCGATATCATGGATGTCCTGACCACCAACGAAACCTATTTTTTCCGTGAAGCCTTTCAGCTGAAGGCTTTTACCGAGGAAATAATCCCGGAACTCAAGAAAATCAAAGGGGGGAAGGGGGACCGGGTGTTGCGGATCTGGAGCGCCGGCTGTTCCACCGGGGAGGAACCTTACACGATTGCCATGCTTCTGCTGGAATTGGGACTGGTTCCGCAATGGAAGGTGGAGATCATCGGGACCGATATCAGCCACCGGGTCCTCCAGCATGCCAGAAAAGCGGTCTATGGCAAGACCTCATTCCGGGTCACCGATGAATCTTATATCAAACGTTATTTTCACGAACAGGAAGATGGTTTCAGGGTCGCCGATGAAGTGAAGGGGCTGGTGACCATCAGCCATCTCAACATGTTTGACCAGAACCGGGTTGCGCTGCTAGGCAGAATGGATGTGATTTTTTGTCGCAACGTCATCATCTATTTCGACCAGCTTGCCAAGCGGCGGGTGGCGGACGCTTTCTACAAGTCACTTGCCGACGGCGGCTATCTCCTGCTGGGCCATGCAGAATCACTGATGAATATTTCCACCGCCTTTACGCTCAAGCATCTGAAGAATGACATGGTGTACCAAAAGCCCCCGGGCGGGGGAACTGCTGGAGGTAGTTTTTGAAGAAGATCAGGGTTGTGGTTATCGATGATTCTGCCTTTAATCGGCGAGCGATCACCAGTATGCTGGAAGGGCTCCCCGAAGTGGAGGTGGTAGGATACGCGGGCGACGGCGAGGAGGGTATTCGCAAGATCATCGATTTGAAACCGGACCTGGTGACGCTGGATCTTGAGATGCCGAGGATGGACGGATTTACCCTGCTGCGCATCATCATGAGTCGCTGCCCAACGCCGGTTATCGTGATTAGTTCCAGAAGTGATGACGAGCGGGTGTTCAAGGCGCTCGAGCTGGGAGCCCTCGACTTCATTGCCAAGCCGACCCATAGCATTTCCACCGAACTGATGAAAATCCGGGAGGACTTGTACCTCAAGGTCTGCAGCGTCTTTAATCTGAACATGGCCGGCATCAAGCGGCGGGAAACCTTCCTGTTTGACGAGGGGCTGGCGAAGAAGAAGAAAAAGGGTTTGCTGCCACTCTGGAAAAGTGAAAAGCCGGCCGCCCTTGGCGTGGTCGCCATTGGCTCTTCCACAGGTGGGCCACCGGCACTGCAGAGCATCTTCACCGCGTTCACCGAAAAGCTCCCCTTTGCGGTGGTGGTTTCTCAGCACATGCCGGCAGGGTTCACCCGAGCCTTTGCCGACAGACTCAACCGGTCTTCTGCCTTTGATATCAAAGAGGCCCAGGACGGTGATCAAGTGCGGCCCGGCTCAATTCTCATCGCCCCCGGCGCGCAGAATCTGGTTTTTCAGAAATTTGACAACGAGGTGGTGGCCAGGGTGGTGAACCCTGCCCCGGAGGATAAATACCTGCCGTCAGTGGATGTGATGTTTAACTCCTGTGCCAGGGTGTTTGGCCCGCGGCTGCTCGGGGTAGTGCTGACCGGGATGGGGAACGACGGCAGCAAAGGGGTGGTGGCGATCAAGGGGAGCGGTGGCCAGGTGCTGGCGGAGTCGGAAGATTCTGCGGTGGTGTTCGGCATGCCGCGCGAGGCGATTGCGACCGGTGTAGTCGATAAGGTCGTACCACTTGACAGGATGGCGCGCGAAATCGTTTTACGATGCGGGGTTGGCCCCGGTCACGACTGATGAATAAAACAGGAGCGGACTATGTCAACTGACGAGGAAAAAGGAGTCCACAGCAGGGGTGAGGAGTTTTTGCAGGTCTTCAAAAAGGGGGCCGAATTCACCCAAGATCTGTTGAAGGAAAACGAGAGGCTACGCTACCGGCTCCTGCAGCTGGAGGAGAGTCTGCACAGCGCGGCGCAGACCACCCACACCGGCGGCGACAGCGAGAAGCGTTTGCTGTTGCGGATCGCGGAACTGGAACGGGAGAAGGATGAGATCCTCAACCGAATCAAACAGGTGGAGGAAGAGAACAAGGATTTTGCCACTCGTTACGTAGATATCGAAAACGAGAACAATAATCTCGCCAACCTCTATATTGCCAGCTATCAGCTCCATTCCACCCTCGATTTCAAAGAGGTGCTGCAGATCATCACCGAAATCCTCATCAACCTGATTGGTGGCGAGGAGTTTGCCATCATGCTCCTTGATGAAAAGATCAACGAGCTGACCGCGGTTGCCACCGAAGGGTTGACCCGTGAGGAGATCCCTTCGGTGAAATACGGCAGCGGCATCATCGGCAAGGTGGCCAGCACCGGCGAGAACTACTTCATCGATGACCTAACCTCCTATAAACGGAACTTTGCCCATCCCATTGTCTGCATTCCGCTGAAGATCAAGGAGCATGTCATCGGGGTGATCGTCATCTACAAGCTTCTGATGCAGAAAACTCAATTTGCCGAGGTCGATTACGAGCTCTTCACCCTGTTGGCTGGCCATGCCGCCACCGCCATTTTCAGCTCCAAGCTTTACTCTGAATCAGAGCGTAAGCTTTCAACCATCCAGGGTTTTATTGAACTGCTGACCAAGTAGCCGGATTATCATTTCGGAGGGCAAACAGAAATGCGAGAATATAAGATCTTGATTGTGGAAGATTCTCCCACCATGCGACAGCTCCTGACCTTTGCGTTGAAAAGGTTGCGCGGCGTGATCATTGTTGAAGCATGCGACGGGGTTGACGGTTTAAAAAAGATTTCGGCCGACCGGTTTGACCTGATCCTCACCGACATCAACATGCCGATCATGGATGGACTCAAGCTGGTCAGTCTGGTCCGCAACGACGCCAATTACCGGCATACCCCGATCGTGGTGATCACCACCGAAGGCGCCCAGGAGGACCGGGAGCGGGCGCTGGCTCTCGGCGCCAACGACTATATTACCAAACCGATTCAGGCCAACAAGATCCTCGATGTGGCGAGGGCTTTGCTGAAAATAGTCTGACCGGGCGGCAAGAGGGTGAGCTATGCGGAAGTTGATGTCGTTGCTGTCGTTGCTTTTGCTGCTGGGACTCTCTGTGATGGCCCAGAGCGAAGAGCTGAAAGAGGGTGGGAAAAAAGTCGGGGAAGGGTTCAAGGAGATGGGGAAGGGCGTGGCCAAACCGACCAAAAAAGCAGGGAAGTCCGTCGGCCAGGGGTTCAAGGAGGCTGGCAAAGCCACCGGCAAGGCCTTTAAAAAAATGGGACAGGATATCGGTAAGGCATTTAAGGAGTGAGGCAAGGGGCGCGATGGCGACAAGTAGGGTTTGCCAGAAATATTCGGTTAACAGGGGCTTCCCGGTAGCATAGCTTACACATTAATCTTCGGTGGCCGCTCAAAAACATATTGAGTTACGGCAATTTATTCATTATTATGGGGGGCGGCGATTTCTATCGCCGCCTTCCGTCGTTATCGACAAGCCTGCTGCCCATATTCCGATTGCTGGTGTGTTCGCAGCACAGGGAGAATGTAATGAGCCGTCTGTTCGTGTCTGTTTTGTTGATTTTGATCATGCCGGTCCTGCTTTTTGCTAAAGATTACAAAACGGTCACCTATACCACGACCAACGCCGGCCAGGTCATCTTCAACCATGACCCGCACCTGCAAAAGCTTGGGAATAACTGCACCCTCTGCCACAACGCCGTCTATAGCATCTCTGGCAAGAATCCGCGGGTCAGTATGGCCGAAATGGCAAAGGGGAAATCGTGCGGCACCTGCCATAACAAAACCAGGGCATTCGGTCTTACCGATTGCGCCAGGTGCCACCTGGTCAAGGAAGTTCCGATCGAGATCGCAAATTTCGGCACGGTGACCTTCAGTCATAATTTTCACCTGGGGATGTACAGCTGCGGCGACTGTCACAACAAGCTGTTCAAGCCGGGCCCTGGCAATCCCCGCGTCAGCATGGTGCAGATGGAAAAAGGTGCGGCCTGCGGCGCCTGCCACGACGGGAAAACCGCCTTTACCGTCAAGGGGGAGTGCAGCAAATGCCACACGGTGAAAGAAATCCCCTTTGCCGCCAGCGCCGCCTTCAGTCATAAATTCCATCTGCAGATGTACCAATGTGGCAACTGTCACAACAAAGTTTTTGTGGCCGGGCCAGCCGCCAAGCGCTCCACCATGAAAGAGATGGAGCAGGGGAAGTCGTGCGGCGCCTGTCACGATGGGAAAAGCGGCTTCTCCGTGAAGGGGGATTGCGGCAAGTGTCATCAGGGGACCATGAAGGATGTCACCTTCAAGGCCACCGACGCCCTGTTTAGCCATGTCTTCCATCTGGGGATGTACAAATGCGGCGATTGCCACAGCGGGATTTTCGTCGGCGGGGTGGGCGCCAAGCGCTACTCCATGGCCGATATGGCGCAAGGTAAATCCTGCGGCGCCTGCCATGACGGGAGTACCGGCTTTGCCGTGTCCGGCAGTTGCGGCAAGTGTCACAAAAGTACCCGGGATATTGCCTTTGCCATCAAGGACGCCGGCACGGTCTCTTTTAGCCATGCACTCCACACCGGCATGTACAAATGCGATGACTGCCACAACAAGGTTTTCGCCACCGGCGTTGCGTCTAAACGCTACAGCATGGCCGACATGGCGAAGGGAAAATCATGCGGCGCCTGTCACGACGGCAAGACCGCTTTCAGCGCAACAACTGCCGCCAACTGCGGCAAGTGCCATCCGGCCAAGGAGATCACCTTTGTCGATGACGCCCGTTTCAGTCATACCAAGCACCTGGAGATGTATTCCTGCGGTGAGTGTCACAGCAAGATATTTCTGGCCGGTCCGGACAACAAGCGCTGGACCATGCCCGACATGGAAAAGGGGAAATCATGCGGCGCCTGCCACAACGGCAGCAGCGGCTTTTCTGTAAAGGGAGATTGCGACAAGTGTCACAAGAGCACTAGCGATGTCCCCTTCAAGAACGCCCAGACGGGCGTGACGGTTTTTAGCCACAAACTCCACCTGGGGATGTACAAGTGTGGCGACTGCCATAACGGCATCTTCACCACCGGTGTTGCCGCCAAGCGATTCACCATGGCAGCTATGGAAAAAGGGAAATCGTGCGGTGCCTGCCATGACGGTAAAACTGGTTTCTCCGTCAAGCAGAGCTGCGACCGGTGCCATCCGACCCGGGAACTTTCGTTCAAGGAGGCGGGGGCCATCTTCAGCCACAAGTTCCATTTAGGAATGTACAAGTGCGCTGATTGCCATCCCGCTCTTTTTACTCCCGGCGCTGGCGCCAAGCGTTTCACCATGGCCGACATGGACAAGGGGAAATCCTGCGGCGCCTGTCACGACGGGAGCACCGCCTTTAAATCCAGCGGCAGCTGCGACAAGTGCCACAAGGTGACGCGGGCCATCAAATTCAGCCAACTCCCTGGCAAGGCGGGAGATGTGCTGTTCAGCCATAAACTTCATCTGGGGAAGGGGTACAGCTGCAGCGACTGTCATAACAAGATCTTTGGCGCCGGGGTGGCCCGGAAGCACTACCGCATGAAAGAGATGGAGCAGGGCAAATCGTGCGGCGCCTGCCACGGCTTCAGCATGGCATTCAATGTCAAAGAGCCGGCCAACTGCGAGCGGTGTCACCAGCCTAAAAGATAGTGACAAGTGACAAGTGACAAGTGACAAGTGACAAGTAGGGGCGGCCGGCCGGTCGCCCTCGATTTTTTATTTTTCTTGGAGGTAGGGAAGTGGAAGAAAAGTATGTTCCCCGGCAGGTGGAAGAAAAGTGGCAGGGCTTCTGGGAGGCCGACAAGACCTTCAAGGCTGTTGAGGATAAAGGGAAGCAGAAGTATTACCTGTTGGAGATGTTTCCCTACCCCTCCGGGCGGATCCATATGGGGCATGTGCGCAACTACTCCATCGGCGATGTAATCGGCCGCTTTAAAAGGATGCGCGGCTTAAATGTGCTCCATCCCATGGGGTGGGACGCGTTCGGCATGCCGGCGGAAAATGCGGCGATCCAGAACAAGAGCCATCCGGCCAAATGGACCCATGAAAACATCGACTACATGCGGACCCAGCTGAAAAAGATGGGGCTCTCCTATGATTGGGACCGGGAAATTGCCACCTGTGACGTGGATTACTACAAATGGGAGCAGTTGATCTTTCTGCAGATGTATCAGAAGGGGCTCGCCTATAAGAAGACCTCTTTTGTGAACTGGTGCCCCAAATGCGAGACGGTGCTCGCCAATGAGCAGGTTGAGGAAGGCTGCTGCTGGCGTTGCGACAGTGAGGTACAGCAAAAGGAGCTGGATCAGTGGTTTTTTCGCATTACCAAATACGCCGAAGAGCTGCTGGCCCACACCGATAAGCTCCCCGGCTGGCCGGAACGGGTCCTCACCATGCAGCGCAACTGGATCGGCAAAAGCACCGGCTGTGAGATCGATTTTCCGCTGGAAGGGCATCTTGCCAAGATCAAGGTGTTCACCACCCGTCAGGACACCCTGTATGGCGCCACCTTCATGTCGCTGGCCCCGGAGCACCCGATGGCACTGGAATTGGCAACTCCGGAGCAGCGCGGCAAGGTGGAAGCCTTCATCGACAAGGTAAAGAAGACCGACCGGGCCAGACGGACCGCCGAAGATTTCGAGAAGGAAGGGGTCTTTACCGGCGCCTACTGCATCAATCCGCTTACTAACCGGCGGATGCCGGTCTACCTTGCAAACTTTGTCCTGACCGACTACGGCACTGGTGCGGTGATGGCGGTACCGACCCATGATCAGCGCGACTTCGAATTTGCCAGGAAGTATAACCTGCCGCTGCAGGTGGTAATCGAGCCAACCGGCGAAACCCTGAGCCCGGAGGCGATGCCCGCAGCCTACACGGGCGAGGGGACCATGGTGAACTCCGGCAAGTTTAACGGGCTGGCAAACACCATGGCCAAGGAGCAGATCGCGGACTACCTGGAGCAGGAGCGGATCGGCAAAAAAACCGCCAATTTCCGCTTGCGTGACTGGGGGATCTCCCGGCAGCGCTACTGGGGCAATCCGATTCCGATAATCTACTGCGAGCTGTGTGGCGCGCTGCCGGTCCCGGAAAAGGACCTGCCGGTGGTTCTCCCCATGGATGTGACGTTCACCGGGGAGGGTGGCAGCCCCCTCGCCAAAGTTCCCACGTTTGTCAACGTTGCCTGTCCCCAGTGCGGCGAGGCAGCCCGTCGGGAAACCGACACCA
>JANXYN010000016.1 GCA_025356035.1 Geobacteraceae bacterium
GTCTGGGCCGAGGTATGGGGAATGATGTTCACGGCAAAAAGGGTGAGGAGACGGCGGGGGTCACGATGGAACTGCTTGCCAAAAGCGGCTTTATGTGAGATAAAGTTTAATTGGCGTAACAGTGCTATATAATTCAAACACTGCCCCCTCACCCTAGCCCACCCTCGAGGAGAGGGGACTGTTTAGTCTGCAAAATCATGCGGTTAAGAAACTATAGAGGTTAATGCGATGTCAGTATCAAAGATCGAAGACGCCATTGAAGATATAAAGCAGGGAAAGATGGTGATCCTGGTGGACGACGAGGACCGGGAGAACGAGGGGGACCTCACCATGGCGGCGGAGATGGTGACCCCGGAGGCGATCAATTTCATGGCCAGGTATGGCCGCGGCCTGATCTGTCTCTCCCTGACTGCGGAGAAATGCGGCCAGCTTCAGCTGCCGATGATGGTGGAGAGCAATACCTCGTCGTTCGGTACTGCCTTCACCGTCTCCATCGAGGCGCGCAAAGGGGTGACCACCGGCATTTCCGCCGCGGACCGGGCCCATACCATTTTAACCGCGGTTGCCGACAACGCTAGGCCCGAAGATCTCTCCCGTCCCGGTCACATCTTTCCGCTCCGCGCCAAACCTGGCGGGGTGCTGGTGCGTGCCGGCCAGACCGAAGGTTCGGTGGACATGGCCCGGCTGGCCGGACTGCGCTCGGCCGGCGTCATCTGCGAGATCATGAACGACGACGGCACCATGGCCCGGATGCCCGAATTGAAGAAGTTTGCCAAAGAGCACGGCCTGAAAATATGTACCATTGCCGATCTGGTGGCGTACCGGCTGAAGCATGAATCCTTGGTCCGGCGTGCCGCCGAGGTGCTGCTGCCGACCAAATTCGGCGGCGATTTCAAGGCCATCGCCTTTGAGAACGATGTGGACGGGCTGGAGCACCTGGCGCTGGTCAAGGGTGAAATCCGCAGCGATGAACCGGTGCTGGTGCGGGTCCACTCCGAGTGTCTGACCGGCGACATCTTCGGCAGCCGCCGCTGTGACTGCGGTGACCAGCTGCAGCGGGCCATGGAGAAGATTGACGCCGAGGGGAGGGGGGTCATCCTCTACATGCGTCAGGAAGGGCGTGGTATCGGCCTGATCAACAAACTGAAGGCCTATGCCCTCCAGGACCAGGGGCAGGATACTGTGGAGGCCAACCTGGCCCTTGGTTTCAAGGCGGACCTGCGCGATTACGGGATCGGCGCCCAGATTCTGGTCAATCTCGGGGTGAAGAAGATCCGGCTCCTGACCAACAACCCGAAGAAGATCGTCGGCCTGGAAGGTTACGGTATAGATATCGTTGAGCGGGTTTCCATCGAGATCGCCGCCACCAAGAGTAACCTGAAGTATCTGCAGACCAAGCGGGAAAAGATGGGGCACTTGCTGGAAAATATCTGACGTTTATCGTGCGACGTGCGTCGTGCGACGAAAATCATGTAATCAATTCTGCCGCTGCACGCCGCACGTCGCACGCAGCACGAAAATGGAGGCCACATGCCTAAATTTATTGAAGGGAAGCTGGATGCCAAGGGGCTGCGGTTCGGCATCATCGTCAGCCGCTTCAACAGCTTCATCTCCGAGCGGCTGCTGGAGGGGGCACTCGATGCACTCTTGCGCCATGGCGCGGAAGACCGGAACATCACGGTAGCCCGGGTGCCCGGTGCCTTTGAAATCCCGCTGATCGCCAAACAGATGGCAGCCGGCAGCAAGTACGACGCCATCATCTGCCTGGGCGCAGTGATCCGCGGCGCCACTCCGCATTTCGACTATGTGGCGGGCGAGGTCACCAAGGGGATCGCCCATGTTTCCCTCGATACCGGGATTCCGATTGCCTTTGGCGTCCTGACCACTGACAGCATTGAGCAGGCCATCGAACGAGCCGGCACCAAATCGGGCAACAAGGGGTTTGATGCGGCGATGACCGCCATCGAATCTGTCAACCTTTGCAAGGGGCTCAAGTAGTGGGAGTAAGAAGAGAAGGACGGGAACTGGCGTTGCAGGCCCTTTACTCATTGGAACTCAACCCGACCAACAGCAAAATCATGCTGCAGCGGTTCTGGGAAAACTTTCAGGAGAGCGCTGCTATCCGCGAATTTGCCGGGGAGCTGGTGGAAGGGGTGGTGGCCAATCGGGAGGTCATTCAGAAGCGGATCAAGGCCCAGTCAAAGAACTGGTCCCTGTCGCGGATGGCCAAGGTGGATCTGAACATCCTGCGGATCGGGGTCTATGAACTGCTGTTCCGCAGCGACATCCCGAAAAACGTGACGATCAATGAGGCGATCGAAGTGGCCAAGAAATTTGGCACAGAGGAGTCTCCCGCCTTCATCAACGGCATCCTCGACGAAATCGCCGCTTCGCTCCCGGATAAACAGTGACAAGTGACCAGTGACCAGTGACAAGTGACCAGTGACCAGGGACCAGGGACCAGGGACCAGGGACCAGGGACCAGGGACCAGGGACCAGGGACCAGGGACCAGCGGGTTCATGATTTGTTTTTCACCGGTGACCGGTCCCCGGTCCCGATTTATAGGTGAGGTATTATGCAAGAGATAAAGGTGGGGTTGCTCGGGTTCGGCACCATCGGCACAGGTGTTGTGAAACTCCTGGCGCAGAACGGTTCCCTCATTGAGGAAAAGCTCGGGGCACGGCTGGTCCTGAAACGGATCGCCGATCTGGATACGACCAGGGACCGTGGAGTCAAGGTGGCGGAGGGGGTGCTTACCGCCAGCGCCGATGAGGTGCTGACCGACCCGGAAATTGCCATTGTGATCGAGCTAATCGGTGGTTACGACCTCGCCCGGAAATTCGTGCTGAAGGCGATCGAGCACGGCAAGCATATCGTCACCGCCAACAAGGCCCTTCTGGCCGTGCATGGCGAGGAGATCTACGCGGCGGCGGCCAAAAAGGGGGTGGAAGTTCTCTACGAGGCCGCGGTAGGCGGCGGGATTCCGGTTCTTTCCGCCATCAAGGGGAACATGGCCGGCAACAACTTCGGCACGGTACTCGGTATCCTCAACGGCACCTGCAACTACATCCTCACCAAGATGACCCAGGAGGGGGCAGACTTTGCCGCGGTCCTGAAGAAGGCCCAGGAATTGGGCTATGCGGAGGCAGACCCGACCTTCGATATCGAGGGGGTCGACACCGCCCACAAGCTCTGCATTCTGCTCTCGCTCTGCTTCGGCACCCGGGTCAACTTCAAGGATATCCATACCGAGGGGATCAGCTCCATTTCCGCCATGGACATCGATTTTGCCCGGGACTTCGGCTACCGGATCAAGCTGCTGGCCATCGGCAAGCGCGACGGCGAGCGGATCGAGGCGCGGGTCCACCCGACCATGATCCCGGACAAATATCCACTGGCCGATGTGGACGGCGCCTTCAATGCCATTCGCCTCACCGGCGATTTCGTCGGCCCGGTGATGTTCTACGGCCGTGGCGCCGGGATGGAACCGACCGCCAGCGCCGTCATCGGTGATGTGCTGGAGATCGCCCGCAACCTCATGGCCGGCATCGGCCGGCGCACCGCACCGCTCGGCTATCTCGACGGCAGCGTGAAGCAGCTGGGGATCAAGCCGATCGGCGAGACCACCAGTAAGTTCTATCTCCGCTTCAGCGTCCTCGACAAGCCTGGTGTGCTGGCGCGGATCGCCGGTGCGCTGGGGAATCACGGCATCAGCATCGAATCGATGATCCAGAGCGCCCGCAAGGCCGGGGAGACGGTACCGATTGTCCTGATGACCCACGAGGCCCGCGAGATGGACGTGCGCAAGGCGCTCGGCGAGATCGACGT
>JANXYN010000024.1 GCA_025356035.1 Geobacteraceae bacterium
TGATCTTGTTGATGCCGAGCCTGGCGCAGCGCTCCATCTCCTCGCCAAAGGCTGCCAGGCTCTTCTCCCGGACCTCGCCCGGCGCCGCAGCAAGGTTAACCAGGTAGATGTCGTGGCAAACGATCTCGTTAAGGCCGGACGCAGCGAATTGTTCTTTGAACAGGGTTGCGTCGGCAGCCGAGATCGCCTTGCCGCGCCACTGGTTGGAGTTCTGGGTGAAAACCTGGATCACGCCGCAGCCCACCTTCAAGCCACGCTCGATGGCGAGGGGGATGCTGCCGGCGATGGACATGTGTGCGCCGAGATAATCTTTCATATAAAACCTTTCTTTGCCACAGAGGGGACAGAGATCACAGAGCAATCAACAAAATTATAACAGGGATGTCCAGGATATTCAGGATGAAAACAAATCAATCATTTAAGGCTCATCGTCCCATTTGCAACACATGATGCAGTCAGTCATGGCGTCTTTCCCGAAAAAAGAAAAACCTCCGAAGTTTTAGGCTCCGGAGGTCTGATTTTGCGCGCTAGATTTGGATTTCGCCGACGAAGACCTCCACTGCCCCGCCGGTCATGTAAAGGTTGCCATCGTCGGCCCATTCCAGCTCCAGGTCGCCGCCAGAGAGGTGGTTGAGGATTTTTTTCTCGGTCAGGCCGTTGAGCACGCCGGCGACGCAGACCGCACTGGCGCCTGTGCCGCAGGCGAGGGTCTCACCAGCTCCACGTTCCCAGGTGCGCTGCCGCACTTCGGTGCGGGAGATGATCTGGACGAACTCGACGTTGGTCCGGCGCGGGAAGAGCTCATGGTTTTCGATGAGCGGGCCGTATTTTTCCACCTGGAAGCTCGCCACGTCATCGACGAAGATTACGCAGTGTGGGTTGCCCATGGAGGCGCAGGTGATCTGGAAGGTGGTGTGGAGGATGTTGAGCGGCTCGTTTACCACCTTGTCGCTGTCGGCGCCGCTCATGGGGATTTCGGAACGCTTGAGGCGCGGCTTGCCCATGTTGACCCGGACCCGGTCCACCTTGTTCTGGTCGTTGGCAAACAGCTGCAGGGTGAGAATGCCGGCGCCGGTCTCGGCGGTGATCTCCTTGCTGTTCACGATGCCGTGGTCGTAGGCGTATTTCGCCACGCAGCGAATGCCGTTGCCGCACATCTCCGATTCGGAGCCGTCGGAGTTGAACATGCGCATCCGGACATCGGCCTTGGTCGACGGCATGATCAGGATCAGGCCGTCGGAGCCGATGCCGAAATTGCGGTTGGAGACCTTTATTGCCACCTGCTCGGGATGTTCGACCTTTTCCGCAAAGCAGTTTACATATACATAGTCGTTGCCCGCCCCGTGCATCTTGGTGAATTTCATGCAGCATACTCCTTTTCAAAGGTGGATGAATTCGGAAGGCCCCGCTAGCTTTGCAGCTGGAGCTTGTCGCGAATTATTCTTAAAACTGGCCGTATTCCATTACAACAAAGTCCCCAAGTAATAGCAAAAAAGCCGGGCGACAACAAGAAAAAACCGGAGCCGCTTGACCAGTGCAGGGTTTTTCCGCTATCATGCAGATCACTAACCAGGAGGTACAGAGCGTGGAATTGAAAAACAAGGTTTGGATGAACGGCAATCTTGATTGGTATACCTATATTGGCGAGGACGAGGTCTTTCTTGGCCGTCGGGAAGTACCCTATCCGCTTGAAGAGGGGGACCGCTGGGTCAATGACTACGGCGATGTATTTCAGGTGGTGGAAGGCGAGATCCTGCTGCTGGAGCGGGTGCCGCCGCCGCAGAAGTACTGGTAAGATCCTTTTACGCTGCCGGCTTGAATATTTCACATTTGTTGTTAAAATTTTATAATTGTTGAAGTAGCCCGCTACAAACATGCCTGCTGAACGCAAAGGTGGTGGCACCATGAGAAAGGCATATGGCATATCCGGCTTGTTGCTTGGCATGATCCTCTTTGGTTTGTGGCTCAGATTCCCCCATGCCGAGCAGGTTATGCATCATGGGCTTGAAGTCAAAATTACTGCGGACCTGTCAGATTGTATCGTTTGCCATGACGGGATGGTGGGGCCCACAGTCTCAATCTGTACGGTGGATTGTAAATTTACTTCCCCCCACTCGATCCTGAAAGAGTATCCCCCTTTCGGCAAAGAACAGGAATATGCTCCGGCCGACAAACTGGCAGCCAAGGGGATAATCCTCCAGAACCACAAGGTTACCTGCGTCTCCTGTCATAATCTGAAAAACCCGCAAAAATATCATCTGGTTATGGAAAATAACGGGAGCGCCCTCTGCTATGCCTGTCATATTAAATAACCCAACTTTCGCCGTAGCTCTGACAATTCCCTCCCCTTGATCCCCCCTTTGGATGCCTGACGGTTCGATACCCTCTATGCCCACCTCAGTGTCGTTTTCCTGCTTTGGCTGGCGGTAGCGCAATGTCTGCAAGTAGACTGCGGTCGCATATAAAACTGTAGTATCAGAAGTAATTATTCTTGACAAATTAGCTCGTGGATAATATAAACAATGTAACACTATTAAGGAGCAGAACTAATGAGACTGTCAACCAAGAGTCGTTATGGCGTGCGGGCACTGTTCGACATAGCATATAATTCCGGTAATCTGCCGGCCCAGATCCAGGACATCTCCCGTCGCCAGGATATTTCGCCGCGCTATCTGGAGCAGATCTTCCAAAGCCTGAAACGGGCGGGAATTTTGAAGAGCAAACGGGGCCCCCAGGGGGGGTATTACCTCGGCAAGAAGCCGGAGGAGATAACGATATCCGACATCGTTCAGGCGACGGAAGGCGACACGTTGCTGGTGGAATGTACCGAGGACAAGAAAAGCAAAAAGGGGAGCTGCTCCTTTGACGGGAGCTGCGTGTCCCAGCACGTCTGGCAGGAAGCGAGCACGACGCTGCATCTATTCCTGTCCGGCATCACCCTGAAAACCCTCTGCGAAAGAGGACAGGTGATGGGGGTCAAGAAGGAGCAGGACCACCGTTTCGTCTACTACATATGACGGCTTCGTCAAAAGTCCATCTGCGGCGTTGCGCAAACCCTTCGTCACTGCGGCGTACTGAACGTACGCCTCATTCCTCAGGCCTTGCGCGCCTTGCAGCTGGAGCTTTTTACTGTGCCGTAAGGATAAACAAGCAATAAAATGCAAGCATGATAAGGAGGCGGTTATGCCGGTGGCAAAAAGCGATAATATCCTGGCCCAGATCGGAAGCACCCCACTGGTGAGGCTGAAACGGCTGGAAGGGAAAGATTCCGCCGCGATCTATGCCAAGGTGGAGGCGTTCAATCCCGGTGGCAGCATCAAGGACCGGATCTGTCTCGCTATGATCGAGGCGGCGGAGCAGTCCGGCTGCTTGAAGCCGGGTGCTACCGTGGTCGAGCCGACCAGTGGCAACACCGGCATCGGTCTCTCCATGGTCTGCGCGGTGAAGGGTTATAAGCTGGTGTTGACCATGCCGGATACCATGACCATCGAACGGCGCAGGCTGCTGGCAGCCTACGGGGCTGAGCTTGTGCTGACTCCGGGAGCCCAGGGGATGCGGGGCGCAGTGCAGATGGCCGAAGAGCTTGCCGAGAAACATGGCTATCTGTTGCCGCAGCAGTTCAAGAACCCGGCAAACCCGGAGGTACACCGGAAAACCACTGGCCCGGAAATCATCAGTGCCATGGGCACCCTTTCCATTGACGGCTTTGTGGCTGGCGTAGGGACCGGCGGGACCATCACCGGCGCTGGCGAGGTGCTGAAAAAGCATAACCCCGCCATCCGTATCGCTGCTGTGGAACCGGCCGATTCACCGGTGCTCTCCGGAGGCGAGCCGGGTCCCCACAAGATCCAGGGGATCGGCGCCGGCTTCGTCCCGGATGTGCTCAATACCAAGATATATCAGGAAGTCATCAAGGTCAGCAACAACGAAGCCTATGAGGCTACCAGGCGACTGGCCAAGGAAGAGGGCTTGTTGGTGGGGATCTCTTCCGGAGCTGCTCTGGTGGCAGCGATTCAGCTGGCCGGCAAACTCGGCAAGGGGAAAAACGTGGTGGTGATTCTGCCGGATACGGGAGAACGGTATCTCTCCACCGGCGTCTTCGACTAACAGGTTGTTGAAAAACTAACGCTTTTAGATACAGAAAAGTACTAATTTATGCTATACTGCCGCGCATAATCTACCGGAATTGCAGGAGATATTTATGCGTGGGAATGACAACAAAACCGAAGCCTTGTTCGTTTAT
>JANXYN010000088.1 GCA_025356035.1 Geobacteraceae bacterium
CCACCATCGAACTCGTTGGCGAACGCTGTATCGAGGTTTCGCGACAGGGCGAACTTCGCCCCCTGAACTTTCAGGCCCTGCCCTACCCCGGCATCGCGACCGATGTCCAGGCGCCCTTGAGGTGATTTTCGAGGAGTTCAAGGGGACCGGCAACATGGAGCTTCATCTCGATCGCAAGCTCGTGGAGAAACGGACCTTCCCGGCCATCGACATCAACAAGTCAGGAACCCGCAAGGAGGAGCTCCTCATCGACAAGGCCTCTCTCAACCGGATCTGGATCCTGCGCAAGGTGCTTCATCCGATGAACGTGGTGGACAGCATGGAGTTTCTGCTCAGCAAGCTGGCCGAGACCAAGAGTAACCAGGCATTTCTCGCGGCCATGCATAAATAATCCTATCGGCCGGACTGCTGTTTGGATGGCAGGCCAGTGTCACAGCCAGCTGCCTGTCCGTAATGAATCGATACGCTCCGGGATGCCTGCTCAGCAGCGCATGCCGGATTTTTTTGTTTTTCTGCCCGGTGCATAAAAAACTCTTGAATATGTAGGGCGGAAGTGCTATTTTTAAGACTTTCGAATGGCAATCAAAGCGGGGAGCATCCCCCGCGAGGAGGAAGATATGAAAGAAGGAATTCACCCCAAGTACGATGAGGTAACTGTTAAGTGTCTGTGCGGCAACACTTTTCAGACCCGTTCCACCAAGTCTGAGATCTCCACGGAGATTTGCTCGGCATGCCACCCGTTCTTCACCGGCAAGCAGAAACTGGTTGACACCGCCGGCCGTGTTGAGCGGTTCAAGAGAAGATACGGCATGTAACAGGGTCCCTGGCCTTGCGTTGGTGAGAGGGAGATCGGGGGATTTTGTCCATGGCGAAATCCCCTTTCTGTTTTTAAGGTCGCATGTACTGCCTTCTGCTTTGTGGCGGGTTTTGTCTGCGGGTGGATGGTCAGGGCTCGAAGCGCAAGGTACCGCCTTGTGCCAGTTGCCATTTTTCCCAGTGGAGCATTGATGCAGGTAGCGCTTCTTCAATATACCCCTGACCCTGAAACGACCGTGGCCCTTGCAGCCCGTTTGTGCTATTCTCCAGCCAGTATTGGCGAGCTGCAAGATAAGCTTTCAAACGCCGATATTCATGGATTCCTCGACAAAATCATGTCCCTCGGCCATCATTCGGTGCTGGAGCATGTCTCCTTCACCTTCGGCATTGACGGCATCTCCCGTGTGACCAGTCACCAACTGGTGCGTCACCGCATTGCCTCTTTTTCCCAGCAGTCGCAGCGCTACGTATCGCTGAAGAATCGCCTCGCCACGGTTATGCCGTTGAGTATTGAGGAGCGTCCCGAATTGCGGCAGTTGTTCACCTCCTGCATGGCGGATTTGCAGAAAGCGTATGCCGCCATGGTCGACGCAGGGATTCCTGCGGAAGACGCCAGATACATCCTGCCGAACGCGACCCAGACCAATATCATCATGACGATGAATGCCCGGGAACTGCTGCACTTTTTCGCACTGCGCTGCTGCGAACGCGCCCAGTGGGAAATTCGCGGGATGGCAGTGGAGATGCTGAAGCTGGCGAAGGGGGTTGCGCCGGTCATCTTCCGCGCCGCCGGACCGGGCTGTCTGGACGGGCCGTGTCCGGAGGGGACGCTGACTTGCGGGAAGATTAGCGAAGTTCGAGAGCGATTCAAACAGCTGTAACAGATTTTGAGGAGCGTTAATTAATGGAAAAGATAAATATCGGCGGACAGGCGGTGATTGAGGGTGTCATGATGCGCGCACCCCGCGCCATGGCCATTGCAGTGCGGAGACCCTCCGGTGAGATCGTGGTGAAGAAGGAGCAGGTGGTCCCCCTGTCCGAGAAGTATCCCCTGCTGAAGCTCCCCATTGTGCGGGGAGCCCTGGCGCTATTTTCCTCCCTGATTATCGGCATCAATGCCCTGAATTTTTCCGCCAACGAGGCCCTCGCTGAAGAGGAAGAGAAGAAAGAGCTCTCCCCGCTTGCCATGGGCGGGACTATGGTGGTGGCACTCGGCTTCGGCATCCTCCTCTTTTTCTTCCTGCCGCTCTATCTCACTAATCTGGCGAAACCGGTCATCGGCGATTCCAACTTGGTCTTTAATCTGGTGGACGGCCTGATCCGGGTGGCGGTGTTTCTCATCTACATCTGGACCATCTCCCGAATGAAAGACATCCAGCGGGTCTTCCAGTACCACGGCGCCGAGCACAAGTCGATCTTCGCCTTCGAGGCGGGGGAAGAGCTTACGGTGGCCAATGTGCGGAAGTACAGCTGCCTCCACCCCCGTTGCGGAACCAGTTTCCTGCTGATAGTCATGCTGGTGAGCATCCTGGTCTTTTCCCTGATCCCGAAGCTCTGGCCCTTCTATCTGAAGGCGGGCTCACGGGTGGTGCTGCTCCCCCTGATCGCCGGAATTTCCTACGAGTTCCTCAAATGGACCGCCAAGAACGACAAGTCGGCACTGGTCAGGATGATCATTGCTCCGGGGTTGGCCCTGCAACGGCTCACCACCCGCGAGCCGGACGACAGCCAGCTGGAAGTGGCGATCCGCTCCATGGAGGAGGCGCTGGCGGAGAACGGCGGCTATAAGGACGACCGGCTGGTGGTGTAAACCGTAAGTAAATTGGAGTTATTAACACATGTTTGACAAGATCGCTGACCTGGAAAGACGTTTTGAGGAGCTGGAGTCGCTGCTGGCAGACCCGGCGGTGCTGGCCAATCAGGGGGAGTTCCGCAAACTCAACAAGGAGCTGTCCGGGCTTGCTCCCCTGATCGCCGCCTTCCGTAACTATAAAAAAGTACTGGCCGAAATTGCTGACAACCGGGGGCTCCTGGCGGAAGCCGATCGGGAGATGCGGGAAATGGTCGAAGCAGAGCTTGTGGTGCTGGAAAACAGGGAGACAGAGATGGAAGAGGCGATGAAGTTTCTCCTCCTCCCCAAGGACCCCAACGACGATAAGAGCGTTATTCTGGAGATCCGTGCCGGTACCGGCGGCGATGAGGCTGGGTTATTTTCGGCCGATCTGTTCAGGATGTACAGCCGTTATGCCGAGTCCAACCGCTGGAAGGTGGAGATCATCTCCGCGTCGGAATCGGAAAAAGGTGGGTTCAAGGAAGTGGTCGCCCTGATTGAGGGGGCGGGGGTCTATTCCCGGCTCAAGTACGAATCGGGCGCTCACCGGGTGCAGAGGGTGCCGGAAACCGAAGCCCAGGGAAGGATTCACACCAGCGCCTGCACGGTGGCGGTGTTGCCGGAGGCCGAGGACATTGACATCGACATCAATACCGCCGACCTGAAGATTGATGTCTACCGCTCTTCGGGTGCCGGTGGCCAGCATGTCAACACCACCGATTCGGCGGTCCGGATTACCCATCTCCCAACCGGCATCGTGGTAGCCTGTCAGGAGGAGCGGAGCCAGATCAAGAACCGCGCCAAGGCGATGAAGGTGCTGAAGTCGAGGATCCTTGATGTCCTTACCACCGAGCAGAACTCGAAGATGGCCGCTGACCGCAAGAGCCAGGTGGGAAGTGGCGACCGGAGCGAGCGGATTCGCACCTATAACTACCCCCAGGGAAGAATGACCGATCATCGCATCGGCCTCACCCTCTACCGGCTCGATTCGATCATGGCCGGTGATATTAGCGAGATCGTGGATGCGCTCAGAACGCACTATCAGATGGAAGCTTTGAAAGCGCAGTCGGAAGCAGCCTGAAAAGCATCAGCCATAGAGGTCACAGAGAAAACCAGGCATTAACTGGGATATTCAGGATATTCAAGATAAACCTAAAAAATCGGTTTGTTCGTTAATCCTGAATATCCCAGTATGTTTGTGGTTTTCAGGCTTTTCCCTGTGTCCTTTGGGGCAAATCCAGTTTTCGGTTAGGTGCCCATGGCCAATCAGCAGGAAAGCTGGACCATCTTGAAGGTCCTCGAATGGACCAAGGGGTATCTGGCGGAGAAGGGGGTGGAGAACGCCCGGCTGGAGGCTGAGTGGCTGCTTTGTGCGGTCCTCGACCTGGACCGGGTCGCTCTTTATGTCAACTTTGACAAGCCCCTTTCTGTTGCCGAGCTGGCGGCATACCGGGCCATGGTTGGCCGCCGCGCCAAACGCGAGCCGCTCCAGTACATACTCGGCTCCCAGGAGTTCATGGGGCTCGATTTTGAGGTGGCTCCGGGGGTGCTGATCCCTCGCCATGACACAGAAGTGCTGGTTACCGAGGGTGTGAAGCGTGGCGAGCGAGCCAAAACCGTCCTGGATATTGGTGTGGGGAGCGGTTGTATCGCCGTGGCTTTGGCCAAGGCCCTGCCCCAGGCGGAGGTCTGTGGCGTAGAGAAATCAGCGGAGGCACTGGCCCTGGCCCAGCGCAACGTAGCGAAACATGGGGTGAAGGTTACCCTGTTCGAGGGGTCGCTGTTTGAGCCGTTCAATGGCCAACGCTTCGACCTGATTGTTTCCAATCCGCCTTATATCCCGACTGCCGGTCTCGATACCTTGCAGCCGGAGGTGCGCGAATTTGAGCCGCAACAGGCGTTGGACGGCGGCAAGGATGGCCTTGATTTCTATCGACTCATTATCCCCGCAGCCACCGACCACTTAAACCCCGGCGGTTGGCTCCTGTTCGAAGTGGGGATCGAGGAGGCAGAGCCGGTGCTGGAGCTGTTCGAAACAACCGGCCAGTTTGCCGAGCTCTTTACCGCCAAGGACCCTGCCGGCATCGAGCGGGTGGTAGGGGGCAAAAGGTTGTAGGGGCGCCTTTAATGCGCCCTTTTTGACATATTTTTGGGCGGACATCGTTCGCCGCTACTCGCAATAGAACTCAAGAGGTTTTTTCATTGGACAAACTCATCATCAAAGGCGGCAAGAAACTCGCCGGTGACGTGACGGTCAGCGGCTCGAAGAACGCCGCACTCCCTATTTTCGTCTCGACCCTCCTCGCCCCTGGCCAGCATGAAATCAGCAACGTGCCGTTTCTGCGCGACATCAACACCACCATCAAGGTGCTGGAGCAGCTTGGCGCCCGGGTCGACGGTAATGGCAACGTCGTTAAGATCGACACGAGCGGCGTTAACAATTTCGAGGCGACCTACGAACTGGTCAAGACCATGCGCGCGTCGGTGTTGGTGCTTGGCCCACTGTTGGCGAGGTTTGGCAAGGCACGGGTTTCCCTCCCCGGCGGCTGTGCCATCGGGGCTCGGCCGATCAACCTCCACCTGAAGGGGCTGGCGGCACTCGGGGCGGAGATCAACCTGACCCACGGCTATGTGGAGGCCAAGGCGAAGCGGCTCAAGGGGGCGCGGATCAACTTCGACGTCTCCACCGTCGGCGGGACCGAGCACCTGATGATGGCCGCAGCCACCGCCAAGGGGGAGACGATCCTGGAAAACGCTGCCCGGGAGCCGGAGATCGCCGACCTGGCCGCGATGCTGACCAAGATGGGGGCGGATATTGAGGGTGCCGGTACCGACACCATACGGATCAGGGGGGTGGAGGCATTGCAGCCGGCCAGCCATGCGGTCATGCCGGATCGGATCGAGGCGGGGACCTTTATGGTGGCGGCGGCGATCACCGGCGGAGATATTCGCATCCACAACATGTGTCTCGACCACCTCGATGCGGTGGTCTTCAAACTGCAGGATGCCGGGGTGGAGATCACCCATAAGGACAAAGTGGTGCGGGTCAAGGGTCCGAGAAAGATCGCGGGGGTCAATATCAAGACCCGACCCTATCCCGGCTTTCCCACCGACATGCAGGCCCAGTTCATGGCGTTGATGACCGTGGCCGACGGGGCCAGCGTCATCTCCGAAAATATCTTCGAGAACCGCTTCATGCACGTCTCCGAGCTGCTCCGGTTCGGTGCGGACATCGTCGTCGAAGGGAACAGCGCCACCGTCAAGGGGGTAAAGAAGCTTTCCGGCGCACCAGTCATGGCCACTGACCTGCGTGCCTCGGCATCGCTGATCCTGGCCGGCCTTGCCGCCGACAACACCTCCGAAGTTTCCCGCATCTACCACCTGGACCGGGGGTACGAAGCGATCGAGAAGAAGCTGGCCGGCCTCGGTGCGGATATAGTCAGAGTCAAAGAATAAATTAACTGGGATATTCTGGATGGGCAGAGAAAAACCTGCACGCGGATAACATCTGAACAAACTTGATAAAATCGGATTAAACATTATTTTAAAGGGTTTTGAACCAAAGCTTTAAAATCCTTTTTTTCAGATTTGATCCGCGTGCAAAGGATTTAAGCCTTTTTTGGTTTATTTATCCTGAATATCCTGTACATCCCAGTTAAAAAAGGTTTAGTTATGACAGATTTCGTTACCATCGCCATCCCCAAGGGGCGCATTCTCCAGGAATCGGTGGCCCTGTTCAAGAAGATCGGCATCGACTGCGAGGAACTCCTTGCCGATACCCGCAAGCTGATCTTCGAGAACCCGGTGCAAAAGATGCGCTACATGATCGTCCGCGCCACCGATGTTCCTACTTACGTTGAATATGGCTGCGCCGACCTGGGGATCGTCGGTAAAGACACTCTGATGGAGCAGGATAAGGACCTCTACGAGCCGCTCGACCTGAAATTTGGCTACTGCCGGATGATGGTGGCCGAGCCTGTCGGTCTGGCCCGGGACGACGACCCGTCGAGCTGGTCCAACATCCGTATTGCAACCAAGTATCCAAATGTGACTGAGAAGTACTTCAGCGCCAAGGGCATTCAGGTGGAGCTGATCAAGCTCTATGGTTCCATTGAGCTTGCGCCGCTGGTGGGGCTTTCCGAGCGGATTGTGGATCTGGTTTCCACCGGCGAGACCCTGAAGCAGAACGGCCTGGTTGAGGTGGAGACCATCGCCGAGATCACCACGCGGCTGATTGTCAACCGGGCGAGCCTCAAGACCAAGCACCAGAGGATAACGGAGATCATTCAAGGGCTGGAGCAGCACGTATGAATATTTGCCACAAAGACGAAGAAGCCAGGAGCCAGAAGGTTTTCATTCTGACTCCTGACTCCTGACTCCTGACTCCTGACTCCTTTTCTGTGTCAGTATTGATGAGGTTTGAAATGCAATTCCTCCATATCAACGATAAGGACTTTGACGCGCGGTTCGCCGCCATCCTCTCCCGCGGCGAAGAGATCGGCGCCGGGGTGGAAGGGGTGGTCCGGGAGATCATCGCCGATGTCCGCAGCCGTGGCGACGAGGCGCTGCTGGAGTACACGCGCCGCTTTGACCGTCTTGAGTGCGATGCCGCCGGGCTCCTCGTCGGCGAAGAGGAGATTGACCTCGCCTTTGCCCGGGTCGACGAGGCGGACGTCGCTGCCCTCAAGCTGGCGGTGGAGCGGGTGGCCCGTTTTCACGAAAAGCAGAAGCAGCAGAGCTGGCTCTCCACCGAGGAGCCGGACATCATGCTTGGCCAGATGGTCACTCCGCTGGCACGGGTTGGGATCTATGTCCCCGGCGGCAAGGCGAGTTACCCGTCCAGTGTTATCATGAACGCGGTGCCCGCCCGGGTGGCCGGTGTCGGGGAAATCGTGATGGTCGCACCCACCCCCGGTGGCGAGCTTAACCCCCATGTGCTGGTGGCGGCAAGGCTGGCCGGAGTGGATAAAATCTTCCGGATCGGCGGCGCGCAGGCGGTGGCGGCGCTCGCCTACGGCACGGCGACGGTGCCGAAGGTGGACAAGATCACCGGCCCCGGCAATATCTACGTTGCCACTGCCAAGAAGCTGGTGTTCGGCCAGGTCGGGATTGACATGATCGCCGGGCCGAGCGAGATCCTGGTGGTCAGCGACGGCAGCGGCAATCCGGCCCATATTGCCGCCGATCTTCTCTCCCAGGCCGAACACGACGAGCTTGCCTCGTCGATCCTAATTACCACCGATCGTGCCTTTGGCGAAAAGGTGGTGGCAGAGGTGGAGCGGCAGCTGAAGGAGCTTTCCCGACAGGCCATTGCCAGAAAGTCGTGGGATGCCTACGGCGCGGTGATTGTCGCCGGAAGCATCGACGAGGCGGTCGCCTTTGCCAACCGGATCGCTCCCGAGCACCTGGAGCTGGCGGTAACTGCGCCATTCGAGCTGCTTCCCCGGATCAAAAATGCCGGCGCCATCTTCCTCGGCCATTTCACCCCGGAGGCGGCCGGCGACTACCTGGCCGGCCCCAACCATACCCTCCCTACCGGCGGCACCGCCCGCTTCTTCTCGCCGCTGTCGGTGGACGATTTCGTCAAGAAAACCTCCCTCGTCTATTTTGCCGAGGAGGGGCTGCAGCGCCTGGGCCCCGATATTGTGAGGATTGCCGGCCTGGAAGGGCTGGAGGCGCATGGCAAGTCGGTGAGTATACGTCTGGCAAAAACCAAAACAGGCAATAAATAACTGGGATATTCAGGATAATCAGGATTTTTAACAACCTATTGTTTTTATGTTTTTTATCCTGATTATCCTGTTTATCCCAGTTAAAATTAAAGGTTTCGACATGATCCCGTTACGACCCAACATCGCCAGCATGGCCGGCTACGTCCCCGGATTTCAGCCGGCCGACGAGGCTGCCTATATCAAGCTCAACACCAACGAGAATCCTTATCCCCCTTCGCCGGAGGTGGTCAAGGCTATCCTGGCTGAGCTTGGGAGCAATGGTGCCTCACTGCGCAAGTACCCGAGTGCATCGAGCCAGCGGCTACGCGATACCGTCGGTGAGTTGTATGGCTTTCTCCCTTCCTGGGTGATCATGGCCAATGGCTCCGACGAGGTGCTGAATAATCTGATCCGCGCCTTTGCCGGGGAAGGGGAGGAGATCGGTTTCATCCACCCTTCCTATTCCTATTATGCGACCCTGGCGGAGATCCAGGGGGCTCTGGTCAAGACCTTCGGCCTCAGCCCCGATTACCGGATCGCCGATTTTCCCGACCGCTACGAGGGGAAGCTCTTCTTTCTCACCACCCCCAACTCGCCCCTTGGTTTTGCTTTCCCCCTCGCCTATATCGAGGAGCTGGCGAAGCGCTGCGCCGGAATGCTGGTGGTGGACGAGGCGTATGCCGATTTCGGTGACGAGGATGCCCTGGAGCTGGTGCGACGCCAAGCGAATGTGGTCGTCACCCGGACCCTGTCCAAGAGCTATTCGTTGGCCGGGATGCGGCTTGGCTTCGCCATTGCCCGCCCCGAGGTGATCGCCGCCCTGGACAAGATCCGTGACCACTATAATCTCGATCGGCTGGCCCAGGTAGCATGTGTGGCGGCGTTGCAGGATCAGGCATATTTCAGGGAATGCACGGGAAAGATCCGTGAGACGCGGAAGTGGTTTGCTGCGGAGCTGGTGAAGCTTGGCTATAATGTCATCCCGTCCAAAGGGAATTTTGTCTTTGCCACCCCGCCGGACCGGGATGGCAAGCGGGTCTATGATGGCCTTTTTAGCCGGAAGATTCTGGTGCGGCTCCTCAGCGATCCGCTCCTCAAGCATGGCCTGCGCATTTCGATCGGCACTCGTGAAGATATGACAAAGACCCTGGCGGCGATCAAGGAAATCGGCTGACAAGGAGTCAGTAGCCAGGAGTCAGAATGAAAACCTTCTGGATTCTGGCTCCTGGCTCCTGAATTCTTGCGGATATCAACTCTGTCTCTGTGCCCGTAAAATATTCATGACTACAAAAGGAGGTTCTCCCATGTCCCGCAAGGCCTCGATCGAGCGCGTCACCAAGGAAACCCAGATCAAGCTTACCCTCAATATTGACGGTGGCGGGAAGGCGAAGGTCTGCACGTCGGTGCCGTTTCTCGACCATATGCTGAACCTGTTCGCCCGGCACGGCCTGTTTGACCTGGAGGTGGAGGCCAAGGGGGATATCGACATCGACTTTCACCACACGGTGGAGGATATCGGCATTGTCCTCGGCGATGCCTTCCGCCAGGCACTCGGTGAGAAAAAGGGGATACGCCGCTACGGCCAAGCCACCGTCCCGATGGATGAAACCCTTGCCAGCGTGGCGGTGGATCTCTCCGGCCGCCCTTACCTGGTCTATAATGTAAGGCTCCCCAAGGTAAAGATCGGCGAGTTCGACGTGGAGCTGGTGCGGGAGTTTTTTCAGGCCTTTGCCAATAACTGTGGCCTGAACCTGCACCTGAACGTCATGTACGGCGACAATGTTCATCACATGATCGAGGCGTGCTTCAAGGCGACGGCCCGGGCGCTCGACCAGGCGACCCAGCTCGACCCGCGGATCGAAGGGGTTCTTTCGACGAAGGGCAAACTGTAATTTCTCAAGAATTCAGGAGTCAGGAGCCAGAAGTCAGTATACAAAACTTCTGGATTCTGGCTCCTGGCTACTGGCTACTTTATAATGTGGCAAAAAGGTTTTTTCAGATGATTGCAATCATTGACTACGGCATGGGGAACCTCCGTTCGGTGCAGAAGGGGTTCGAGAAGACCGGCTTCGAGGCGGTGGTGACAGCTGATCCGAAGGTGGTGCTGGCGGCGGACAAGATTGTCCTCCCTGGGGTTGGCGCCTTTCCGGACTGCATGCGCAATCTGGAGCAGGGTGGATTCGTCGAGCCGATTCTTCGAGTGATCCGTGAGGGGCGGCCGTTTCTCGGCATCTGCCTCGGGCTGCAGCTTCTCTTCACCGAGAGCGAGGAATTCGGACTCCACAATGGGTTGGACGTCATTCCCGGCCGGGTGGTACGTTTCCCGGAAGGAATGGAGGAAGATGGTGAGGAGTTGAAGGTCCCCCACATGGGGTGGAACCAGCTCTCCATCAAACGCCGTCCGCCAGCCTTTACCGGGCTGGAGGAAGGGACCAACGTCTATTTCGTCCATTCCTACTATGTCAAGCCGGCGGATGAGTCGGTCATCGCCACCACCAGCCGCTACGGCATCGAATTCTGCTCGTCGATCTGGCGGGACAATGTCGTCGCCACCCAGTTTCACCCGGAGAAGTCCCAGGAGAAGGGGTTGCAGATCCTGAAGAATTTCGGAGAAATGAAAGCATAAGGAGTCAGGAGCCAGAAGTCAGAAGTCAGAAGTCAGAAGTCAGAAGGTTTTTATTCTGGCTCCTGAATCCTGGCTCCTGACTACTGACTTTTTATGAAAGGTATAAAATGCTCGTAATTCCCGCCATTGATCTGAAAGAAGGAAAGTGCGTCCGCCTGGAGCAGGGGCTGATGGAGAAGGACACGGTCTTCTGCGACAATCCTGCCGAGCAGGCGCTGGAATGGCAGCGGCAGGGGGCGGAGCTCCTCCATATCGTCGACCTGGACGGGGCCTTTGCCGGGGTGCCGAAAAACAGAGGCGCCATCGAGGCCATTGTCAAGAGTGTCCAGATTCCGACCCAGCTTGGCGGCGGCATTCGCGATATCCAGACCATCGAGGCCTATCTGGCACTCGGCATCGGCCGGGTCATTCTCGGCACTGCCGCACAGCGCAACCCTGAGCTAGTAGAGGAAGCCTGTCGGCTGTTCCCCGGTCGGATTGTGGTGGGTATCGACGCCAAAAACGGCCTGGTTGCTGTCCAGGGATGGGCCGAACTGACCGGGGTCAAGGCGGTGGATCTGGCGAAACGGTTTGAAGGGTTTGGCGTCGCCGCCATCATCTACACCGACATCGCCCGGGACGGCATGATGCAGGGGCCCAATCTTGCTGCCACCAAAGCCCTGGCCGAGGCCATAACGATCCCGGTGATCGCCTCCGGCGGTGTCTCGTCGCTCAAGGACATCGAGAACCTGCTGGCCATCGAGGCTAGCGGTATCAGCGGTGTCATTACCGGCAAAGCGGTCTATACCGGTGCGATCAAGCTGGCTGAGGCGGTAGCGTTGACAAGAGGAAAGAACATTTGAAAGCAACTGGGATATTCAGGCTCTAAACAACGACAAACCAGATTAATGGTTGATCCTGTTCATCCTGAATATCCCAGTTAATTCAAGTTTTTGTTGTTTGAAGAGGTGTTGAATGCTGACCAAACGCATTATTCCCTGTCTCGACGTGAAGGGGGGGCGGGTCGTTAAAGGGGTGCAGTTTCTGGAACTGCGCGATGCCGGCGATCCGGTTGAGATCGCCGAGGAGTATGACCGGCAGGGGGCGGATGAGCTTACCTTCCTGGACATCACCGCCTCTAGCGACCAGCGCGACATCATCATCGATGTGGTACGCCGTACCGCCGAGCGCGTATTCATGCCGCTCACCGTCGGAGGCGGGGTGCGGACCGTTGAGGATATCCGCCGGCTGCTTAATGCCGGTGCCGATAAGGTCTCCATCAACACTGCGGCAGTTCACCGGCCGGAATTTGTCCGGGAGGCTGCCAATCGGTTTGGTTCCCAGTGCACGGTGGTGGCCGTCGACGCCAGGCAGGTAGCGGGGGAAGAGCGCTGGGAGGTATTCACCCACGGTGGCCGTAATGCCACCGGCATCGATGTTGTGGAATGGGTCCAGCGCATGGAGGAATATGGCGCCGGCGAGATCCTTCCGACCAGCATGGACCGCGACGGCACCAAGGACGGCTA
>JANXYN010000127.1 GCA_025356035.1 Geobacteraceae bacterium
CCTGTTCATCTTGGCAGAAATGGGTGTGTTTATTGTCATCCTCTTTGTTGGGTATATTTATGTGTGGAAAAAAGGAGCATTGGAATGGGAGTAGAACATCCGCTTGGAGACAACGTGGTAACCACATCCCTGGATTTTGTGGTCAACTGGGCGCGCAGGTCCTCGATCTGGCCGATGACCTTCGGCCTCGCCTGCTGTGCCATTGAAATGATGGCGACCGGTGCCTCAAAGTTTGACCTGGACCGTTTTGGCATCATCTTCCGTGCCTCCTCCCGCCAGGCCGACTGTATTATCATTGCAGGCACCGTCACCAAGAAGATGCTGCCGGTGATCAAGACCGTTTATGAGCAGATGCCGGAACCGAAATGGGTCATCGCCATGGGCGCCTGTGCCTGTTCAGGCGGGATCTTCGATACCTATAGCGTGGTGCAGGGGATTGACGAGGCACTGCCGGTGGATGTCTATATCCCGGGCTGTCCGCCAAGGCCCGAGGCACTTCTGTACGGCATCCTGAAATTGCAGGACAAGATCGGCAGAGAGAGAAATTCATTTGGGTCGGCGATTGGCCTTGGTGAGCGGCTGGAGCCAGCGGCTTAATCCGGACAAATAAAAAGGAAAAGGTACGGTTATGGCTGAAATTAATCGCGCAGTAATAAAGCTGAAAGAAAAGTTCGCTGCTTCGATCCTCGAAGTGAAGGGGTTCCGTGGCGAAGTGACGGTTACCGTGAAGAAAGAACAGCTGCCTGAGATCTGCAGGTTCCTCAAGGAGGCGTTGCAGTTCAACCTCCTCACCGATCTCACCTGTGTTGACTACCTGGGCAAAGAACCTCGGTTCATGGTAGTTTACAATCTCTACTCGATAGCCTACAAGGAGCGGCTCCGGCTGAAAGCGCCAGTGACCGAGTCCGACGCGACTATTGAGACGGTTGCCGGCGTCTGGTCGACGGCTAACTGGCTGGAGCGTGAAGCCTATGACATGTTCGGCGTGGTGTTTAAAAACCATCCCGACCTGCGCAGGATTCTGATGACCGACGACTGGGTCGGGCATCCGTTGCGCAAAGACTACCCGTTGCAGGGACCTGACCGGGAGCCTTACAAGGGGCGGCTGTCATAATCTGCGAGCAAGTATCTTTCATTTAATAAGAACAGAGGCGTGCCATGGCAAGTAAGGAAGTAATGACATTAAATATGGGGCCGCAACACCCCAGTACCCACGGCGTTTTACGGCTGGTCGTCGAGCTGGACGGTGAAGTCATTCAGAAAATCACTCCCCATATCGGCTATCTGCACCGGGGGATTGAAAAGCTGTCGGAGCACCGGACCTATCACCAGACGTTGCCGCTGACCGACCGGATGGACTATCTGGCCCCCATGAGCAACAATCTCGGCTATGTGCTGACGGTCGAGAAGCTGCTCGCCCTTGAGGTGCCCGAACGGGCCCAGACCATCCGGGTAATCCTGACCGAACTGACCCGTATCATGTCGCATCTGGTCTGGTTAGCCTGCCACGCCCTCGACATCGGTGCGATGACGGTGTTCTTGTACTGTTTCCGTGAGCGCGAAGCACTTATGGATATTTACGAGATGGTTTCCGGCGCCCGCATGACGACCAACTACTTTCGGGTCGGGGGTCTCTCCCAGGACGTTCCGGAAGGTTTTGAAGCGGCCGTCCGCAAGTTCATCGACGAATTTCCTGCGAATATGGACACCTATGAGGGGTTGTTGACCAACAATACCATCTGGCGGCAGAGAACTGTCGGCAATGGCGTGATCTCCGCTGAAGATGCAATCGACATGGGGATTACCGGGCCGGCCCTGCGTGGCTCGGGTGTGGACTGGGACCTGAGAAGGGACAACCCGTACAGTGGCTACGAAAAATATAGCTTCAAGGTGCCGGTCGGTGAGAATTGCGACACCTTTGACCGCTACCAGGTGCGGCTGGTCGAGATGCGCGAGGCGGCCAAGATTGTCCGCCAGGCACTCGATTCGTTAAAGCCCGGACCGGTGCTGGCTGATGCGCCCCAGGTCTGTTACCCGCCCAAAGAGGCGGTTTACAACACGATCGAAGGGTTGATCCATCATTTCAAGATCGCCAGCGAGGGGTTTGCCGTCCCGGAAGGGGAAGTATACCAGAGTATCGAGAACCCGAAAGGCGAACTCGGCTACTACATCGTCAGCGACGGCACGGCGAAACCGTACCGGATGAGGGTGCGTCCCCCTTCGTTTGTGAACCTCCAGGCCATTGAGAAAATGGCCAAGGGGTCGATGCTCGCCGACCTGGTCGCCGTTATCGGTACGCTTGACATCGTTCTGGGTGAAATTGACAGGTAACTCCAACGGATAAAGGAGATGGAGTAGATGAGTAACGCTCCGGCCGAACAAATAGAAACTGAAGAGATTGATCTGGCTGCTGCCAACCATGTGATCGACAAGTACCTGACTCTGCCGGGCAACCTGATGCCGGTACTGCAGGGGATCCAGGATGAGTACGGCTATGTGCCGAAACCGACCATCGCCCTGGTGGCAGAGCGGCTGAACGTCTATCCGAGCCAGATCTACGGTGTCCTCACCTTTTATGCCCAGTTCCATCTGAAACCCCGGGGCCGTTACATCATCAGGGTCTGCGTGGGAACCGCCTGCCATGTGCAGGGTGCGGAGCGTATTGTCGAGACCTTCTTCGACAAGCTGCATATCGGTCACGCCGAGACTAGCCCAGATCTGCGCTACACCTTTGAGAAGGTTGCCTGCCTCGGCGCTTGCGGCATGGCCCCACTGGCCATGGTCAACGACGATACCTTCGGCAAGATGACGGTCCAGAAGGTGGAAGAGATCATTGCCGAATATAACAAGAGGCCGATGAAATAAGGTAGCTCCATACTTTCCAGTAGGGGACAATTTGTCATGAGCGAAAACGCAGCAATAAAGATTCTGATCTGTCAGGGGACCGGCGGTATCTCGGCCGGCGCCAAAAAGGTTGAGGCAGAATTTACCAAATTGATAGCGGAAAAAGGGATCAATGCCATTGTCGGCAAGCGCTGCGATGTGATCAAAACCGGCTGCCGCGGCCTCTGTGCCAATGACGTTCTTGTCGATATCATCACCCCCGAGCTGGGTCGGATTACCTACGATTTCGTGGTTCCCGAAGACGTGGCCCAGATCCTGGACGAGCATATCGTCAATAAGACCCCGATCGAGAAGAAAAAGGCCAAGGAATACTACAATAAATTCGTCGACCAGCAGATGCGGGTGGTCATGACCGGCTGTGGCCAGATTGATCCGGAAAGCCTCGATGCCTATCTTGAAGAAGATGGATTCAAGGCGATCGAGAAGTGCGTCAAGGCCATGAAGCCAGCCGAAGTCATCGAGGAAGTGAAGAAGTCCGGCCTGCGTGGCCGCGGTGGGGGTGGTTTCCCCACCGGGATGAAGTGGTCGTTTTGTGCCGCTTCCCCCGGCAATCTCAAATATCTGATCTGTAACGCGGACGAGGGCGACCCGGGTGCCTTCATGGACCGTTCCGTGCTGGAAGGGGACCCCTATTGCGTCATCGAGGGGATGATGATCGCCTCCTACGCCATCGGTTGCACCGCCGGCTACGTGTATGTGCGCGCCGAGTATCCGCTCGCCATCGAGCGGCTGCAGAAGGCCCTCGATGTCTGCTATGAACAGGGTTATCTGGGCAAAAACATCAAAGGGTGGGGGTTTGACTTCGACCTTAGGATCAAAAAGGGCGCCGGCGCCTTTGTCTGTGGTGAGGAAACCGCCCTGATGGCCTCCATTGAAGGCGAACGGGGCATGCCCCGTCCCCGTCCACCGTTCCCGGCGGTCAAAGGTCTGTGGGGCAAGCCGACCAACATCAACAACGTTGAAACCTTCGCCAACGTCCGGCACATCATCAACAAAGGCGCTGACTGGTACGCATCGCTTGGCACCGAGACCACCAAGGGGACCAAGATCTTTGCGGTGACCGGCAAGGTGAAGCATACCGGCCTGGTGGAGGTACCGGCGGGGATGTCGGTGCGCCAGGTCATCTACGATGTCTGCGGCGGGATCGCCAACAACCGTAAATTCAAGGCAGTTCAGGCTGGCGGTCCTTCGGGCGGCTGTATCCCTGCCGAGGTTCTCGATACACCGGTCGACTATGACTCCCTGATCAAGGCGGGCGCCATGATGGGTTCCGGTGGTCTGGTGGTCATGGATGAAACCACCTGCATGGTGGATATTGCACGGTTTTTCCTTACCTTCACCAGGATGGAATCGTGCGGTAAGTGTGTCCCTTGCCGGATCGGCCTGAAGGCGATGCTCGATATCCTCGAGCGGATAACCACCGGCCGTGGCGAGGAAGCCGACATCGACAAACTGCTGGAGATGGGCGCAACCATCAAAAAAGCGTCACTCTGCGGTCTCGGCCAGACTGCACCAAACCCGGTCCTGTCGACCGTCAAATATTTCCGTCACGAGTACGATGCCCATATCAGGGAGAAGCGCTGCCCGTCCAACAGCTGCAAAGAGTTGTTGCTCTGGCAGGTGGTGGAAGCAAAGTGCGTCAAGTGCGGGGCCTGCCTGAAAGCCTGTCCGTCCGATGCCATCGTCTGGGAAAAGGGGAAGGTTGCGTATCTGGATAAGGCCAAATGTACCAAGTGCAAATCCTGCTATGACGCCTGCCGCTTTATGGCCATCGAGTAGCTGATCATCAAGCTTATACATCCGAGGGAGAACAGAGGTCGAGATGGTAAATCTTACAATAGATGATAAACAGGTGTCGGTACCTAAAGACGCTACCATATTCGATGCGGCCAAAGCAGCCGGCATCCGGATACCCATACTCTGTCATGACAAGAAGCTTCATCCGTTCGGCGGCTGCAGGATGTGCCTGGTGGAAGTCGAGCAGATGAAGGGTCGCCAGATCCCTGCCTGCACCACCCCGGTAACCGAGGGGATGATCGTCAGGACCCAGACCGACGACATCATCAAAGCGCGCCGGATGGTGCTGGAGCTTTTGCTCCTCAAGCACCCGATTGATTGTCCGGTCTGCGATGCCGCTGGCGACTGCGACCTGCAAAACCTCACCTATGAATACAAGGTGAACAGCAACCGGTTCCAGGACGAGAAATTCAGCCACAGCATCGATTATGAAAACCCCCTGATCGAACGGGACATGAACCGCTGTATCCATTGCGGCAAGTGCGCCCGGATCTGCGACGAGATCGTCTCCTTTGGTGCCTATACCTTCATCAGCCGCGGCATCGAGGCGAAGATGGGTACCCAGTTCGACGGACCGCTCAATTGTGAATTCTGTGGCTCGTGTGTCTCGGTCTGTCCGGTCGGCGCGCTGATTTCCCGGCCGTTCAAGTTCAAGGCCCGCTGGTGGGCCCTCGATAAGGTGAAAACGGTTTGTTCCTATTGCAGCACCGGCTGTAATCTGACGCTGGGTGTAAAGGACAACAAGGTGTTGACCACGATCTATGACGAGAATCAGGGGTGGCATAACGGCCAGCTCTGCGTCAGGGGCCGCTTCGGTTACCAGATTGCCAGCAGCGACAAGCGGTTGACAACGCCGCTGATCCGGAAAAACGGCAAACTGGAAGCCGCCAGCTGGGATGAGGCGCTGACACTGGTTGCCCAGAATCTTAAAAAAGCCGGCGCTGCTGCGGCCGGCCTGGTAACGCCGCGCCTCACCAACGAAGAGCTCTACCTGTTCAAAAAGCTGTTCAAGGATGCCCTCGGCTCTGACAGTATCGACCATTCGGCTGGTTATGCCCATAGCGCGCTCACTGCGGGCGCTGCGGAGAGCCTCGGCTACCCGGCATCCTCGGCCACCATCGCCGACATCCAGAAGGCCGACCTTCTGCTGGTGGTCAAGAGCGATGCCTACGAGACCCACCCGGTCATCGGCTTCGAGATCAACCTTGGCGTCAAGCGGAAGGATGTTGACCTCCGGATCGTCTCGGACAAAAAGGGAAAGCTCACCAAGCTGCCGAAGGCCGTCACGTATCTGCACAAGCCCGGTTGTGAGGTCTCTCTGCTCAACGCGCTGGCCAAGACCATCATCGATGAAAACCTTGTCGATGCCGCTTTTACCGGCGGCGTGGCCGGTCTGGATCTCCTGAAGAAGGGGCTGGAAGGTTATACTCCCGAGAAGGTCGCGGATGCCTGCGGGATCAAGGCGGACGCAATCAAGACCCTGGCCCGGGACTACGCAAAGGCTGGGAAGGCGGTCATCCTCCTCCCGATCGGCCTCGGTTACCCCGGCCATGGCAAGGAGCTCGCCCAGGCCGTCATTAACCTGTCGCTCCTGACCGGCAAGATTGGCAAGGAAGGCTGTGGCGTGCTGATCATGGCGGAGAAGAACAACAGCCAAGGTGCAGTAGATTTAGGTCTCTATCCCACGGCTGGCGGTAAGGATGCCGGGGCGATCATTGACGGATGTGCAGCTGGGACGGTGAAAGCCCTCTATCTGGCCGGCGAGAATCCGCTGGTCTCTTATCCGAATCAACAGAAGATTGCGGCCGCCCTCGCCAAGGTTGAATTCCTGGTGGTGCAGGACCTGTTCCTGACCGAAACGGCGGCAAAGGCCCATGTGGTGCTCCCCGCCTGTTCCTTCGCGGAAAAGGACGGGACGTACACCAGCGTCGAGCGCAGGGTGCAGCGGGTCAACCGCGCCATCAAGCCGATGGGGCTGGCAAAGTCTGATTTCGACATATTGAATGCGCTCTATACTGCACTAACCGGCAACGCTGCCTATGCCAACCTGGCCGAGGCGTTTACAGCTATCACCGCAGCCGTTCCTGCCTATAAGGGGCTGACCCTGCAAGGGCTCGGCGAGAATGGCGTGGTTGTCCACACTCCGAGCAAGCCGAAATTCGTCGCCGTGGCCGGTGCTGCCCCCCGCGCCGAGGAGGGGAAGTTTGCCCTGCTGACCGGGAGCGCCCTCTACCACTGTGGTACCATGTCGCTCCATGGGGAAGGGCCGATGCACGTCTGTCCGGAAGGTTATCTGGAGCTGGGGCGAGAAGACGCAAAGGCGTTGAAATTAGAGGGTGACGAGTTGCTGACCGTAACTTCGGCCACTGGTTCGGTCAAGCTCAAGGCCAAAATAGGGCTCCGGATGCCGCAGGGTGTGGTGTTTGCCCCCTATCATTTCGCCGCCCAGCCGATCAACTCCGTGACTGCCGGCGATGCGGTAACGCTGGTGACCATCAGCAGATAGTCAGTTTTATCTATAGATACATTCAAGAGGGGAAAAGAAGCGCATGGAAAACGGAATGATATTTTTAGGGTTACCCGTGGCCTACTATATTGCCATGATCGCCAAGGTTCTTGTGGTCTTTGTGTGCGTTCTGCTGACCGTGGCCTACGCCACCTGGGCCGAGAGAAAGCTGATCGGCCATATGCAGGTGCGGATCGGACCGAAACGGGTCGGTCCCTTTGGTCTGCTGCAGCCGATCGCCGATGGTCTCAAGCTGTTTTTCAAGGAAGAGATCGTTCCGGCCCAGGCCAGTACCTTCGCGTTCCTGCTTGCCCCTCTGATTGCCCTGATTCCGGCCTTTATCGCGTTTGCCGTCATTCCTTTCGGCGGCACCATAGAGGTGGGCGGCTACAAGCTGCCGTTGCAGATCGCCGGCTATATCGCCGATCAGCCCAGCGGCAAGGTCATTGACCTCAACGTCGGCGTCCTGTACATTCTTGCCCTGGCCTCCTTGGGGGTCTACGGCATAGTGCTGGCCGGCTGGTCGTCCAACAGCAAGTATTCCCTCCTCGGTGGCCTCCGTGCTTCGGCACAGATTGTCTCCTACGAGCTGGCCGCTGGACTCGCCATCGTTTCGGTGTTCCTGATGTCCGGCTCCCTCTCCCTGCAGCAGATTGTCGCCGACCAGGCGGGTGGGGTTGCCAACTGGTATTTCATCCGGCAGCCGTTCGCCTTCGTCGCCTTCATCGTCTACTTCATCTGCTCCCTGGCGGAGATCAACCGTACCCCCTTCGACCTTCCCGAGGCAGAGACCGAGCTGGTCTCCGGGTTCGGTACCGAATATTCGAGCATGAAATACGCGATGTTTTTCATGGCGGAGTACGCCAACATGATCACCGTCTGTGCCGTGACCGTCACCCTGTTCCTGGGCGGCTGGCATGAGCCGATCCCCCAGGTGGTGAGCATCGGCGGCTGGGAGTTCTACCTCTCCTGGGCAAACTTTGTGATCAAGGTCTACTTCCTGATCTTTGTCTGCATGTGGATTCGCGCCACCTATCCCCGTTACCGCTATGATCAGCTGATGGCGCTTGGCTGGAAATTCTTCCTCCCCCTCACGCTCCTCTGCGTGGTCGGCACCGGGGCGGTAGTCTACTTCTTCCCCAACGGTTTCTGGGGCGCACTTTTTTCCTAACAAATACGTGACGAGGATATAGCCATGTTTACACCTGTGCCATTGATAAAAGGTCTGCTGATCACCTTGAAACATCTGTTCATGAAGCCGGTCACGCTGCAGTATCCCGATGAAAAGGTGGCTCCATTTCCCCGGTTTCGCGGACTGCATGCCTTGAATGTCTCCCACAACCGCTCCAAGTGCGTGGCGTGCTATCTCTGCCCGACGGTCTGCCCGGCCAAATGCATCACCGTCGAGGCGGCCGAGGATGACAAGCATGACAAATACGCCAGCAAATACGAGATCGACCTGCTCCGCTGCATTTTCTGCGGTTACTGTGTCGACGCGTGCCCGGTGGATGCGCTGAAGATGACCAGCGCCTATGAACTGGCCAGTTATAAACGGGATGACTTCGTATTTACTCAGGAAAGACTTTTAGATAAGAGATAAAAGGAGCTGCAATGGACTCGATCTTTTTTTACATTGTGGCAGCTACTGCTGTCATTTCCGGCATACTGGTGGTGGGGTGCAAGAACCCGATAAACAGCGCCCTATCCCTGATCATGACCTTCTTCTCCCTGGCGACCCTCTACGTCATGCTCGATGCGCCGTTCATGGCCGCCATTCAGGTGATCGTCTATGCCGGCGCCATCATGGTTCTCATCGTCTTCGTCATCATGCTCCTCAACATCCGGATCGAGTCCGGCAAGCGCTACATGCATACCCGGGTGATGGGGGCGATTCTCGGCGCGGTTGTGCTGATCGAAACCCTCTATGTGATCATGCGTCCCGCCAGCCAGAACCTCACCGGCGGCAAGGGGCCGGTCGACGCCGCGATGGTGCTGAATGTCGGGCACACCGAGCTGATCGGCCGGGCGCTGTTCACCGATTACCTGCTCCCCTTCGAGATCACCTCGATTCTGTTGCTGGTGGCTATTGTGGGCGCCGTGTTGCTGGCCAAAAGAAAAGTCTAATCACTCAGGAGTGACGTTATGATAGCAATCCACCATTATCTTATCCTTAGCGCGATTCTGTTTGCCATCGGGACTGTCGGCGTGCTGGTCAGGAAAAACGCCATCGTGATCTTCATGTGTATCGAACTGATGCTGAATGCGGTGAACCTGACGTTCATCGCGCTCTCCAATCACCTGGGGAAGCTCGATGGGCAGATCTTCGTTTTCTTCGTCATGACCGTTGCCGCGGCAGAGGCCGCCGTCGGTCTGGCCCTGATGATCGCCTTCTTCAACAACAAGGAATCCATCGAGGTCGAAGACTTCAACCTCATGAAACAGTAACAACGTGATTTCTCAGGAATCCCCGTTAAATAAAGGAGTCTGGAATGTTTGAGTACGTCTGGTTGATACCCCTATTTCCCCTGATAGGGTTTGCCATCAACGGCCTGTTGGGTAAGAAAATCAAAAACGAAAAGATCATCGGCGGCCTCGGCACGGTGATGGTCGTTTGCTCATTTATCGTTTCCGCCCTTATCCTGCTTCAGCTCCTAGGTTTGCCAGGGGAAGAACGCCACTTTGAAAAGACCCTCTTCACCTGGATCCAGTCGGGCAATTTCAAGGCGGACATCGGCTTCCTGATCGACCCCCTCTCGGTGATCATGCTGATGGTGGTGACCGGGGTAGGCTCCTTGATCCACCTCTACTCCATCGGCTACATGCATGGTGAGGAAGGCTTTTACCGCTATTTTGCCTATCTGAATCTCTTCACCTTCTCCATGCTGCTCCTGGTGCTCGGCAACAACCTGCTCCTGATGTTCGTCGGCTGGGAAGGGGTCGGTCTCTGCTCCTACCTGCTGATCGGTTACTATTTCCACAAGAAATCGGCAGGGGATGCCGGGAAGAAGGCATTCGTGGTCAACCGGATCGGTGACTTCGGCTTCCTCCTCGGGATCTTCACCCTGTTCTGGTACTTTGGCACCAAGTTCAACGTCTGGACCATCAATTTCCACGAGCTGGCACTCCAGTCACACCTTCTCTCCACCGAGGCCACCTTCGGGGTCATTACGCTCGTTACCCTCTTCTTCTTCATCGGCGCCACCGGCAAGTCTGCCCAGATTCCGCTTTATACTTGGTTGCCCGACGCCATGGAAGGCCCGACCCCGGTTTCTGCCTTGATCCATGCGGCCACCATGGTTACCGCCGGTGTCTACATGATTGCCCGGATGAACTTCCTCTATATCAAGGCACCGCAGACCCTCATGGTTGTGGCAATCGTTGGCGCAGCAACCGCCATCTTCGCCGCCACCATCGGCACCGCCCAGAACGATATCAAGCGTGTTCTTGCTTATTCGACCGTCTCCCAGCTCGGCTACATGTTCCTCGCCATGGGCGTTGGGGCATTCACCGCCGGGATCTTCCACCTGATGACCCACGCCTTCTTCAAGGCCTGTCTGTTCCTTGGCTCCGGCTCGGTCATCCATGGCATGCACTATGCCCTGCACCATGCCGACCATCATGAGCATTGCGCCCATGCGGCGGATGTGGACCCACAGGATATGCGGAACATGGGTGGCCTGCGCAAGCAGATGCCCTGGACGTTCCTCACTTTCCTGCTCGCCACCATTGCGATTGCCGGTATCCCTGGTTTCGCCGGCTTTTTCAGCAAGGATGAGATCCTCTGGCAGGCGTTTGCCAACCCGCTGCACGGCGACCTCAACTATGTACTCTGGGGCCTCGGTGCCGTGGCTGCCGGCCTCACCGCCTTCTACATGTTCCGTCTGGTGTTCATGACCTTTTTTGGCGAGTCCCGGCTCATTCCCGAGGCCAAAAAGCATCTCCATGAATCCCATATCGTCATCGTCCTGCCGCTGGTGGTGCTTGCCATCCTGTCGGTTGTGGGGGGGTGGATTGGCCTGCCGAAGCTGATTGGTGAGCGGCTCGGCAACATCCCGAACTACTTCGAGCATTTCCTCGAGCCGGTCTTTGCCAACGGCCACGTGGCCGCTGCCGAGGGTGCCCATCTTTCGGCTACCCTGGAATGGGGATTGATGGGGACTTCGGTGCTGATCGCGGTGGTCGGTATCAGCATCGCCTACGCCCTCTATATCATCGCCCCGACGGTACCGGCCCGCTTCGTTGCCAGGTTCCCGCGCCTCTACCAGTTGGTCTACAATAAATGGTACGTGGACGAAATTTACGATTTCCTCTTCGTCAACCCCTGCAAGGCCTTCGGCAATTTCCTCTGGAAAGGCTTTGATGTGGTGGTGGTCGACGGCCTGGTGAACGGCACCGCCTTCGTGGTGAAGAATACCGGTGGCGGCATGCGCTACCTGCAGACCGGTCTGGTGCATAACTACGCGATGACCATGGTCCTCGGCGTGGTGGTGATCGTGGGCGTCTATATCTTCCGCTAGAAACGACTTTTTTTAATAGGATTTAAAGGAGTAGAGTAAATGAACGATATCCTACTAACCCTGATTACCTTTCTGCCGATTGTGGGGGTCCTGCTGCTGCTGGTTCTGCCGAAGGGCAATCATAACCTGCTGCGGGTTGTGGCACTGGTGGTCACGCTGCTGGCCTTTGCCGTTTCCCTGCCGCTGATTACCGGCTTCAAGCAGACTGCGGATTATCAGTTCGTGCAGAAGCTCCCCTGGATCACCGCCGAGTTCGGCGATAACCAGTTCTTCCAGATGTTCTACCATGTGGGGATCGACGGCATCAGCCTCTGGCTGGTTATCCTGACCACCTTCATGATGCCGATTGCGGTGCTTTCCACCTGGACTG
>JANXYN010000160.1 GCA_025356035.1 Geobacteraceae bacterium
CGACCCTGCAGGACGTGGTGGCGACCCTGGAGCAAGGGTATGCCCAGTTGGTCGATCTGCAGGCCGATTTCAGCCAACGCACCGTTATTGCCTCCATGAATCGGGAGCAGCGTGGCGCGGGCGAACTGTTCATCAGAAGGATCCCTGGTGCGCCGGCCATGTTCCGCTTCAACTACAAAAAGCCTCAGCCCCAGCAGATCGTGTCTGATGGAAAGTCGGTCTGGTTTTATCTGCCGGCAGACCGCCAGGTGATGGTAACAGACGTGGCCGCCACCTTCGAAGGGGGGAGCGGCCTCACCCTCGACTATCTGACCGGCTTGGGGCATGTGTCAAGAGATTTCACCGTCGCCTTTACCGGCGAGGGCCGTGACAAACAGGGCAACTACCTGTTGGACCTGGTGCCGAAAAAGCGGAGCCGGGTTATAGCCAAGCTACAGATCAGTGTGGCAGCCGAAGCCGTTTCGGAGTTCCTTCGGCAGGGGCGGGCCCAGCTGCCGTTCCCGATAGTTGCCTCGGTGGTCCACGATCCGTTGGGGAACAAGACCTTTCTTGAGTTCAGCAAGATCAGGGTGAACAGCGGCATGGATGCCACCCCGTTCAATTTTAAGATGCCGGCTGGGGTTACGGTGGTACGGAGCCCGGCCGCCGACAAAAGCCGCTAGGGTTCGGACTCATTAAGCTCGGGAGGTTGTGATGCCGTCATTCGATATTGTGTCAAAGGTGGATATCCAGGAAGTGGACAACGCAGTCAACCAGGCGGTCAAGGAGATCGGCCAGCGTTATGACTTCAAGGGGACCAAGAGCGAGGTAACGCTGGAAACGGATGCGATCCGGGTGCTGGCCGACGATGATTTCAAGCTGAAGGCGATTGTCGAGATTCTACAAGCGAAATTCATCAAGCGGGGAATTTCGGTCAAGGCGCTACAGTACGGCAAGGCCGAGTCCGCGTCCGGCGGGATGGTGCGGCAGATCATCACCATCCAGCAGGGGATTTCCAAGGAAAAGGGGAAGGAGATCAATGCCGTCGTCAAAGAATCCAAACTCAAGGTCCAGAGCCAGATCCAGGAGGAGCAGGTGCGGGTGACCGGCAAGAACATCGACGACTTGCAGGAACTGATTCGGCTCTTGAAGGGGAAAGATCTGGGGATCGAGCTGCAGTTTGTCAACTTCCGGCAATAAACCGGGACTCGGGACTCGGGACTCGGGACTCGGGACTCGGGACTCGGGACTCGGGACTCGGGACTCGGGACTCGGCTTTTAAAAGGGGTGATTTTGCACGAAACGAAAAAAGAAAAAGTAAGTCTGGTGAGCCTTGGGTGCCCGAAAAATCTGGTGGATGCCGAGGTGATGCTTGGCTATCTGGCCAGGGAGGCTTACGAAATAACCACCGATGAGAAAGAGGCGGACATCATTATCGTCAACACCTGTTCCTTCATCAAAGATGCGAAGCAGGAAAGTATCGACACCATTCTCGATCTGGCCGACCGGAAGCATGACGGCCGCTGCCGGCTCTTGATCGTTACCGGCTGTCTGCCCCAGCGCTATCAGGAAGAGCTCTGCCAGGAGCTGCCGGAAGTGGATATCTTCATCGGTACCGGCGACTATCCGCGGATTGCCGAGATCATCGCCGAGAAACGGCAGACTGACGGACAGCTCCGCTATACCGGCGATCCCAATTACCTCTATAGCGACGACCTGCCACGGCTCAATTCGTCACCTGCCTATTCAGCCTACCTGAAGATTGCCGAAGGGTGTTCCAACTGCTGCTCCTATTGCGTAATCCCCTCCCTGCGCGGCGCATTTCGCTCCAGGCCGCTGGCAAAGCTCTTGGAGGAAGCCCGTGGGCTGGTCGCCGGCGGTGTGAAGGAGCTTAACCTGATTGCCCAGGATATCACCGGATACGGCCGTGATCTGGCCGGTCACCCTTCTCTGGAGGAGCTGATCAGTGGTCTGGCTGCCATAGATGGAGTACGCTGGATCCGGCTCCTGTATGCCTATCCGGACGGGATCACCGACAGTCTGATCGATCTCATCAAGCGCGAGGAGAAGCTCTGCAAATATCTGGACATCCCCCTGCAGCACATAGCCGACCCGATTCTGCAAAAGATGGGGCGGCGGGGGAGCGAGGCGGAGATCCGTTCACTCATCGCCAAGCTGCGCCAGGAGGTCCCGCAGATTGCGCTCCGCACCTCCCTGATTGTCGGTTTTCCAGGTGAGACCGAGGAAGATTTCAAGAAACTCCTGCAATTTGTGGAGGAGGCCCAGTTTGACCGGCTCGGGGTATTCTGTTACTCCCGCGAAGAGGGGACCTCCGCCGCGGCCATGCCGGAGCAGGTGTCGGAACGGCTCAAGCGGGAACGCTACAAGAAGTTGATGAAAGCCCAGGCGCGGGTTTCCTTCAAGCGGAACCGATTGCTGGTCGATACCTTGGAACAGGTGATTGTCGAAGGGTACAGCGAGGAGACGGAACTTTTGTTACGGGGGCGCTCGATCAAACAGGCGCCGGACATCGACGGAATGGTCTATATTACCAGCGGCACGGCGCAGGTCGGGGATATTGTCACGCTTCGAATTACCGACTCTTCAGACTACGACCTGATCGGAGAGATAGTCTCCTGATGCCGCTGAAATAGCGCGGTAGCCGGCGGCTTTTTTCTTGACAATGGGGCTGATTACTGTATTATTTCGTGACCCAAATCGGGGCGACAACTTTACACGGAGCTGATGCATGGTGGAACGGGTAGAAGAAATCAAAAAGATCCTCCTGAAGATGAAGGAGGAAACATTGGCCGAGATCAGCAAAGCGGTCAAGAGCGGCTCCAACCTTCCTGTCGGCGAGCCGAGCGGTGACATTTATGACCAGGCCTCCAGTGAGCGGGACCGGGAGCTTGGCCTGTTGCTGGGGGACCGGGAGCGGGAAAAACTGCGCAACATCGACGAGGCTCTGCTAAGGATCGACGAGGGGGAATATGGCACCTGCGAGGAGTGTGGAGACGATATTCCGCTCGGGCGGCTGAAGGTGCTTCCCTTTGCCCGTTTCTGCGTAAAATGCAAGTCTGACATCGAGAAACAGCAGGCCCAGACCAAGCGGTTTGAGGAGGAACGCGCTTACAGCGAGATCCCCTTCGGCGAAGAGGAAGAGGGGTAACATCTGCAGTCCAAGGTTTATTCAGGGCGCTCCAGTGCGGGGCGCCCTTTTTTTATCCTAAAATGCGTTTGCCTGGCGGTTTATGGGCCGAGCAGCCGGGCGTAGTCGGTGATGGAGATGGCCGTGTGCCAGTGGCCGGTAGCCTTCCCCAGCACAGTCCCCCCCCAGAAGATACCAATTACCAGTAGGGTGAATACGACGCCGCTCACCGCCACCTTTCTCCCGACAAGCTTCATGGTTAGCGCCCCTTCCGCCCGGCAATAGCTGACACAGCGCCAGCAGCCGACGCACTCCTCCGAATGAATCCGCTCCTTCTGCATCACCGGAATATGGGAGGGGCATACCTGGGTGCAAACGTCGCAGGAGACGCAGGTTTTCGCCTCCCTGGTCACCTTGACCGGAGACATCAGGGAAACGAGGCCAAGGAGGGCGCCGTACGGGCAGAGAAACCGGCAGAAGGGGTTGCGCAAGGGGAGGGACAGGATTGCCAGGACCAGAACAATTCCGAGCGAAAGCCCGGTGAGGTGGAGAAAGAAATCGAGGAGCCGGACATCGGCGGTCATGTTGTAGTCGGAATAGACGAAGGCCTTGACCTGATCATCCTGCATGGCATAGAGGATGAAGTAGAGGAAAAACAGCAGCAGCAGGTATTTGATCCCCCGCAGGAGGAGGTCGAGCCACCGAGGTGGCTGGAGGTTACGGCGGAACAGGTTGTAGCCGCTCTTCCAAAGGATCTCGGAAATGGTCCCGACCGGGCAGATAAAGGAGCAGAAGGACCGCTTCAGCAGCAGCGACACGCCAACTGCCGTCAGCAGGATCACCAGGGCGGCCGGATGGACTGGGTTGATGCTGCCGGAGAGTATCCACTCCTTGAGGCTGAGGAGGGCGGAGATCGGCAGAAACCCCTCGATGCCGTCCGAGCGGGTGACGAAGCTGGAGGCGCCGCCGGAGCGGAAGTAGAGGACGAAGCGATAGAACTGTACCCCCAGGTAAAGAATGAACAGGAGAAATCCCCACTGTACGGCGATCCGTAGCGGCTGCATATAGCGGTTGGACATGTTGGTTCCTTTCAGGTACTGGGGATTGAAGGGCGGCGACCGGAGACCAGGGACCGGTAACACCCTTAAAAACCGATGTTACGACTTTCTCGACGGAATTAGCGCTCAAAGCCAGATTATTTCTGCGGTTTTGGGTTTCTACCAATCTCCGGTCCCGGACTTTGCGACGTATTCTGTCGCAACCCCATGGTACCCTTTCTCCATTACAATAATGGAGGTGGTGCATGGAGCCGATAGTGATATTTGCTGCAGGACTGGTCGTCTATTGCGGCTGGCTGGCGTTACTCGCCACGGCGCGGGACAAGGGGCGGGGCCGTGTCAATGGAGTAGTAAAAACTGTGGATAGATCCACGTCCGCACTGGAGAGAGGCTCCCTTAACCGTCGGCGGGCTCTTTGCGCAGCCGCCCGTCCAGGAGGTGGCGGGGCTGGACGTTGGCCAGCGCGCGTAAAAGGCTCCGCTTGACATGGGGATTCACCTGCTCCAGTTGGGTCAGCAGCTCCTTCATCTTTTTCCGCTGCTGGTCAGCCACCCCGCAGACCGGGCAACAGCAGCAGACGACCGGGAAGCGGTTCTGCCGGGAAAAGGCGATGATCTCTTTCTCCTCCACGTAAACCAGCGGCCGGATCACCGTGGTCATACCGTCATCGGCGAGCATCCGCGGGGCCATCGCCTTCAGGGAGCCGACGAAGAACTGGTTCAGAAGGAGGGTCTCGATGAAGTCGTCCAGATGGTGGCCGAGGGCGAGCTTATTGCAGCCATGCTCTCTGGCCAGGGCGTAGAGGGCCCCTCTTTTCAGCCGGGCGCAAAAAGAGCAGTACGAAGAGTCGGGGCGCCGCTTCGCCTGGATCACCTCGTAGTGGTTGGTCCGCTCCATGTGGTGGGCGAAGCCTTGCTCCGCAAGGTGCTCGGCGATGATATCGGCGCGAAAGCCGGGATAGCCGGAATCGATGTTGATCGCCAAGATTTCATACTTGATCGGTGCCCGTTTACGGAGCTCCGCCAGGAGATGGAGCAGCGTGTAGGAATCCTTGCCGCCAGAGACCGCCACCGCGATCCGGTCGCCATCAGCGATCAGGTCGAAGTCGGCGATGGCCCGGCCGACGGAGTTTTTGATCCTTTTGTAGAGTTTGTCTTCGATGAGCGGCACGGGGTCCTCTTTTAGTCGTATCACTGCCAGAGTAAAGGAAATGAGCGCGGGAAGTCAAGGCCGGTGTTTTGTAAACGTTTTTAAATGGTAAAATGGGGGGGATTCTGGTAAAAATCTGAGAAGGGGAATCGAAAGACTCTACAAGGAGGTGTCTTATGGAAGATAACAAAGCAAACCCTCCACAACTATATATGAAAATGACCGGGCCAAAAGTTGGAAAGGCCAAGCTCTCTGTTTCAGACCTCGCAGAAATAATCAAGAAAACCCAGCAGGCCGTAAAACGGATTGGCCAGGTCCTCTACGGCCAAGACTCCCACGGAAAAGGGCGCAAGAAGAAGGACATTGAACAGCAGTGCGAGCTTTTCCTGGTTGGCTGGGAGGAAGGGAGCGCCATTGCTGCCTTTGAATTGGGACCACAGCCCGAGCAGAGGGAACTTTACGGTTTCGTGGGCGAGGAAAGCGTCAAGGCCTTCATGGTGGGGATGGAGATGATGGCCGCCGATTCTTACGATGCGTCGAGATTGCCGTCTGGCTTTGACGTGGGGGTCTTGGAGGCCTTTGAGTCCTTGGGAAAAGTCTTTGAGCACGGCATCGACGCCATAAGCTTTAGCAGAGATCGACGCATTTTCTCGGAGAAGGCGGTTTACAACTCAACGGTCCGCGAGAAGGTTCGCACATCCCTTGGACAGCCCGCCATCGTAGGGCATTCCGTTAAAGTTGGCCGTCTTGAGGTCCTGAACGGCCATGGCGGGCTCAGAGGAACTTTCTGGGAAGCGGGAGGAAGCCGCTGGACCTGTCTCTTCAAGAATGAGCACATTGACATTCTCCCCGATGCCTGGATGCACAAGGTGAAGATTACCGGCCGCACTATCGAGGAAGAAGGTAAAGAACGCACCATCGAGGCAGATTCCATTTATGTTGTTGAGGATGAAATAGGGGAAGAGTTTGTAACAGTAGAAGGGCGGTCCTTCTGGCAATCGGCTTCACTGGAGGAGCTTGCCGAAGAGCAGGGAGTCATTGCCGTAGCGGATTTAGGTGAACTGACAGCTTTATGGCCTGCGGATGATGACCCTGATGCCCTATTGAACTTCGTCCTGCATGAGCGCCACGAGCGGCGCAAGGTAGCCGCCGGAGGAAATGCCTGATGGACGCCGTTCTGCTCGATACATCAGTAGTCAGCCTCTTACATCCCAAGAAAAGAGGAAATCCGCTTCTCGCCAGGTATCAGGCGCACATTACAGGCAAGGTTCTCGCATTGAGCTTTCAGAGTGTGGCGGAGTTATGGTCATGGGCGGAGGAGAACGGCTGGGGAGAGAAGCAAAGAGCGGGTATGGAAGATTTTCTCCGAAAGTTTCTCGTTATTCCCTATGATTTCGAGCTGGCCAAGGTCTGGGCAAAAGTCAACGCCCACAGCAAGAAGAAGGGGCGTCGTTTCGAGGCAGGAGATGCCTGGATTGCCGCTACTGCCGTTCATCGTCAGATCACGTTGTTAACCCATGACCGCCATTTCGTCGATCTCGATCTTCCAGGGCTCGACGTAGTCAGTTATGTGTCGGAAGAAACTCTATAAAGGATTGAGTATGCCCGAATCACTGATCGAACAACTGCCGAAGATAGTCGCCGAGGGGAAGAAGGAAGTAGAGAAGATAAGGGTGAGAAGCTAAGGTTCGGACCCCAACACGAGACATCTGCCAAATGATGTACGGAAAAATTGTCACATGTCGGGGTTGCAGGCGGTGTTGCGGGAAGCATTTAGAGAAGGTCTGATATGATTATAATCCATCAAAGGAGGAGGTTTATTATGGCCACTGCTGACCAGATTAAGTCTCTTATCCGTTCGCACTTCAGTAACGA
>JANXYN010000177.1 GCA_025356035.1 Geobacteraceae bacterium
CCCTGTGGAGCCCGGACTTTCCTCCCCCTGAGTTAACAGGCGGCGGCCATCTGGACTACTCCGACCAAACCAGAGGCAGCGGCCCTTTTCCGCAATCTCTGCGTCAAGCGACGGGCTTGCTTGTGCGGCGTACCTTATGTACGCCTCCGCGCAATCCCCTACTTTCCTTGACCTTGCGAAAAATTGTGCACTGCCAAAACCACACAAAAACTATTTATCACCCTGCACAATACGCAGGAAGAGGACCCGCTGGCAGTGGGGGCAGTTGACCAGCTCGGTCACCTTGTACAGGCTGTTGTAGAGCTGTGGCGGCAGATGCATATTGCAGCCGAGACAGTAGCCGTCGCGCGCCTCGACCACGGCGATGCCCTGCCGTTTTTCCCTCAACATAGTATAACGCTTCAGCGCCGAGGCGGGAATACCTTTGGCAGTCGCTTCGCGGGTTGCCTGATCAGCGGCAATCGCCGCTTCCATCTGGTCGATCCGCGCCTGCACCCCCCCCTTGCGGGAAGCGAGGTTGTCGCTCAGGGCCTGCAAGTTGGTCTCCATCCCGTCTATCTCTGCGGTCAGGGCCTCCGCCAGGCCAAGTTTCTGCAGGATCTGCTCTTCCAGCTCGGTTTTCAGCTTCCTGGCAGTGGAAACCTCCTTCGCTACCGCCTGAAACTCCTTCTGGGTCTTGAGCTCCTTCTGCCGTGTCTCTGACCTGACGATATTGTCGGCTTCGGTAGCCAGGTTCGTCTCAAGTGCCAGTTTCTCGGCCTCAAGGGCCTCCAGTTCACCCTTTTTCTCGGCCACCAGCCGCCGGGCTCCTTCCTCTTCCAGCTCGAGCGCGGCGACCTCCGCCAGCATCCCCTCTTTTTCCTGCCGCAGCTCGTCGATTTTTAGGTCGATCCGTTGCAGCTCTTCCAGTAACTGTAAATTTTTGCGCAAAACTGCCTCCCCTTTCCCCTGTATTTATGAACGTAAAAGAGAGCGGAAACCATTTAGATATGGCTGAATGGCTCGCGCTCCCCTTTGTACTCCTCGACTTCCACTGTAAAGCCGTTTTTCTCCAGTTCTCTCCTGAGCCTTGCGGCCAGCCCTTCCACCATCAGCACCTCGGTGGCAAAATGTCCTGCGTCAATAAGCGCCATGCCAAGATCCTCCGCAGCACGGGCTTCGTGGTACTTGATGTCACCGGTAAGAAGCAGATCGGCCCCCTGGCGGCGGGCCTCCTGCAGCAATGAGGCGCCACTGCCGCTGCACAAGGCAACTTTTTTCACCGGCCGGCCGGCATCGCCGACGAACCTCAAACCGGCTGCGGCGAGCCGCTCCTTGACCTTCACGGCAAATTCGCCAAGGGTGGTACTCTCGGGGAGTTCACCGATCCGGCCCAGGCCATGGGATCCCCCCCGATTCAGGAGTGGATAGAGGTCAAAGGCCGGCTCCTCGTAGGGATGTACCTTGATCAGGGCATTCACCGCGACAGCAAGGTCGGCTTTCCTTAAAAGAACTTCAAGTCTGGCTTCATCGGCGGCTTCCCGCTTGCCGACCTTACCCAGAAACGGCTGTGCCCCCTCCAGAGGGGTGAAGGTCCCGACCCCCGCGGTCCGAAACGAACAGTCGCGATAGTTACCGAGGCTACCGCTGAACTTGAACAGTGCCTCCAGTATCCGCTCCTCATGCCCAATTGGCACAAAAACTACCAACTTCACCAGTTCTTCGCTGCCGGTAATCTTCAGCGGTACACAACCACCCACCCCGAGCCGCTCAGCCAGCAGGTCGTTCATCCCACCCTCGGCCACATCATAATTGGTGTGTGCCGCAATCACCGCCAGATCCTTCTTGATGGCCATCTGCAGGATCTGGCCAAGGGGGTCGGCGCAGGTGATCCTCTTCAGCGGATGAAAAATCAGGGGGTGATGGGTCAGCAGAAGCTGGCACTTTCCTGCCACCGCAGCCTCAACGGCGGCTCGCCCCGGATCGAGGGCGACCATGATTTTCGTCACTGCCGCCGCCGCATTCCCCACCTGCAGGCCCACGTTATCCCACTCCTCGGCAAGGTGAGGCGGGGCAATTTTGTTAATAATTCCGGATAGATCCGAGACGCGCGCTGTTTTCATGTCCCCTTCAAAGAAAAAGAGTGCAACCTTATCGGTGTGCACTCTTTTTCTCCACGGTATGGGAGTTTTTTCGTCTGACTCGTTGCTTTAAGGGCATCCCCACATCATCCCAATTTGTTGTATGGTGGGCCCACCAGGACTCGAACCTGGGACCGACCGGTTATGAGCCGGTAGCTCTAGCCAACTGAGCTATAGGCCCTAAAAGCGATTTATTATCATATGACACCCCCCGCCCAGAGTCAAGCTATTTTCCCCGGTGTGTACCGCAAAAATATGGTTTGGCTTTTCGGCAAAATCACCTATAGTAGCGCAACCTAACCGAAGGTGGCCACCATCATGACCAGTCTCCTCATCATGCCTGCGGCAGCAATACTGTTGCTCCTGCTCCTGCGGCAGTGCTGCTTTGTTCTACCGCCCCCGCCCTCACCGCTCCCCCAGGGCAAGATCATCGACCTCCACTGTCACGTGGCCGGGATCGGCGCAGGCGACAGTGGCTGCTTTGTTTCCGTTACCCTGCGCAACAGCTGGCGCTATCGGATTTATCTGAAGGCCTTCGGCGTCTCCCAGGCCGAACTCCTCAACCAGGGAGACCAGATCCTGATCGAGCGTGGCGCAACCGACCTGGCGCGGACCGAAGTCCACATTCCGAACGCATTCGTCGCCGCTATGGTGGGGCAGCATGACAATCTCTATTACGGCGCCAGCATTAACCCCTATCGCCCGGAAGCGCTCGCACTCCTCGACCAGGCAAATATAGACGGGGCGGTGCTCCTCAAATGGCTCCCCGCCATCCAGCTGATCGACCCGGCCGATCAGCGACTCACCCCCTTTTATCTCCGCCTCAAGGAGTTGGAGCTGCCGCTGCTGACCCACACCGGTCATGAGCACTCCTTCAGCCGGGCCGACAATCGGCTCGGTGACCCGCAGCTGCTACGTTTACCCTTAAGCCTCGGGGTAACGGTGATCGCCGCCCATGCTGCCTGCTCCGGCAAAAGCAACGGGGTAGACAACCTGGCACGGCTCCTCCCCATGTTCGCCGAATTCCCCACCCTCTATGCCGACATCTCCAGCCTCACCCAACTGAACAAGCTCAGCTGTCTGGCAAAACTGCTTAGTCACCCGGAAATCCACGACCGTCTCCTTTACGGCACTGATATGCCGCTGTTGGCCACTCCGATGGTGTCGCCATTCTACTTTGCCCGCAATCTCTCCTGGCGCCAAATACTGGCACTGGCCAGAGTTGGCAACCCATGGGATCAGGATCTCCTTCTCAAACAGGCGCTCGGGGTGCCTGGCGCAGTCTTTAGCAGGGGTGCCGAACTCCTGCGGATCGAACCGGAAGCTGATTTAGCCCCCTAGCCGTGATAAAATGCATTGTCGGACGGCCTCCGCTTCGTAACCCATCCCTTAAAATAGCGTCCAGACGGGTCTCACCACCAGTTCTAATTCTCTGGAGGCTTTTATATGTGCCCCTTGGAACATTCAGGTCTCACCAAGAAAAAACCCCGCCTCTTGCGAGGCGGGGCCAGGTACTGAATTACAAAACCTGATCTGGCATGTTACCTCCGCTTGCCGCCAGAGGTCAGGAAGCTCTTCAGGTTGCTGATGGAGCTCGGGTTACCGTCGGTAGGCGCACCGCCAAGGGCTGGTGTGATCGCCGTTGAATAACCGGTAAAGCTGATGTTGTTGATGGCTGCCGTCGAGCTCCGATCGCCCACGTTACCGTGCTGCAGGTAAACGAGGGAGTCGGCGATGACGGCCTTGGTGAACGCGGCATTGTGGGCCGCTGCACCCTTGTCGGTGGAGAGGAGCTTGAGGTTCATAGCGGCGCCCATGGTTTCGAGGCCGGTACCATTCCCATTGTCCTTCCCAACGAGCTGGGTGGTCCAGTTCGTCACTCCGGTAGTGTAGGTATTGTCGGTGAAGAAGTAGGCATTTTTACCGTTGTTGAAGTAAATGCCTGACTGTTCGAACTGCCACTTGAGGAAGTCAAGAGCGCGCTGCTGTACATAGCCGCCACTGGACGTCCTGCTCCCTTGGCCATTTTCAACCGTCGGATAATAACGGTTGTAGCCGTTGCTGGTACCACTGTGGCAGCCAAGACAGCCGTCTACTGCTTCGCCCTGTACTTTCGTGTCTCTGTTCATGAAACCATACTTGACAGCCGAGTAGGTGTTGAAGGTGTGGTTGCCTTTGAAACCAAGATGGCAGGCCACGCAGGAGCCTTTCTGCTGTTGCTGGGTCGTCATGCGGGTATTGAACGAGTGGTTAATACTTCCCAGATCGGCAGTCTGCACACCGTGGGTCGGTTTGTCGACGCTGTAACGGGCGGTGGAAGTGTAGAATTTGAAGCCCGCCCTACCCTGCCATACGGCAGCGGAGCCGAGGTAGTGAGGGTTCACAAACGTCTTGTTGGTGAAGTTGTAGTTTCCTGCCTTGAGCGAGTCGCCGTTTTCACGGGTAGCATGGCAGGGGATACAAACGTTGGACTCACCCTGGTCAGAGAACTGCACGGTAGCCTTGGCAGAAGCACCGTAGCCGCCCATGCCGGCTACATAGCCGCCGCTGGTTTTGGTGCGAATGCTGGAGGTCAGGCTGCCGGTCGCCGAGGAGTAGGACTTCCACGCGGTGCTCATATGGCAGGCGTTGCAGCCGAGAACCTGCTTGGTTGGATCGCCCGTGGTACCCCAGGCGGCTGTGTTCGTAAAGTTGCTGTTCACAGCCTTCACGAAGCCGGCAGTGGTATGGCAGGCGTTACAGGTCGCCCTGGTCTTGAAGTCGTAGTCGGTCCAGGCGAGGCCATTGATATCGCCATGGGCGGACTCAGCATAGTCCTTGAGGACGGTGCCGCCAGGGGAGTCAGTGCCATGGCCATAGCCGTGGCAGTAGTTGCACTGCGTTTCAGGTGTCACAAACTGCGCCTGGGTAAAGGTCTCACCAGGTACCAGAGCACCGCTGGTGTTGTAGTGCGGGGCCTGCTCGATGCCGGGAACTGCTTCACCTGCAATGGTGCTTCCCGTACCGAAGTGGCACCCCATGCAGCCCGGGTTATTAAGCTGGGCCAGGGCCTGGTCTTTTTCCAAGACAGTGAGTGTGCCGGCAGTCTGCTGGGCAAAAACCGTCGCGGCTGCCGAATCGTTCATGACGTTGTCGTCCAGCCAGTCGATGGAGTCGTTGATGAGTCGTCTGGAGTACGCCGGGTTGTGGACATAACCCGCCTGGTCGGAGGTTTTGAACAGATACCAGTTGAACCAGGCACCGACGTTTTTCTCGGCGATGGCGTTGTTTTTGGTCTTTACCCCATTTTTGTCCAAGCTCATGTCGAAGGCTTTTCTTTCCGCAAGCACATTGACCCCGTCCTGGGTGAAGCCTCTGGCGACCAGCAGGTTGCCAAGGGTCTTCACGGCGGCGTTGAATGCGTCCTTCTTCGCCTGGATATCCTGATAGGTAAAGGCCGTCGGATGGCATTTTGCACAAGTGCTGCTGACGATGCCGTTGATCTGACCTGAAGTTGAGTCAGCCGTTACCGCCTCTAGATTGTGGGTTTTCGTGGATGTCATGTGACAACCGGCGCAGTTCCCCGAAGTAATCCCGGTATTGTTGTAGCCGGTTCCAGTTCCGTAGTTGCCGATGCGGATGTGGCGCATGCGGTCCTGGTAACCCTGGGCGGATGCAAACTCATAACCGCCCTGGCCATCAACAATAGCGGCCGGCTGTGCTGCGTGGGGATAAGTGGTGGTGCCGACCGAATACTGTTTGAATGCACCCGCAGCAAACAGCGCCTTGATCTCCGTGCCGCTTGCACGCTGGCTGTGGCAGGGGAGGCAAAGGTTAGAGTTCTTGTTGTCGGTAAACTGCAGGCTGACCGCGATTTTTTTCGGTGCGATGGTCGCGGTGCTATAGCCGTAGAAAGACGATACCTTGGTGTAACCCGCCGGCAGCGGCCGGACTGCGCCTTTAAAACTGGTGTGGCAGCCGTTGCAGACAAGCGGTGCGCTAGCTTTATCCAGAGTCTTAGCGACCGGATCAAGATAGACTTTGTTGATGTTACTGAAACCGGAATCCCAATACTGCGCAAAACCGTGGGCAGAGTGACAGCGGATGCAGTTGGTCTTCTGGGGGGATGCCTGGTAGTTAACGCCGTCGGTCCCCTGGCCGTTCCAGTTGTGGCTGGCGTCGCTTTTCCATGGCACTGCAGTCACGCTGCCATGGCCGCCTTCGGCCCAGCCAGCGTTGATGCTGTTGTTGTGATAATGGCAGTCGGCGCAGGTGGCACCGCCGGCGGTGATGTAGGAAGCAGTCGGGAGGTACCCGCTTGCATCTGGAGTACCGGTCTGGAAGTGCGGAGCCGTGCCGCTCTGGTCAGCATTGTAGATGCCATATGGCGAGCCAGGAGTATGGCAGGTCTGGCAACCAGTTGCTGCAACAGGGCTCAAGGAACTGTAAGCCCCGAAGGTCGCCTCGGTCGAATGGGCATTGTGACAGGCAAGACAGGCTTCCTTGTCCATCCCATCGGCTTTCGCATAGGTGCCTGTGAAGTGGGTCGATTTCTCGAAGGCCTTCACCGACCAGCCATGGTTACCACCGGCATGGCAGGTGTAGCAGGTGGATTGTGCCGTCGCTGCGAGGCCATGCGAATCATGGCATGCCATGCAGGCATCTCCGCCGGGGCGAGAGTATACGTTATTGGCAGGACCATAATTGCCTGCTGCGTCCGTATATGAAATGTACCCGGTCGATTTCCCGTTGGCGAGAACCGTTCCAACAGTTTGAAAGGGACCCATGCCGGGCCTGAAGTGGCAACGGTAGGCACAGGTCACCGTGCTGCCGTTTTCGGTTGTCGTGTAACTGTCGTTGGCATTGAGGACCCCATTAGTCGTGCTGCCGTCTGACGTTACGGTTCCACCGGAAACGGTCGTGTTAAGTTGGTTCGCGAATTCCGGACCATACTCGAAGCTGCTCTGCCAATGCTTGCTGCCCCAGAATTCATTGGGCACCTTGCCGTGTTTGCTGCCGCTATGACACTCCAGGCAGGTGGTCTGATATGTTGCCTTGGGCTGATGCGGGTCATGGCAGGCTAGACAGGCATCCTTCCCCGGACGATTTACGGCCATAGAATCTTTTGCATCGGGGTTAGGTCCCAGGTTCGGCTTGAAATGGCATCTGGTAGAGCAGGTCATCAGTTTGCCGTTTTCACTGGTCGTCCAGCTTTCGTTGGCGTTTACCTGGCCCTCAACCGCACCACCGGTAAACTCCGGCCCAAACTCGAGGTGGTTGTTCCAGTGGCTACTGGTTTCGAACCTGGTCCTCAGATCAGAATGGCAATTGGAGCAGATCACGCTGGTTTTCACGGGAATGCCCGGCATCTGGTTGTCGGAGCCGACATGGCAACCTTCGCAACCGTAATTGTCGGTGGTATGCAACGAGGCTTCCCATTTGTTGACGATAGCAGCTCCAGCCGTGTTTGTGCTATGACAGCCGATGCAGCTGGACGAAGCATCGAGTGAGCTGGTTACCACGTTCACCGCGATGGTGGTGGTGGAAGTAGCTGCGCCTTCGGCGACAGTCAGTTTGACCTGGTAAGTGCCGGCTTTATCGGCACTGAAACTAGGGTTCACCGCTGCGGCGCTCGACAGGACGGCGGCACTGCCAGCAGGTTTATTGAGGATTTCCCAGACATAGCTGCCCGCGCCGGTGCTGGCGCTGCCATCGAGATTGACGGGGGCAGGCACCGATGGAATACCGGCCAGGGATTTCGCCACGATGGTCCTGTTCCCCCCGGCATTAGCCTGGACGACTGTAAACGTCGCGACGATGTCTGTATCGGCCTGGACGTTGGTGATCGTGTAGCTGCTCACCGCGCCAACAGATGCCCCGCCGACCTTGACATCGGCGACGTTACTCCCCGCATTGGGGTAGACATTGAACGTTTTGCTCCCGCCGGCACTCACCTTTTGTGCCGTATTCGGGTAGATGGTCCCGCCAGCACCGGCCGACGGAGTGATTGTGTAGGTCTTGGCCTGGAAATAGGCAGTGATGGTCTGGCTTGGTTTCGCCGGATCATAGGTAATGGTGTAGCTGCCGGCGGTCCCTTTGTCCGAACCATTCACCAGCACCTTATAGATTTGGTAGCCGGTGGCAGCAGCGGCGGTGAAGTTCTGGCTGGTGCCGGTGGTCCCGGCGATCGTGATCGTCCCTTTCGGACTTATGTTCCCCCCGCCGCCAGCCCCTGCCGTGATCGTCCAGGCTTGCGTTACTGTCGGCAGAGCGAACAGGAGGATGCATAGTAATAGAAATCTCTTCATCATCTAAGCCTCCCTTGCAGATTTTGTGGTTCTTTTCGTTTCAGGCCTGAGTGGTTTAGCCGGGCGGGCAAAGCGGCGCTGCACTGGACGTATGTTGTCCGTCAGCGCCGCCTCTAGCCGAACCGGCTCCCCACGCAAAATTAGACGTCTCCTCTTGCTCTTATTTGTCGTGGCAGGTCAGGCAGAGCTGGGAGTCCTTCTGCGGAGCATAGACGAAGTAGTTGCCGGTAGCGCCACCGTTGGTGTTATCCTTATTGTGCACATCGTGGCAGGTGGCGCAGGTCATGATGTTGCCGCCAAGCAGCTGGTCTTTCACTAGCACGGTCGCATTCCCTTTGAAGGCAAGCGTATCGGTTGCAGGAAAGATGTGCTTGTCGGTGCCTGCCCCGCCATCAGCGCCAGCTACCTTTGTATAGTCGAAGCCAATCGGGTGGTCGTTAGTCATGTCGCCATTGGTACCGACCGCCATGTTAGCGTTGGTATTGAAGGTGTCGCCGGTAAGGACCTTGGTGGCGGTTTGGGTGGTCCCGTAATGCTGATCAGCGGCGATAATGCCGTCATGGCAGCTCATGCAGAGGCGGCTCGGTCCCACCAGGGGATCGACCACGTTTTTGGTTTCTGTTTCGAGGGTGGCAGACAGGTATGGAATATACGTTTGTTGGGTGAGATCATGTGACCAGAGCGGCATGTAATCGGAGGCGGTCGGGTCAACCGCATGGTGCGGGGTATGGCAGAAGGCGCAGATCCGTTCCTGGTTATCCTTGGTCGCGCCCGCCAGCGTATTGATGTCGTGCTTCGACAGCGAAACCCCGCTACCGGGGGTCGTGCCTGCATACGCCACCATTGCACTCATTGCCACAAGGGCTGCTACACTCAGCATACTCAAGACTGTTTTTTTCATACCTTTTCCCCTTTCCTGTTTAGTTGGTTCCTTGGTTAACATGGCTCCTCGATCTATCCAGCTGCCGTACTTCCTCACCATTCACCTCCTTTCGTTTTTACTGGGCATCGGCGAAAATTCTTTTTCATTCAAAAACATAACAAGCACCCAGCCGCGTTTCGGATGGGCAGTTGTTAAGACAATATAATGTATTTCTTCTAAGCAAACTTAGTACCAATTAATGCAAGCTCCGTAATCCCGCCAATGACGTTAGATAACCCGTTGAATGCATTGGCAATGTTAGCGCAGAATAATGAACGTGCCCAGCCTTGCAAATGTTGAGACAAAGTTTTTTTTAATTAATTGCGTTAAAAGGCGTGTCTTGCCGTTAAACCGCGTAATGTCGCAGAACGGCTCTCGATGGGGGGTTATCTCTGGTGGGAGTACAATTGCAGGTCTTTAGTGCTTTATCTGGTGGCTATACCAGACCTGGTTATTCCTAATAGGTTTGCGGATTGGCGATGGGGGGGACGTGGGCGGTATGACAGCTGACACTGCAGCTGCGCATCCCAGCATCATAACTGGCAGTAACCTTGTCCACCTTGCTTGCATCAAAATTGATCAGGTGCGCATGGTTGGTGGTGGTGGCTATGGTCCCGCTGAACTTGGAGACCCCATGGGGGTCATGGCAGAAGGAACAGGGTACCCGACCATTGATCACGTGCTGGGCATGCCGGGGGAATCTGGAGCTCGCCGACAGCACGTAGGTTTCCTCATGACAGCGGAAGCAGAGGGCATAATTTGCGGAAGCGTAAGTAACATAGTCGTTCTGTTCATAGCGGTAGGGGAGCAGATGGGAAAAATCGGCGCCGTGACTATCGTGACAATCTGTGCAGAAGATCCTGACCATGGTCGACTGGAAGATGGACTTGAGGCTCGACCCAGTGCCGGCCCGATCGACCATGACCGGATGCACCGAAGGGTTATCCCGGTTGAAGCGGAGGCTTTCGTCCAGTTCGTCGATCTGCCGGGGAGGCGGGAGCGGCTCAGTGATGCTTTTGAAGGTAGAATGGTTTGCTGCATGGCATTTGTAGCAGACCTTGAATTCATCGCCTTTGACGGCATATTCAAAGTTCCCGCCCGGCAGCTTTGCCACCTTTACCCCCTGGAGGCGACCATTATAGGGGGCGGAAGGGGAGGTGGAGTTTACCTGGTGGGAATTATGACAGTCGACACATTCCACGTGGTACGGGGCGGTTGCCGGGTCCTCGTTGGTCTGGTGCGTGCCGGGGAGGCTTCCCCCCATGGGATGGGTGTATGGTTTGCCGAAACGGGCCTTCACGTTGTCGCTCGAATAACTGCCGCCATTGTGACATTTGCTGAAGCAGTTATCTTCCTCATTCTTGTACTGTAGCAGATATGCAGCACCCGGCGCACTATGGGGCCGATGGCAGTTTTCGCAGCCATTCGCCGCTATTTCCAGTGCTTTTGGCCCGGGCCCACCTGACTGGTGAGAACTGGCGGTCCAGCCGGTCTTGTTATGGCAGGCAGTACAGAGAGGGGACCCGGCGCTATTGTCAAGCACCAGAAAATTCCCATAGGGGTCCTTGTGCGGATCGTGGCAAGAGGTGCACTGCACATAAAAGCCGGCCTCCAGGCGAACCCCCCTTTGCAGCAACTGGGCAGGGTCGTTCAGTTCGCTCATGGGGCCAAGGAAATCGGCGTAGGCAAATGATATCGGATGGTCGTTTCTTAGGTCGGTCCCTAGATTGGTATCACCGGCGGGGACCGTGGTGACAGCGGCACCCCCCTTATCCTGCAGATTGGTAAACGGCAGCGCCTCGCCAATATGCGTGTTCATGGCAATGGTGCCGTCATGGCAGGAGAGACAGAGCTTCGAGCCACCAAAAGGCTGCTGGAGCTTTCCTGCCTGGACCGTGTCGGATTGATAGAGGTCATAGAGGGTGCCCCGGTCGTCGGCGGTTTCACGACTCCAGAGGGGGGTGACCGTGCTGGCGTGGTGGGGGGTGTGACAAAAGACGCAGACCCTTTCTTCCGCGTTCGCTCCGGCGGACCTGATGTCGGTGTCGCGCGGCACATCTGTCCAGACTCTTTTGGTCTGGATTCTGGCCGGTGCATTAACCGACAGATTGTGCCGGGTATAAAGGACGCTGTCAGCGGCGCAAGCGCTCGCTCCTGCACCGCAGGCGAGGGCAACCAGGAAAAGAAAGGCTCTGCTCCAGAAATCGTTACCCATGGCAGGATCCTCAGTCACTTGGTCGGCAAATATTGGAAGATCTGGATGCGATGGTTAAAGGCATCGGCGACATAGATCGTGTCATTGCCGTCAATATAGATGCCTGCCGGCATCGCAAGTTCACCGGGGTTGTTCCCCCTTGAGCCGAAAACCAGCAGCAGCTGGCCGGTTTCATCAAAAATCTGCACCGTGTCTAACAGTGCATCACAAACATAAATATGCCCTTCGCTATCAACCGCGACCCCCTTGGGCTTGGCAAAGCGACCGGAACTGTCGCCGGGCTGGCCGAATGTGCGCAGAAATTCCCCTTGGGGTGAAAAGATCTGAATCCTGGCATTCATGGAGTCCGTGACAAACAGCCGCCCCCCCTTATCCACGAAGAGATCCGTGGGGTAGTTGAATTCGCCGGCCCCGTACCCCCGGGCGCCGATACGGTAACGCTCCTTCCCCTCCAGGTCAAAGGCGACGATCTGATGGGCCATGGTGTCGGTCACATAAAGGGTTCTGGTCGAGCTGCTCCAGGCAATCCCCGTCGGTCTTTCCAGCCGGAACGGGGTGAAGGGGGTCAAGGTCTTGTCCTTGAGACCGTAACGGAAGATCAACCCTGCCGCCGAATCGGTGATGTAGGCATACCCGGCATCGTCTTCCGCAACGGCGATGGGGGTGTGGAACGCACCACCGTCTTCCCCGCCGATGACCGTATAACGCCCCTCCTTCTGGTCCAGCAGATGAACGACC
>JANXYN010000200.1 GCA_025356035.1 Geobacteraceae bacterium
ATCTGCTGCATCATCGGCGTCTCCACCTCGAGGAAATCCTTGGCCATCATGAAATCGCGGATCAGCTGAACCACCCGAGCCCGCTTGATGAAGACCTCTTTCACTTCGGGGTTGATGATGAGATCCACATAACGCTGCCGGTAGCGGGTTTCCACATCGGTGAGGCCGTGAAACTTTTCCGGAAGCGGCAGAAAGGACTTGGTCAGCAGCCTGATCTCGCTCGCGTGCAGGGAAAGCTCACCGGTCTTGGTTCGAAACGGCTTCCCCTCTGCGCCGACGATATCGCCGATGTCGAAATTTTCGAACTGTTCGAAGGCCTCGTCGCCAATGCTGTCTTTTTTTACATAGAGCTGCATCCGCCCCTTGCGGTCCTGGAGCTGGACAAAAGCGGCTTTGCCAAAGGAGCGGCGAGCAACGATCCGGCCGGCCACGATAAAGGTCTGGGCCCCATCGTCAATGGTCTGGACAATGCCATAGGCGGCCAGCAGGTCAGCCGAGGTATGCTGCGGCTTGAAATTGTTGGGATAGGGGTTGATCCCCGCCTCCCACAGTGCATCCACCTTGCGTCTTCTCTGCAGTAACAGTTCGCTTAACTCTTCCATTGCAACCCTTTAAAAGTGTCGAGGCCGAGAGGCCAGCTTAGTTCGCAAACTGGCAAATTAACTCATTTTATGCGGCCAAGTCAAGCAAAAAGGGGGTGGAGTTGTTCCAGGAGAGATGGGGGAAAGACAAGGGGGGATTTTATCTAAGGCGATTTAGATAAGGGCGGAGCACGCACATGCTCCGCCCCGACGTTTCACGTAATCATGGAAGGCGGCTCGTTACAGCCGTGATCAGCAGTTGCCAACCCCGTTGAACAACCGCTGACCAAAACTTTTTTTCAGTAGGCGCTCCGGCTCTTCCTGGGCAAGATCGTCAAAGACGTCCATAAACGCTTCCACCACCTGGGGGTCAAAGCGGCTCCCCGAACCGGCGTAAATCGCCTCGAACGCCTCCTGATCCGAACTGGCCCGGCGGAAGATGGATTTGGCCGTCTGCCGATCAAAGGCATCGGCAACTGCGATAACCCTCGCTTCAAGGGGGATCGCCTCCCCTTTCAGGCCGGTCGGATAGCCGGTGCCGTCAAAACGCTCATGGTGATAGAGCACCGCAGCGACTTTGCTCTGCTGGGAATGCACCGCGGCAAGGAGCTCAGCGCCGAGCACCGGATGCATCCTGACCATCTCACGCTCCTCCACGCTCAACGCTCCCTCCTTCAACAGGAGATGATCCGGCGCCCAGATTTTACCGATATCGTGAATGAGCGCGGCTTCTTCAAGTGCCTGCAGTTCTGCGCCAGTCAGCCCCATATTTCTGCCGATCTTAACCGCACATTCCGCGACTCTCGAAGCATGGCCTTCCGCATAGACGTTATTTGCATCCACTGCGGCAGCCAATGAATGGAGGGTGTTGACATAGGTCTCTTCCAGTTTGGTCAGGGACTCCATGAGGAGCACTTTTTCCCCAGCCAGGTCCCAGTTGGTTCTAATGATGCGGAGCGTGCTCTGTTTTGCCAGTCGGCTTAGCACAAAAAACAGGCCACCCATGACCGCCGCGATGCAAGCGCCGATTATCCAGCCGGTGGCGCTGCTCTCGACCGCCCCTTTGGCCAAGCCGGCATATTCCATGTACCCGGTAACACTCCACCAGATCAAGATTCCGGCCAACCCTAGTGCGGCAATACAACCAGTCGCATAACGACTGTTTACATCCATTCTCCGCATACCACCCTCCTTTGACACCAAACATATTTTTTATATCGGCACTGCAGGAGGGAACTTGAGTTATTGCCCGCTAAAACCTGTAATCTCCCTATAAGTTCGGCTAGTTGCATGCAATTTGACAACAATGGGCGCCAGCGTAGGCCCCGCGCAGCTAAACCAGACGGGGCCTGCATTGACGGCAATTTGCATTGGCAGAAAAATACGATACGCTTTGTATGCCGCGTGACAAAGCCAGGTTTCTGCTGCAGTTTCTGCTCGAGCTCCAGCAGGACTGGGTGCACAGTGAAACCTACGAAGGGTACATGGAGATCATGAAGGCCCACTCCCCCTACGGCATCGAGGTCCGCTTCGGCAAGGAGTTCCTCGGCGGCCATTGCGGGTAAACCGGTACTTTGAAGAGGAGGAACCATATGAACCGTCGACTCGAAAATAAACGGGCATTGGTAACCGGCGGCAGCCGAGGCATCGGCGCTGCCATCGTCAGGCGTCTGGCCCGCGAAGGTGCAGACGTGGCACTGACCTACGTCAGCAAACCGGATCATGCCAACGAAACGGTCAAGACTGCGCAGGCGCAAGGGGTGAAGGCGCTGGCGATCCAGGCCGACAGCGCCGACGCCAAGGCGGTGATTGCCGCCGTGGAGCGGACGGTAGTTGCGCTTGGCGGCATCGACATTCTGGTCAACAACGCCGGTATCGCCGTAATCGCCCCTTTAGACGACTATCGCCTCGAAGATTTCGATCGCACCCTGGCGGTGAACGTGCGCGCCGCGTTCATCGCCACCCAGGCCGCAGTGAAGCATATGCAGGCGGGGGGGCGCGTCATCAACATCGGCAGTTGTAACGCCGAACGCGTCCCCTTTGCGGGTGGCGGCGTCTACGCCATGAGCAAGGCCGCGCTGGTTGGGCTGGTCAAAGGACTGGCGCGCGACCTTGGCCCCCGTGGCATCACGATCAACAACGTGCAGCCTGGTCCCGTGGACACCGATTTGAACCCTGCCAATAGCGATTTCGCCAAGATGTTGGTGCAGTTGATGGCGTTGCCCCGCTATGCCACTGGCGACGAAATCGCGTCGCTGGTGGCATATTTGGCCAGCCCAGAGGCGGGCTTCGTGACAGGTGCCAGCCTGACCATCGACGGCGGATTCACCGCGTAATGCTCAGAACCGCGATCCTTCTGCATTCCTCGCGGTCAAGAACGTAACTCAATTAACATAGTGAATATCCACTAAAAAGGAGGTTGTTCATGAATTACATCAATGTCGGTAAGGAAAACTCTGGCAACATCGATCTCTACTACGAGGACCACGGCACTGGCAAGCCGGTCGTGCTAATTCACGGCTGGCCGCTCAGCGGTGCCTCGTGGGAAAAGCAAGTGCCGGTACTGGTCAATGCGAGTTACCGGGTCATAACGTATGACCGGCGGGGATTCGGCAACTCCAGCAAGCCGATGTCGGGCTACGACTACGACACCTTCGCTGCTGACTTGGACAAGGTCATGACGAAGCTCGACCTGCGTGATGCAACATTGGTCGGCTTCTCGATGGGAGGAGGTGAAGTGGCCCGCTACCTCAGCGCATACGGAACCGGCCGGGTGAGCAAGGCGGTTTTCATGGCGGCAATACCGCCATTCCTGCTGAAACGGCCCGACAACCCGGCAGGTGTGGACGGGAATGTCTTTGACGGCATCAAGCAAGCCCTAGCCGCAGACCGTCCGTCGTTTCTCTCCAACTTTCTCGCAAACTTCTACAACACCGACGTCCCGGGGGGAAAAAAGATAAGCGACGAGGCCGTCCGGCTCAGTTGGAACATCGCGGCCGGTGCTTCCCCTAAGGGAACCCTGGATTGTGTCTCGGCATGGCTGACCGACTTCCGGGAGGAACTCAAACGGATCGACGTGCCGACGCTGGTCGTCCACGGTGATGCCGACCGGATTCTCCCCATTGCCGCCACGGGGCTGCGTACGCATGAGGCCGTCAAGGGGAGCCGGCTGGCGGTTGTGACTGGCGGGCCACACGGCCTGAATTGGACCCACGCCGAGGAAGTTAACCGGGAGCTGCTGGACTTTCTCAAGTAGCGATCGGCCGGTACTCCCGCCATTGGCTACCGTTACGCAAAAGTGATTTTCAGACCTCGGCGCCTTGTCTCCAGGCCAATACAAACCACGCAATCAAAAGGAGGAACAAAATGAGAAAACTGGCAGCTTTACTGATCGTAGCGGTATGCCTTTCCCTTGCCGGGCTGTTCGTTGCCCATGCCGGAGAATACCAGTCCGCCCCGTATACCGGCTCCGCCGAGTTCGAGCGGATGAAACAGCTGGTCGGCGTCTGGGAAGGGACATCGGACATGGGGAAAGAAGGAGAGAAGGTCAGGGTGGAATACCACCTGACGGCCGGCGGCAGCGCGCTGGTCGAGACGCTCTTCCCGGGGAGCGCCGAGGAGATGGTTTCCGTCTATCACGACCGGCACGGCACACTCGCCATGACCCATTACTGCATGCTCCGCAACCAGCCGCGGATGACGCTCGCGAAAGCCGATCCACAGACGATCGAACTGGTGTTCGCCAGGAAGGGGAACGACATCGATCCGGCAAAGGATAAGCATATGCATGCCGTGCGCATTACCTTCACGGACAATGATCATATCGTCCAGAAATGGACCATGTTCGAGAAAGGGAAGGATACAGGAGGGGTGACGCTTAAGCTGACGCGGGTGCGCTGAACAGCGAAATGCACCGGACAAGGAGCATGCAGATGAAACGGTTGATTCTAGTTGCGGCGTTGCTGGTAAGTTTCGTTCCGGTTGCGTTGGCACAAATAACTGACTGGCAAGGAGTCGAAACGGTTTTGGGCCGCAAGGGCGCCGTGCAGGAGGACATGCTGAAGGTCACGTTTCCCCGGTCAGACCTCAAGGTAACGGTGGGGGAAGTACCAGTGAAGCCGGGGCTGGCACTCACTTCCTGGATCGGGTTCAACGGGAGTGCGAAACGAGCCATGATGATGGGGGATCTGGTGCTGTTGGAAAAAGAGGTCGCACCGGTCATAACCAGGCTGGTAGCAGAAGGGATTGAGATCACCGCCCTGCATAACCATATTCTCAACGAAGTGCCCACCGTCATGTACCTTCATTTCGGCGGCAACGGCGATCCCCGCAGACTCGCCGAAGCCATGCGTGCCGCACTCGACCTGACAGCGACACCAATGGCGGTGCAACAACCTGCCGTTTCTCCGGCTGCGGCAGTTGACTGGACAAGGGTCGAGGCCATATTTGCCAGGACCGGCCAGAAAAAGGGGAATCTGCTCCAGCTGAGTTTTCCGAGGAAAGAAATGATCAAAGAGCATGGCATGGATCTCCCCCCATTCCTCGGCATGGCAACCGGGATCAACATGCAGGCGGTCGGCAACAAGGCCGCTACGACCGGCGATTTCGTCCTGGTGGCCGACGAGGTGAACCCGGTGGTAGCAGCGCTCACCAGCCACAACATCGCCGTCACTGCCATCCACAGCCATATGCTCCATGAGGCTCCCCGGCTCTTCTTTCTCCACTTCTGGGGGTATGACGAGCCAGAGAAGCTTGCCCGCGGCCTGAAAGCGGCCTTGGCCAAGACCGGCTCCAGGAATTGAGCTGAAGATGCAGGAGGGGCGGGGAGACGATGTCGATACGAGGTCGCTGCAACCGGTTGGGCTGTGGCAACTGGTTCGCTATTTCCTCCGTCTCGGCGCCTTCGGCTTTGGCGGGCCGATAGCCCTTGCCGGCTACATGCAGCGCGATCTGATCCCGCGTGCCTGGATAACCAAGCAAGAGTACCTGGAGGGGCTTGCATTCTCGCAGATGATGCCCGGCCCCCTGGCCGCCCAGTTGGCCATGTGGATCGGGTACATCCGTCACGGAACAGTCGGAGCGTCTCTGGTGGGCATCGTCTTTGTTCTCCCCGCCTTCATGATTGTGCTTGCCATTTCCTATCTCTACGTGGCCTTCCAGGGGCTTACCATCGTGCAGGCGCTTTTTTACGGCATCTGCCCGGTGGTGATCGCCATCGTGGCGCATTCGGCGGTCCGCCTCGCCAAAGCCACGGTAGGCACAGAGCGGCGCATGTGGCTGATCTTTGGCATCGTCGCGCTGATCACGATTGTATCCCGCGCCGAAATTGCGCTGCTGTTCGTTGTCTCGGGCTTCATCGGCATCCTGCTCTACACCCCGCCGGGGAGCTGGAAAAAGCAGGCCCAATTGATTCCCGGCATCATGGCTCCTGTTGCAGGCATAACGGCCACCGCTCCGCTTCTCTGCAAATTGGCAGGCTTTTTCGTCAAGGCAGGGGCCTTTACCTTCGGCAGTGGCCTTGCCATTGTGCCGTTCCTGCACCAGGGGGTTGTGCTTAATCACCAATGGCTTACCGAACGGCAGTTCCTCGACGCCGTGGCGGTCGGTATAATAACGCCGGGTCCGGTGGTTATTACTGCAGCCTTTGTCGGTTATCTCGTGGCCGGATTCTGGGGGGCGCTCACCGCCGCGGCGGCGGTCTTTCTCCCGGTCTACCTGTTTGTCCTGTTCGTTGGCCGGTATATCATCCGCTACCGGGAACATCCCGCCCTGAAAGGATTTGTCAAAGGTGCCACAGCAGCCGCTTCGGGGGCAATTGCAGGTGCGACAGTCATTCTCGGGCAAAGCTCGATTACCGACATTCCCACGGCGGTCATCGGCGTTGTCAGCCTGCTGCTCATTTGGCGTTGGAAGGTGCCGGAACCGCTGCTCATAGCAGGGGCTGCCGTTATCGGGATATTGTTGTATAATGGATGAGGAACAACTCAGGTGTTAAAGCAGAAGGCACGAGTTGTTGGCAGCGGCACGGTCATCGGCCTGAACCATGGGAATGAGCCCCTGAGGCTCGCGAGCCATAGGGGGACCGAGGCATTTAAAGGTAAGGATCATGTAACTCAGAAGCGCCAATACGACACCCTGTCCCTGAAAGGAGAACGGCATGTTCAAGGAATTTAAGGAATTCGCGATGAAGGGGAATGTCATCGACATGGCCGTCGGTATCATCATCGGCGCAGCCTTCGGGAAAATCGTCACCTCCTTTGTCAACGACATCCTGATGCCCCCCATCGGCCGGGCTATCGGCAAAATGGATTTCAGCAACCTGTTCATCAACCTCTCCGGCCGGGATTACGAGACCTTGGCCGAGGCGAAAAAGGCCGGCGCCGCCACCATCAACTACGGGCTCTTCCTGAACGCGACAATCGATTTTGTGATCGTCGCCTTTGCCCTCTTCCTCCTGATCCGCCAGATCAACCGGCTGAAACGGGAACAACCGGCAGCTGCTCCCACAGCCAAGGAGTGTTCCTACTGTTATTCAAGCATACCGGTCAAGGCAGTGCGCTGCCCCCACTGCACTTCAGAACTGCCGAGAATCTGACCGAAGTGGAGCAAGCAGCGACTGCCGTGTGTCCTAACCAACGGCGTCATCAACCCTATATTCTGTTAATTCTACTCGTAAACGCACCACACAAATCGCGAGCCATAAGGGGACGTAGTTGATTTGTTGAATTGAGACATCCAATCCGCACTTTAGTCAACAAGTCAACTACGTCCCTCTCGTCTCATAGAATTCGGCGCCTTCCGTGACCCCGGTGCCCTCCGTTTTCATTCCTTCAGATGGGAACCGGTTTTGACTTTCGGCAAACTTCTGTAAAAATTAGATTAAATCTTTATTATTTCCCTGTGTAGGACGAGGCGTTCTACAGCTTGGAGTCGTCATGAAGCGCTGGCTGAAGTGGGCAGTGGGGGTGGGCATCGTTATCGTCCTGTGCGCGGGCTTTATAGCCTTCGTCCTCCCCGGCATCGTCAGGAGCATGGCGGTCGGGGATATTGAGACGGCGACGGGGCGAAAGGCAGCGATCTCCCGGGTCGCCATTAACCCGTTCACCTGGACGGTGAGGGTCGAGGGGTTTCGCCTCAGGGAGAAGGGGAGCGATGTCACGTTCGCCTCCTTCAGCAGCGTGCGGGTGAGAGTGAGCCCCCGCTCCCTCTTCCGCCTTGCCCCTATCGTCAGCGAGGCGCAGCTGACGGCGCCCTATGCCCACGTCATCCGGACCGCCGCCAACTCCTACAACTTCTCCGATCTCCTGGAAGGGAAGAAAGAGGAGAAAGAAAAGCCGCTCCGTTTTTCCCTCAACAACATCACCATCACGAACGGCTCCGTCGATTTCGTCGACCGGGCCCTCCCCGCGGAGAAACGGCATACGCTGCGACGGATCGAGGTGGGAATCCCGTTCATCAGTAATATCCCCTATCTGGCGGACCGTTACGTGCGTCCCCACTTCAGCGCCGTGGTCAACGGCTCGCCGCTCAACCTGGAAGGGCGGCTGAAGCCCTTCGTCAAGGAAGCCGAGACTTCCTTCGACGTCAACCTGAAGGAGCTGTCGCTCCCCTTCTACTTTTCCTATTATCCCGGCACTCCGCCGGTGCAGATGGACTCCGGCCGCCTGAGCACCACGCTGGAAGTGATTCACCGGGTCACTGCCGATAACAAGCCAGAGCTGGAAGTGAAGGGGGACGTCGTCCTGTCGGACCTGAAAATGCGGGACCGAGGCGGCGCACCGCTCCTCTCCCTGGTGCAAATGGCGGCACGGATCAGTCGGGCACAGGTCATGACCCGGGATTTTGCGCTCTCCACGCTGGTCATCGACGGTCCGGAAATGTACCTTGCCCGTAACCGGCAGGGGGCGTGGAACTTTCAGCGCCTAACGGGAGGGGAAAAGCCCGTCGGGAAGGAAGGGGAACCTGTCGCGGCAACCGCTCCCAAGCCTCTCGTCACCATCGGCACCATCCGTCTCGAAAACGGCCGCCTCCATGTCGCCGACAGCCTCCCGCCGGGGGGCTTCACGACCGAGCTGACCGACATTGCCCTCGGCGTGACCGGGTTGTCCACGGCGCCGGGGAAGAAGGGGGAATACACGCTGGCGTTTGCCTCTGCCCGGGGGGAGAAGGGAACAGTCAAAGGTGACTTCGCGGTCGAGCCCCCCGCCGCCACCGCCGCGGTGGATGTGAAGGAGCTTCTCCTCGACGCCTATTATCCTTACCTGGCCGGCGAGCTGACCGCACCGGTGAAGGGGAGGCTCGACGTTGCTGCCGAGGTCACCTACACGACCGTCGACGGCCTGAGGCTGGACAAAGGGAACGTGGAGGCCCGCCAGCTTGCCGTGTCGTTCGGCAAGGAAGATGGGGCCAGGCTGTCACGGCTTGCGGTGAGCGGGGTGAGCGGCAACCTCAAGGGGCGAACCGCCGAGGTCGAGGGGGTCAGGCTGCAAAACGGGAATTTCCGTATCTCCCGCGCTGCCAACGGCCAACTCTCTCCGCTGATGCTTTTGCGGGAGACGAAGAAAACGGCTGCGCCGACCAAGGGAAAGAAGGAGGCCGAAGCTCCTTTCCGTTACAAGGTGAGGGGCGTAACAGGCTCCGGACTGAACATCGCATTCACAGACCGGATGAAGGAGGATGCCTCGTTATTCCGGTTGCGGAATCTTAGCTTTTCCCTTGCCAACATCACCGGCCCCCGTTTTGCCACGATGCCGTTCAGGATTGCCGCGGGGTACGGGGACAGAGGGGCGATCAGGGCCTCCGGTCGCGTAAATCCGCAGCCGTTAAGGCTGAAGGGGGAGTGCACGCTGCGCCGGATTGACCTGGTCGATTTCAATCCCTATCTTCCGGAAAACCTGAACATGACCCTGGCCGACGGGAGCCTGGACACGAAGCTTTCATTTGCAGTGGCCGAGACGAAAGGAAGGCTGACCGGGAGCTTCCGCGGCGACCTCGCAGTCCGCTCCTTCCATTCCCTCGATGCGGACGATGAGGATCTCCTCAAGTGGGAGAGCCTGGAGCTCGACAAGCTGAGCGGCACGCTCAGCCCCTTCTCCCTCGAAATCGCCGGTATCGCCCTCAACAAGTTCTATTCTCGGATCGTTGTAGAAAAAAACGGCACCCTCAACCTCAAGGAGCTCTACACGCCGGAACAGGTGAAGGAAACGGCACAGCAGGCCTCCGCCGCGCAACCGCCGCTCGCCGCACCGCCTCCCGCTACGCAACCAGCTGTGGCTTCGGCAGGAAAGGGAACGGTCCGTATCGACACGGTCACCCTGCAGGACGGGATCATCGCCTTTGTCGACCGCCATACACAGCCGGAATACTCTTCCACCATAGTCAACCTCGGCGGCAGGATTAGCGGCCTCTCCTCCGAGGCAAACAGTCTCGCCGACGTGGACCTTCGGGGGAACCTGGGAAACCAGTCACCGCTCCGCATCACCGGCCAGATCAATCCTCTACGGGATGATCTCTTCGTCGACCTGAAGGTAAGCTTCACCGACATCGAGCTGTCGTCCTTCACCCCCTATGCAGGAACGTTCCTCGGCTATGCGGTGGAAAAGGGAAAACTCTACCTTGATCTCAAATACCACATCGAGAACAAGAAGCTCGACTCCGAAAACAAGCTCTTCCTCGACCAGTTCACCTTCGGCAAAAAAATTGAGAGCGACAGGGCCACGAGCCTTCCCGTCCGTCTTGCCGTGGCGCTCCTCAAGGACCGCAAGGGGGAGATCCACCTCGACCTCCCGGTGGCGGGGCGGACCGACGACCCCAAGTTCAATGTCTGGCAAATGGTGCTGCAGATGCTGAAAAATCTCCTGGTAAAGGCGGCCACGGCTCCCTTTGCCCTACTCCAGTCGGCCTTCGGCGGAAAGGAGGATTTCAGCAGTGTCCGCTTTGCTTACGGCACGGCGCGTCTCTCCGATGCCGAGCAGGCAAAGCTGCGCAAACTGGCCCAGGCCATCCATGACCGTCCCGCCCTGAAGCTGGAGGTGTCCGGTTTTGTCGATCAGGAGCGGGACCCGGAGGGTTACCGCAGCGAAGTACTCCTCAGGAAGATGAAGAACGAAAAATTCCTCGCTCTTGTCAAGGAGAAGAAGAACCTGGAAGGGCAGAGTGCCGAGACCCTGGAGATCCTTCCCCAGGAGCAGTCGACCTGGCTGAAGGCCGTCTACCGCAAGGAGAAATTTCCCAAGCCACGCACCATCATCGGCCTCGTCAAGGACATCCCCGATGATGAAATGCGGAAGCTGATCCTGACCCATACGGTGGTGGGGAATGAGGAGCTGCAGAACCTTGCCCGCGACCGCGCCGTGGCGGTCCGCAACTTCCTCGTCGCCGAGGGAAAGCTGCCGCCGGAACGGATTTTCGAGAAGAAGGGGGATATATTCAAGGCTCCGGGGCGGGAAAGTGAGAGCGCCAGTCGCGTAGAATTCGGCGTGGCAGTGCAGTGAGGAAGCGGGCACGCAAACATTCGCATGTACAGCCATGATCCATAAGGGGACGAGAGCCATAACGTAGTTGAGTTGTTGAGTTGAGACATTCAAACCGCACTTTAGTCAACAAGTCAACGACGTCCCTCTCGTCTCCGGGCTGTTTTTGTATAAAGACTGAGTTGATACTCAGGGGTTGAGGCTGAAGGTTATTCAATTTTGGCCCCCTCTTCAGCCTGCTGGCCCTCTTGTCTTCTCGCTTGACAGGACGGGGCGATGGGGGTAATTTAAGGGCGATTAATGGTGTGCCACGGGAAGGAGTAAGGTCAACATGGGCATAGCGCTTCCTCTTGAAAAGATGAGCCAGAAAGAAAAAATCCAGGCGATGGAGTCCCTCTGTGACGATCTCTGCCAGCATGCCGAGAAGGTTCAATCGCCGGCATGGCATGGGGCCGTGCTTGAGCAGCGCGAAGAGAACCTTCGGGTGGGCGAAGCGGAAATCAGCGATTGGGATGCGGCCAAAAAGCGCATCAGGAAAGAAACCCTTTATCGCTTTTCAAGACTTACCTCTCACGTCTAACGTCTTACTCACTTATGCCTTGCCCGGGAAGCAGGAGGGATAATGGAAAAGGATCATCTGGAAATACTGCTGGAAGACATACGCAGCAAGTTTGACCTTGTTCTGGAAGGGCACGAGTCACTGAACCGGAAAATCGACGACAGGTTCGATGAATTGAACGGAAAGATCGAGCATAACTCGTTCCTCATCGGGGCTGTTAATCAGAAGCTAGATGCCGTGGCCGCCGACCTTTCCGCCCACCGGGCGGATACCGAGGCTCACGGGACGGTTTACCGGGTGAAGGAGAGCGGGGATTAGGGTTTTGTGATATGTGTAGACGCGACCCTTATGGGTTGCGCCGAACTCCCGGTCGAGAAGCTCGGCCGCTTTTTTGCCAAATACGTTGAGTCGAAAACCTGATGGTGGACAATCGCTGAGTCCTTGCAAGAAGGCCCCATGCCGCACGGATGTTTCTGCGGCTTTTCCATGCCAGGCAAAACAGAGGCAAGTTAACGGTAGTCGCCTCGGACCTTCCACTGGCTGTCATTGACAATAGAGATGAAGAGTTTACGAATCTTGTAAACGGTGCAGTGATCATCAATCTAGGACGAAGTTTACCGACTTTTCCGCACACTATGCCGATACCGAGGTGCATGGGACGGTGTGCCGGGTGAAGAAAAGTGGGGAATAGGTTTTTGTGAAATGTTTAGCCTCCGACTCTTTTGTGTTGCGTTAAACCGTGCTATAAATAACTGATATTAATCGGTTTGATTTGTATCCGTCCCTTTATTCTTTTGGATCACAGATGTCTGGAGCAGGTAAATGATACACGAGAAATACAAAATACCTTCATCCTGCGGGCCCGTCTTGGCGCGAATCTTCTCTGCGGCGGTCATAGATGAGTTCGCCTCCAAAGGGCGTTCCCCCTTGGCTGCCGCTATTCTGAAGGAAGCGGGCCTATTCCGGGAATTCGATCCGGCAATCCTGTTGCGCGATTTCTTTGACCAGGTCCACACCCTGTTGTTCCGCAGCTATCGAAACGAATATATTTACAAAAATGCCATCGCCCGGAAAGTCTTACTGGGTGTGCATTCGCTCAATACAGCCTCAATGCTGACCGAGTTGCGCGCCGGTTCCTGCAAGGCTGATGTGGTTGTCCTAAACGGGACCAGCACGGTATATGAAATCAAATCCGCATATGACAGCACGGATCGCTTGACTCGGCAAATTGCCGCCTACCAGCAGGTTTTCGACCGCGTCAATGTGATTACCTCGGATTCGCAACTGGACAAGGTGGCTGGGGTTGTAAGTGATGATATCGGTTTGATGGTTCTGACGGACCGATATACGATTAGCACCCTGCGAGAGCCGTCATCGCTCAAAAGGTCAGTCAGGCCAGAGGTCATCTTCGACTCGCTCAGAAGAAACGAATACGAGCAGATCGTCAAGGAACACTTCGGGAAAGTGCCGCAAGTTTCTAACGCTCGCATGTATCAGGCCTGCCGCGAGCTATTCAGCGTGCTTGATCCGACAACGGCACACGACTCCATGGTGGCTGTGTTCAAGAAGCGCGACAACAGCAAGCATCTTCGGGATTTTGTCCTTTCCGTTCCTGAATCGCTGACGGCGGTTTCACTCTCATGCAAGTTGGGTGTTGCCAGCCAGGCGCGATTTTCTCGACTGCTGAATACGGCCATCGGGAGCTGTCTGGCTGGTTAAACGGCATAATTCAAGGAGATTCAATGTACTACCCCTACTTTCGAGGCAAACAGTACGAATTGATTACCATCCGTGAAAATGCCGAGCGCATGTCCCAGGCCGCCATCGTTCCGATTCTTGAGCCGGTGAAACAGAATGTGTCCGGCCTACGTCGTGCGCTGGAAGCACTTGTTGAACAAAATATCCGGTTTGTGCTGATCGTTAATCCCCAATGCGGTGAACTTTGTGACATTGACCCCGCTCTAATCTACGACCTCGTCAATAACACCCTATCCGAATATCGCAATTTTTCATTAGGCTACATCGTAAATCAAGACACCTTGCTGCCAGATATTACAAGCTTCTGTAAAGCCGCTTCACATCCTGTCACCATAGTACACTCCGGATACCAGCGCGGCCATGAACTGGCGGATGCCCTGAAAAACCTGAAAAAGGTCACCGAGCATATCTTTATCGAAGAGTTTTGCAGCAAGCTTTACCGTAAGCACTTCAACGAGAAGACCCGTGTTCTTATCCGTGATGGCTTTATCAAACGCACCAACCGCGAACATCCTGAAGTGGAACATTTCTCCGATCTTCATATTACCTATAAGGATGAAGGGGTGGATGGTTTCGGAGATTTCCTGATTGTCGGCGATGATTATAGCGAGGGTGGCGGCCCGGCTTATGCTATTGCTATACATCTGACTTATATAGATGCAGATGAAGATGACGACATGTTCGTCAAGCACTACCTCTCTGATCGGACAAACACCCCGGTTGACCCTGGTGGCAAGTTCCTGGAAGCCTTGCAAAAGCTGGTTGATGATGTGAAGAAGAAAAATTCACCAATTTATCGTTCCGACGCAGTAAAGGAATACGTGAAATGCCTTGAAAGGGAGCACTATCCAGGCCTGGGCTATGTGAAAAAGCTCTCGATGCAGCATCATATCGAACTAATGATCAATTCCCTGACGTGTGACCTATGAGGAAGTGCTGCGGAAACTGTTTTGGCGATACCTTTCTTTCGCAACAGATAGAGTTGCTTGCCCAGGAAACGGGTAAATGTGGATTCTGCTTAAGCATGGACGTCAAACTGATTGAACCGTATGAGTTGATAGATCGTTTTGAGACAGTATTCGGACTTTACGAAGAAAGCTCCGAACCAGGTTCCTGCAGTATAGAATCGCTGCTCCGAACGGATTGGGAGCTGTTTGAAAAACTGGATTCCGTGAAGGCTGAGATGTTGTTGGGGCTTATTTTCAATAATATCGACATGCTGCAAAAGAACTACGCGCCGGTCATACAGCACGACGCATCTGCAGTAAAGGAGTGGGAGGACTTTCGGGAAGAACTGAAACACCGGAACCGTTTCTTCCCGAAAAATATCCAGGCGACAGTGCAACTTAAAGAACTATTCGGTTTTCTAGTTGCGCCTACGGCGGATATTCCTATTAAAGTCTATCGTGCCAGGATGTGTGAGCAGCAGCAACCGTACTCTTTGGATCAAATGGGTAAGCCACCATCTGTCCTGACCGGTAATGGACGAGCAAATCCGGTAGGTATTCCATGCCTGTATGTTGCCTCAGATACAATTACGGCTATAGCTGAAATTCGTCCCCATAAAGGCGAGATGGTCTGTGTCGCCGAGTTTGAGGTAGATGGAAAGATTGGACTTGCGGACCTGCGCTCTCCACGTAAAACCATTTCACCGTTTTTACTCTCCGAGGAGCAGATAAAGTTGCTTCGCCGTTATATGGAGTACCTCTGCCGCCTGAGCGAAGAACTGACCATGCCCGTATTGCCCAAGTCTGCCCATCTTGAGTACCTCCCGAGTCAGTACCTGTGCGAGTTTATAAAGCACTGCGGGTTTGATGGACTGATTTATAGAAGCGCTATGGGGGCCGGTGTTAACTACGCCATTTTTAACGATGCCAAGGTGACAGGTATTGATGTTCATCAGTACCGAATTGATGACATTTCGGTGGGGTACAGTGAATATAGAGGCTAAGTCAGATAGATTCCGAAGTTCCCGCTTAAGGGTGCCAAAGGTGCCAGAGCTACACACTTGACGTCCTCCCCTGCAGCTCCCTGCCGGCTTCTTCTTCCAAACCCCGCCTCATTGTTTGAAAGGAAGAACAACATGAAAATCCAAACAAGCATAACTGCAATCGCCGCCGGTTTTATCCTGGCCCTGTCACTGGTTATCCTCCCCGCACCAGCCGGCGCACAGGACGTGCAGCCGTTGTCCATAACCATGGAAGACTATGACTACCCCTATCCGGTCAGCTACCTGCCGTTGACCATCGAGGGACAGGACCTGCGCATGGACTACATGGATGTACCGCCGGAAGGGCCAGGAAACGGCCGGACGGTGCTGCTTCTGCATGGTAAGAATTTTTTCGGCGCCTACTGGCGCGGCACCATAAGCGCCCTCGCCCATGCAGGCTACCGGGTCATCGTCCCCGACCAGATCGGCTTTGGCAAGTCGGCGAAGCCGAACATCCACTACAGCTTTCACCTGCTTGCCGCCACCACCAAAAAAGTGCTGGATGCCGCGGGGGTCAGCCAGGTGGCCGTGGTTGGCCATTCCATGGGGGGGATGCTGGCAACCCGCTTTGCCCTCATGTATCCCGAGATGGTGACGCACCTGGTCCTGGAAAACCCCATAGGACTGGAGGATTACCGGGCCTTCGTCCCCTATGCCAGCGTCGAGGAAGCGTACAAGAGCGAATTGAACGCAACCGCAGAGGGAATCAGCAATTACCACAAGGGTTATTATGTGCAATGGCGCCCCGAGTATGACGAATATCCCACGGTGGCCGTGCGCTGGAAAGCCAGCGGCGGATATCCGCGGCTGGCCATGTCCGCAGCGCTAACCTACCAGATGATATACGAGCAGCCGGTCTGCCATGAATTCTCCCTTGTCAAGGCGAAGACCCTCTTGGTGATCGGCCAGGCGGACCGGACCGTGGTCGGCAAGGCCAGGGTGAAGAAGGAGCTCCTGGCAAAGGTCGGCCAGTATCCCGAACTGGGGAGGAAGACCGCGCACTTGATCCCCGGCGCGAAGCTCGTCGAGATCCCCAACGTGGGCCACATTCCCCACTTCGAGGCAAAAGAGCGTTTCCATGCCGAGCTGTTGGCCTTTCTGGGGCAGTGACCCGGAACGAAAAGGGGCCAGGCTACTTTGTCAACAAGTAGCCTGGCCCCTTTGTATTACCGGTTGTACGGCAAAATATACCCGCCTACTCGGTGCGGCTGGTGACCTCCAGCAGGTGGTAGCCGAACTGGGTCTGGACCGGGCCTTGGACCTTGCCCACTTCGCCGGTGAAAACGGCCTGATCGAATTCCTTGACCATCTGGCCCGGGCCGAATTCGCCCAGACCCCCACCCTGCTTGCCCGATGGGCAGAGGGAATGTTCCTTTGCAACGGCCGCAAAGTCGGCACCAGCTTCAATTTGCTTCTTGAGGTCTTCGCAAACCTCCTTGCTTGCCACCAGAATGTGGCGGGCTGTGGCTCTTGCCATGGTCTACTCCTTGTTGTGTAAATGTCTCCCGTGTTGGGGAGTAAAAGCATAGCACAAACGATAAAAGGGGGACAGTGCCTTTTATCCCATTCGCCCGCACGAACCGCAGCTAACAGGCTTCAATGCAGTCTGTTCAGGGTGTTGGTTCCATCATCCACAAAGAAGACCCTTTCATTCGGGACAAAGGTGAGTCCGAACAGCGTGCCGGCTCCTGGCGGTGAACCAGTATTGTCGAGAAGTTTCGTGGCGATCTGGCTTCCCTTTGGCGTAATCTCGGTGATGAAGCCGTCATTGCCGTTGACGGTCAGAATGTTGCCGTCGTGCGCGACAACAAGCCCGAGTGGATCATTCAGGCTGCCGCCGGCGGACAGCGTAAGGCCGGTGCCGGCCGATGTGGTACGGTCGAGGGCATTGGGGATCACCGCGATTCGGTTATTCAGGCTGTCGGCAACGTAGAGCGCCCGCGACCCTTCTTTTGCGGAATCCGCGATGGTGTTGCCTCCATGGCTGAGGCCGACGCCGGTCGGTCCAATGACGAGCGCAGCCGGATCTGTACGCTCAGCGAACCCATCCCCGATTACCGTCATGGATGCGACCGAGGGCTTGCTTCTCTTGTGAATGTCCAGATCTATGCGGACCACGGTGCCTTGGTTTACGGTCTGGCCGTTGGCCGCCACGGTGCCGTTGAGGACATTGGTGACGAACAGTTTGGCTTGATGATCGTTTTCAGTGGCGGTCATGTCCCACGGACCGTTAATGGGCGGTCCGGATATGGTTGCCACCGGGGTTCCGTCGCTGTCGAGCACGATCAGGCAGCCAGCTTGGGCTGTGGCTGCCGTGCCATCAGCTGTAGGGAGGCTTCCGACAAACACCCATCCCGCGCGCAAGGTCACGAGCGCGGTCGTCAGGCCGACGCCGCCGGGACACGCACCGGGCAATTTGGCGGGGTCGATCTGGGCAAACAGGGCGAACGACCCGTCCGGAGCGATGTCGACTATCGTCGAGCCGGTGCCCTGCAGGTTATTGAAATTGTTGAAATTGCTCACCAGGATGTGGCCTGCCTGTAGCTTGCCCACCGTACGCTTTACCCTTGCGACGCCGTAGGGGTTGACGTCACCGTTCGCGGGCACCGTCGAAGCAACCGTGGTTATGGTGTCCAACCGATTCAGGATTGCGCCTTCCGCTGCCTGGGCTACCCCGCTCACCGCCAGCAGCATCAGGACGACGAAACTGGGGATCGTGAATCTCTGTCTCTTCATAATTCCTCCAATTCTTCGCTCTTGGCTTTAAACCAATTTTCTGGATCCGCCCGCCCCACAGGGCTTCGTAGGCAAGGAGTCACCTCCTTTCTCTCGTGAAAAACTCGTGTTCTACCTCTTCCCGATCATCCCCTCCATCCGCTGAAAAATAGAATGGCCGAGCCACCCAAATATGTCATTTGGCAGCTCGGCCATCTTTATCAAAAGATCCGTGGCTTTCCGTCCCTTTCTCGCGAAAGGTTTGGCTTTATCGAAATTATCTGTGCTTTTGGAAATCCGACCACTTCATGTTTATCACGGAAAAGTCTCCTGTCAACCCGGTTCTCCGAGCCGCACTCTGGCTTCCGTCATCCTTACCGCGTAGGCTGATTATGCAGCAAAACATTCCCAGCCGGTGTTTCTGCACTCTTCCGGATTGGCGAAACGATAGCGGTAGTATATCGCCAGGACAAGGGAGTGGGGTGCTACACAATCGAAAATTTTCAGGCAAACTTGAAATATTGTCATCCCTGAAAAAGTGTAACAGACCGTATTTGTTGGTTTATTTTATGTTTTCTGTATGATATAATCACCAGAAATTGAATCAACACTCTCAAAACCAGGTGATTTCATGCAACCAAATGCAGGCTTTTCAGAGCAAGGCGATCTGTTCCGCTCCCGGCTGGATCAGATCCTGAACCGCCGGCATCTCAGGGACGACTATATATGCGAGCCGATACCACCTTCGTGGCGATCTACGCCCACTCTCTTGCGGGGCCATTTCTGAGAGAACCAGCGCCCAGAGAGGCAATGGATCATCTCACCAGTTGGTTGACCTACCGATTCTGAGGATTTTCAGGAGGTTATTTTCCGGGCTTTTGCAGGTACTTCCCAACTTCCATGTCCAGCTTGGTGATATGCGTAATCAGCCACTCCACCAGCACCTTGTTAGTGAGAATGACCAGGTATAAACTGGAGCTTTCCGCGGCGAGCTGATCTTGCAGGTCCGCCAGCTGGTGCTTGAACTTTTCATGCTCAATATGGTGCATGTTGTAATCGGGATAGCCGCAGGCGATTTGCATTTTTTCCTCGGCGCTGAAATGCTCCACCACATAATCACCGAGGAACTGCAGGAGCCGAGTGACCTCCTTATTCCCCGCCCCTTCTTTACAGGCGCAAAGCAGGCTGTTGAACCGGGAAAATAGCTCCTTGTGCTGGTTGTCGATCTCCTCGACGCCTATGCTGTAGCGATCACTCCATTCAATGCTCATGTTCTGTCTCCCCCTCTTTCAATCTGCCGATTATCCTCGTAAACTAGACCCTACCTGGGCTCTTCGGCCAACCAGGATAAATCTTAAATCCGCATTGCAAGCACCCCATCCTCCCGCACGCGCAGGTGCGCCTGATGGTGACGATGGGCCTCAAGGTAGCTGGCATCCTCGGCGGCCGTGGCGGGGTAGACCTTTGGCACCGGCCGGGGCATCAGGTCCCGATCGACATTGACGAAGGTGAACAGGCAGATGTTGGAGATGGCCTTGCTGGTCCGGTCGCGGCTGATCCGCTCAATGCCTGTCTCGACGCAGATCGAGGTGGTGCCGGTGTAGACCACCCGACTGGTGAAGTGGAGCTTGTCGTCGAGTCGGACCGGATGGAAGAAGTTGATCCGGTTCACCGCCACGACTACCGGCCGGTCCGGGGCGACCAGCTCGGCGCAGATTGAGGAAAGCTCGAAGGCGCGGCGGATCAGGTAGCCGCCGAAGATGGTCTTCGGCACCCCTTCCTGTTCGGGATACATCCGTTCCCACGACTCGGTGACGAGCTTCCCTGCCAACAGGCCGGCAAAACCCGGCTCCAGCTGGGCCTGTTGGAGAGTGGCCAGCAGTCGGCTCTCCTCTGGGCTCGGTGGCGCCGATGCTGCGACCAGTTCGCGTCGATGCGCCTCCCTCCGTGCCAGCGCCTTCTCGGCCCGGTGTCTCTCCAGGTCATCCCCATATGCCAATGGCGGGATCGGGATGCTGGTTGCCCCTTCGCCACTCCCGGAGCGCGCCACCATGGTAAAGTAACAGGAGGCGATCCGGTCGGGTGGGGCGCCGGGGTGTTCCGCCCTGATCCCCACCTCCATGGAGGTCCGGCCCACCAGGTTGATGCTGGAGTGAAAAACCAGGTCCCGCGCCACATCGCCGGCGTGCCTGATTCTGATGCTGTCGATGGCCGCAGTCACCACATGCCCCTCGGGGTGGAAGCGGCGCACATAGGCAAGCGCGGTCTCACCGGCCAGCATGTCGAGGACCTCCAGCATGAGGCCGAAGCGGAGGTTCCCCTGCAGCGGCTCGTCCACCACCATAAAGCGCCGGCGCAAGGCGGAATCGGAGCTGAGCGGCAGCACTCTCGTGATGGAGGTTTCACTGGGTCTGATCACGGCAAGCTCCAATAACTCCGGCTTCTATTGAACCGCCGGCAGTGGCTCTGCTACCTGCCTGATCAGCAGGCCGGTGGTGGAGACCCGCACCTCGTAGGTCGCCGGGGTCTGGGCCATCATGTAGGTGGCGGAACCGTATTCGGCGTCGAGAAAGTTGGCAAGAAAGAGATAACGCTGCCGGAGGGTAAACAGATCGAGAAATTTGGGCGCCGTCAGGCTGAACACCGTCCGTGGCCGGTTCGTTTCGTCCTCCAGCTTCATGTAGCGCCCCGCCACCCGGTCGAGTTCGAAGGCGGTATGGAGGCCGAGAAAATTGGCCAGCGGCTTCCATTTGAGGATAAAGGCGTCCACGTAGAGCTGATCACCGGCAAGATTGAAGTGCGCCTGGCGCCCGTCGGGGAACCGGAACTGGGCGGTGAAGCTCTGTGCCCCGCTGGGCTCCACTCGCACCACCGCCGCCACTTCCTCGCGGGTCAGCGCCTGATAACCCCTGGTCGCCACCGCCACCGTGCAGAGGAGTGCGGCAAAAGAGAGAAGGCAGAAGGCCAAGGTTAGCTCAATTAGCGCCAGGTTGTAACGGCGCTTGCGCACGGTCTGATTGCGCAAGCTTCGTCTGCGCAGGGCGTTTATGCCGGCACCTAACAGAAAGATACCGAGCAGGGCTATGACTATGGCGATAATAATGGTCATGGCAGGCATGGAATGTTCGCTCCTTATGGATTTGCTGATGTGCGGCGTGGCGGCCTTTGCTTGTGGGCCACGGCGGTTGTTTCGCCCGGGATTCTACTGCTTGACACGGTCATCCCGTATTTTAACGACCCACAACGTTCATAATTGTCGGTGCAGAACTCGATGGGGATGGAAGCTCGGGTAAACCCTCTGTAGATACTATCCAATTTCCAGACCGCGAAGTGCAGGTGGGGCCCGCTTGAGTAGCCGGTCGAACCTGATAGTCCTAGCTTGTCTCCCGCAGCAACTGCCTGCCCAAGCTGGACGACTACGCCCTTCTCCTGCAGATGGGCATAGGTTGCGATGGTACCATCATCATGGAGTACATCCACGAAGTTTGCCTTGTCCACCAGCGCCCGATCCATCCCCCCCACGGTGAACGAATCTTCGAAATTTATCACTGTCCCGGCACGGGCCGCCAGAATAGGTGTGCCGGTAGGCATGGGAAAGTCCACCGCATACTGGCTGGCAGGATCAATGTGGGTCGTGATCGGGCCTCCCGCAGCCTGGCCGACGGTGAAGCTTTTCCCCTTTGGCCAGGGGAAACGGTACCCTTTGGGTGGCGTATGCCGTGCGGTGTAGTTACCGACCATCCAGACCGGACTGAAGTTAAAGCGATAACTCTTGTCCTTGTCAAATGCGGAGATCCGCGCAAGGCAGAGGTCGGTGTTGGGAGGGACCAGGTAATCAAACGGAAATGGCCGGTCGGAAGAGATATTTTCTTCGGCCGTCATGACGATTCTCACTGAAACAGGCGCCTCGCGCCGGTTGTAAGCCATAATACACCGGTCACTGCCCTGATCGACCGTCTGTACCGAGAAGCTGTATTCCCGCCCCCTGACTATCGAAAGGTCTTTCACAGACGGAACTATGTCACATAAAAAGGTACTGCTAAGCAATGGCATAGATACTGCTATTGGGGGTCCATCGGATCTGGACGTTGAGCGCCACCCGGAGTAGGTTCTGGATTTTCTCGATGACTGGTAGGGGCTTCATCACGACCTTTTCCTTTCCGCGTCGGGTGTGACTTACATCCGGGACCCGTTGGTTCCATCGGAATGTTGCCTCATCGACGTAACGCTGCATGTGCTCTTTGCTCATATAGTGAAAGACCCCGATCTTCGCTCTTTCCAGGATCGCGTTATATGATTCGGCAGTATTGTTGTGGACCTCACCTCTGGCGTACTCGCGCTCTCCGTGGTCCACGAAAGAATGCCCCGCGAAGCTTTCGGCGATCTTCACATATGCCGGGTTGTGATCGCTCATCAGGTATGCAGCCGTATCTACGACACCTTTGACGAAAGGACCAAGAACACTCTCACCGGCGTGCGGGACCAGAGTGGCCCTTGCCGATCCTTCGCGTTCGACGGCAACTGCAATGCACTGTTTGGCGGTGCCTTTGCCGCACTTGTGCTTGACCCCTTTCTGGAACCGGGGGCGTCCGCCGAGATATTTCTCGTCGAGTTCGACTACTCCCATAAGGAGCGGCAATTCGGCAGGCACCGAAGCCATCATGGCTCGAATGGCATGACCGACCTTCCAAGCCGTCTTTGGGGTTGTCCCGATGAGCCTGCCTAGGACGACGGAAGAGATACCTTTGCTGGAACTGCCTATCAGGTACATCGCCAGCAGCCACGTCCATAGGGGAAGCTTCGTCGAGTGCATCGGCGTCTGTGTCGTAACCGTAAACTGAAGCCCGCATCTACCGCACTCATACAATCCCTCGCGGGCGGATTGGCCTTTGATCATCCAGGACTTCGCGCTCTCGCAGTGCGGACAGACACGGCCGGACGACCAGATCATGGATTCAAAGAACAAGCGACACGACATCTCGTCTGGGAACTGCTTTCGTAATTCGTTGATGGTCATGTTTTTCCCTCCTTAGACAGGAGGTTAACATGCACCTACGACAGAATATGTCGCACCTTCTTTTGGTAGATAGTTCCGTTCACAGATGCGGGGGGCGCATCGAATTCCGCAACTTTGGCATGGGCAGCGACCGAGTGCTCATTTGTTCTTATACCAGCGAACTGCGGCAATCTGAATGTACAGCCGCACAAGACAATTATAGACGTTAGTGCAACACCTTGAGCAGCTACCGCAAGCAGTTTATGTTTGTTAGTTGTACTCATAGGCATCAATTAAAGTCCTTGTGAATTCTGGTGATATTTGCACAAAGTAGATCTGTACCCGTTATCTTGCGTGCTGCCAACCAACCAACACGACACCCAGCGGAAAGAGAACTTGACACTGTCAGTGCGGAGATGGTTCGCCGCTTTGCAATGCGCCATCCTCCGTATATTTTGCAAGTTGGTTGCGTGTTTCGAGCAATTCAGCAATCATCCGTTCCTCGTTCAGCACTAACAGGTTGTTGAAAAACTAACGCTTTTAGATACAGAAAAGTACTAATTTATGCTATACTGCCGCGCATAATCTACCGGAATTGCAGGAGATATTTATGCGTGGGAATGACAACAAAACCGAAGCCTTGTTCGTTTAT
>JANXYN010000209.1 GCA_025356035.1 Geobacteraceae bacterium
TGGGCGGCCACATGGGGCCGCCCCTACCAGCATCTATTTCAATCTTGACTCGGCCGCGGCTCCGCTGATGTTCTTGAAGAACGCCTCGATATAGTCGGCCCGCTTCAGTCCGTAATCGAGCATGAAGGCGTGTTCGAAGACGTCCATGATCAGGAGCGGGTTGCATCCGGCCGGATGGGCCACGTCGTGCTCGTTCACCCAGAAGTTGAGCAATCTGCCAGAACTACTGTCTTGGTAGAGAACCGCCCAGCCAATCCCACGCATGGCGCCGGTGGCCTTGAAATCCTTCTCCCAGTTCTCGTAGCTGCCGAAATCCGCAGCCATTTTCTTGGCCAGCTTGCCGTTCCTGTCGATCCCCCCCTTACCGCCAAGGTTGTCAAAGTAGAGTTCGTGGAGACGCATGCCGTTGAATTCCCAGCCAAGCCGGCGTTTCAATTCGGCAAACTCGGGCGTCGCCGTTTTCCCTTCCTTCAGCAGCTGCTCGAGGATGTCGAGCACCTTATTGGTGTTGGTCACATAGCCCTGATAGAGGGTGAAATGGTTCTTCAGCAGCTGCTCGCTGAAGCCTTCCATGCCGATGAGCTTGCCATATTCCTTTGCTTCGTATGCCATAACCGCTTCTCCTTTTTTCTCAGTGGTGGTGGATCATTGCTCAACTTTAGCAGATAAACCGGCAACCGCAATCGCTGGCGGTGGAATTTTTCAGGGAGGCCGGGGCACGAAAAGGGAGGTTTCCACTTCCCGACAGCAGTGGCAGATGGGAAATTGCACCTATGCTCCTAGCGCTCCTCAATCTCCTCCGCGACGAGCTCAACGTCGGGCCGTTCCCGTTCCACCCATTCCACCAGCTGTTCCAGGAGCTGGCGGGCCTTGACCCGGCTGTCACTGACGGAAACAAAACCGAGCTGCGCGGTATCGTGCTGATCATGGAAAGCGACTTCGGCTGCCGCCACGTTGAAGTTATTACGGGCACGGGCCAGCAGGCTCTTGACGATGCTCCGCTTCTCCTTGAGGGTGCGACTCGGCAGGGAGAGCTGCAGGGTTGCGGCAAAGACGTGCACCTCCACCTCCTTAGCTAGTAAATGGTGCTGCCGGAAGGGATTAAAATTCGGCGTGGCGCGGCGTCCGTGGAAACGGAATCACATCGCGGATATTCTCCATCCCGGTCAGGTACATGATCAGCCGCTCGAAGCCGAGACCGAAGCCGGCATGGGGACAGGAACCCCAGCGCCGCGAATCCAGGTACCACCAGAGCCCAGTCGGATCTATCCCCATATCGACCATCCGCTGCTGCAGAAGATCGAGTCTTTCTTCGCGCTGGCTACCGCCGATGATCTCCCCCACCCTCGGCACCAGCAGGTCCATGGCCGCCACGGTCCTGCCGTCGTCGTTCTGCCGCATGTAGAACGCCTTGATATCCCGGGGATAGTTGACCACAAAGAGTGGCCCCTTTGCTACCTGTTCGGTCAGGTAGCGCTCGTGCTCGGTCTGCAGGTCGAGCCCCCACTCCACCGGATAGTCGAAGGGAACCGGCGCCTGCTGCAGATGGCGAATCGCCTCGCCGTATTCCATCATGGCAAAGGGTGAGCCGGCCACCCCCTCGATCCGGGCAATCAACCCCTGGTCGAGCTGGGCGTTGAAAAACTCCAGGTCTTCCCGGCAATGGTCGAGCATGTGGCGACAGAGATAGCGGAAAAACTCCTCGGCCAGGGCCGCGTCCGCCATCAGGTCGGCGAAGGCCATCTCCGGCTCGATCATCCAGAATTCCGCGGCGTGGCGCGGGGTGTTGGAGTTTTCGGCGCGAAAGGTGGGGCCGAAGGTATAGATATCGGCAAAGGCCGTGGCAAACAGCTCACCCTCCAGCTGGCCGCTGACGGTGAGGCCGGCGGCCTGGCCGAAGAAGTCCTTTCCATAGTCCACCGCACCTCTTTCAAGCGGTGGCCGTGCCATGTCGAGGGTGGTAACCCGGAACATCTCCCCCGCCCCCTCACAGTCGTTAGTGGTGATGATCGGGGTCTGCACGTAGAGGAAGCCGCGCTCGGCGAAGAAGCGGTGGATGGCCTGGGCCAGGGAGGAACGGACCCGAAATACGGCACCGAAGGTGTTGGTCCGCGGCCGGAGATGGGCAATACTGCGCAGATACTCGAAACTGTGGCGCTTCTTCTGCAGCGGATAGCTCTCGTCGGCCGGGCCGACGATGGTGATCTCGGCAGCTTGCAGCTCATAGCGCTGACCGCTCGCCGGCGACTCCACCAGCCTGCCGGAGATGGCCAGCGCGGCGCCGGTGCCGAGCCTGCTTATTTCGGCATAGTTGGCCAGATCCGGATCCGCCACCACCTGCAGATGGGCAAAACAGGAGCCATCATTGAGGGCAAGAAAGGTCACCCCCTTGCCGGCGCGCACCGTCCGTACCCACCCTTTGACCATCACCTGAGCATCGGTCTGGCCAGCGGCGAGCAGCTCTTTAACCCGTGTCCGTTTCAGCATCATGGCGCTTCTCCGTCAGTTGTGGAGGAATTTTACCACATAAACAGTGAGTGCCATAAATCTTTCCACAAGGCAAGCGATATTTGCCGGCCCTTTCCCCCGGCACCGGTTCTTTCACCTCTTACTTTTTCAACGCCTCCCCGTTGTCACCCCGTCAAAATATTTGACCCCTCCCCTCCCATGCAGTATAGTTCCATCTGGAGGGGTGAATGCGTAAAATTCGGCTATTCCTGCACGTCATGGCGTTGCTTTTGGTAGCTTCCTTTGCGGTCCAGGCCGCCGCTCGCTTCGGTGGGGTCGGCATCGACGGGATCCCCCAGGCTAACGGCGAGATCCTGGTCCGCCAGCTGGTGACCGGGGGCCCCGCCCACCTGGCCGGCGTTAAGGTTGGCGACGTCATCACCCAGATTGACGCCACCCCCACCAAGGGGGGCAATTTTACCACCATCGTTAATCAGCGACTCCGTGGCAAGGTCGGCTCCCAGGTGGTGCTAACTGTCAAACGCCCCGGCAGCGAGAAGCTGCTCCGTTTCACCCTGACCCGAAGGGAGCTGGTGGTCAGCAGATAGGGGGAACTCCCTGTGGTTCCCCGCCCATTGTCCATGTGGCTCAACTCTCTACCCCAGGAGGTATCCGATGTCAAAGGCCATTGTAACTGCCATACTCCTTCTCCTCCCCCTTGCCGCGCTTACCAGCCATGCCGCAGAAGGCAAGGCCGCTGCCCGGCAAGCCCCGCTCTCCTCTGCGAGCAAGACAACCCAGAGCTATCCACAAATCGTCCTCTACTCCACCTCCTGGTGCCCCCACTGCCGGCAGGTCAAGGAGTACTTCAAGGAACACCAGATCCCCTATCTCAATCGTGATGTGGAAGCGGATCAGCAGGCACGGGAGGATTTGTTTGCCGTAGCCGCCAAACAGGGAATCCCCCCGGAGAAGGTCGGCGTGCCAGTTATTGTCCTCGGCAACGGCGAAAAGGTCATCAGTGGCTTCACTCCAGAACAGTTTGAGGCGGCACTGCAGGAACTGCGGCGCCAGACGCCCCGATAAAAAAGGGCGGGCTTTCGCTTCTCGCTTCCCTTAAAATGAATAACTAAAGATCAACCCAATTGTCCTCGATTTAGTATCGGGTTGATATGCCAGGTTGTCGATCCGGACAACACCTCCATTGTTATGGGAGATGCCGGGAATCGTAACAAATGCCGATTGGCCCCACGCCACCTCCTCGTAGTAAGCGCCAAAGGAGCTTTTCCCTTTGACCATCTTGATTTCAGCGAACGGGGTTGTTTTGCTGGTAGGCCTGGTAGTAAACCACCCCTGGCCGGAATAACTCCAGTTTGTGTAAACTGCAGTCGTTATCTGCCGGGAAACGCCCGCTTCGACAACAAGCTTGAACTGGGCGTCACTCCATTCGATGCTCCCGCCTACTTTATCAAATAAGTAGTTCCAGACTTCATTCGAAACGGCCCGGAAATAGACGCGATGCCCTACCCCTGCCATAGGACCGATTGAAAATCGGTCCCCAATAGGGATATGGGTAGCGGCAGAAATTTCTTCCCGCAGGCCAACATAACCGGTTGCGGTCCGCAGTGGAGAATTGTCTACCACTTTGAAGCCGTCGTAATACATGGCGCCCAAGTAGAGCTCCATATTCCCTCTGACTGATACATACTGCGTCAGATGCTGGGTATAGGCGATCCCGACAGGAACAACCAGGCCCTTTTCGGCAACGAACTGGTGGCCATCGGTTTTCTCCATGAGCGCGAAGTAGCCGGGTTTCAGGTACCACTCCGCCTCGCCGGCAAACTGGTCAGCAGAGGAAATCCCTGCCCCCAGGAACACAACCGAAACCATCAACGGTATAATGCTGAAACTTATGCGCTTCAGTTGTCTTCTCCTTTGTTATAACCGCTGTGGCAGCCATAACAGGGGACACTGCGTTCCATGGGGATAATCATCTGCCAATGATGTATTTACTTTGAACACATGATGGCTGCCGCGGTTATCCCCGGTATTTTGATGACACCTAACCGGCAATGTCCGCGCCTTTACAGGTTATGCCACTGCTATTGCCCAAAAGTGGGGTTCATCCTGCGTTAAGTTGCTTATCGACTCTCTCTGTTGGATTTTTAGTTGTTTTTTCTTGCTGGGATTGCGGATAATTACGGGGACAGTCTGGAAGGGCATATTATTGCGGGGGACAATCTCTATTTTGTATCCATGGCGAGGCCAAAGGAAACGCTTCTAAATGTTTTACCACAACAAAATAGGCCGCTCGAACAGTAAAACTGTCCAAGCGGCCTATTGTCTACTCCTAGGCAGTAGCGGGTGCACCCTATGCAGGGGTGTCACGCTTTTCCATCTTCACGCCCCACCACTCTTGGTGATCAAGACCACCCCGATGCAGACCAGCACTGTCCCGCCCCAACGCAGCGGCGAGACGAATTCGCCGAGGAAATACTGGGAGAGGAAGGCCACCAGTACGTAGTTGAGCGCCTGCATCGGCAGGGCCACCGATAGGTCTTCCCAGGAAAGGACCGCCAACCAGAGGAAGAAGAAGATCGCCAGCATGGCGGTACCAATAATCAGTTTGGGGGTGGTGAGGGCCTGGACCGCGGCATTAATGACGCCGCTCAGGCTTTTTGCCGACAGGTCGCCCATTTCCTTCATCCCTTTGGCCAACAGCAGATCGCCAATAGTCCCGGCAGTAACGGCCATCAGCATGACAATTATGGTCTTAAACATAGCTCTTGTCCTCTCCTCGGTAGTTGCGCAGGGTTATGCCAAGCCGGCCAAGCTTTTCCTTCACCCTCGGGCTGGTGAGCGCCGCCAGTTCCCCCTGGTGGTCATAATCAGGCATCCATTTCCGTAATTCGGCACAGGGAAGACAACCGGGATGGAAATAGACCTCGGTCACCCCTTCCCGGATATTTTCCAAGGCCTCAAGCAGATACCCCTCGGTCATCTTCCCTGAATTGAGAAGGCCCTTCACCTCATCGGTATAATAGACCTGCTGTTGATCAAGCTTTGGTTGGCAGTGGCGGGCAAGCTGCCCAAAGATAAAGGCATCGAGGGCCTTGCCCAGCAGGCGCTGCCGGGCCACCTTCAGGTTGTCCGCAAGCCGCTCCCGGGTCAGGCGGAAGCTGGTGATGCCGTGCCTGGCCATCAACTCGCTGACGATGGCAAACACCACCGGCTGCATATGAATATTAAGATGACCGTCGATGTGGGAAAGGGGGAGGCCACTCTCTTTGAATCGCAGAAGCTGCGCCTCGATCTCCCGGCGGAGCTGGGTCCGCAACTCTTTCAGAAAGAAATAACGGATCCCGGCCCGAACCGGATTATTGTCGAAGTTTCCCCCGGCGTCCACCAGCCCCGGGATCTCCGCATGGGTCAAGACGGAACGCCCCTGCACCAGAGTTAGGTGCAGCCCCACCTGCAGACCAGAGTTCTCCTGTGCCAGCTTTACCGCCTCGTCAAAGGTGGCGCCGCCAACCATCAGGGAGGTGCTGGTCAGAATCCCCTCGCGCCAGGCCTTGATGATGGCCTGGTTTGCAGCCGAGGAGAGGCCGAAATCGTCGGCGTTGATGATCAGTTGTTTCATAGTGAGCGTACGCCGTGCATGGTGCAGGTACGACGTGCTGCGTGATGGTAACGCGCACGTCACAGGTGTTATACTTGGGCCTCTTTCCGTTTTTTCATGTACGCCAGATACTGCTTCCCCTCTTTGAGCAGCTTCCGCCGCTCAACGCCGTTGATCAGCATCTTCCAGATGCTGCGCAGGATGTACTTGGGGCGAAAGTAGAACTTGTCGTAGAAGAGCTCCACCGCATCGAATATCTCCTTGTTGGAGAGGTGCGGATAGTTGATGACGCATTTCTGATGACCGGTCGCGTCGAGAAATGCATCAGAAGAGATCCATCCCTCCCGTTTTGCCTGTTCGTAGAACTCCGTACCAGGATAGGGAGAGGCGAGGGAAACCTGGATGGAATCCAGATCGAGGGCCTTGGCATACTTGATGGTCTCGCGGATGGTTTCGCGTGTCTCTCCGGGGAGCCCCATGATGAAGGCGCCATGGATGGAGATGCCAAGTTTTTTGCAGTTGCGGGTGAACTCGATGGCCTGGGCCTTGGTGACCCCTTTTTTGATGTTTTTCAGGATCTGCTCGTTGCCGCTTTCATAACCGACCACCACATGCCTGAGCCCCGCCTCTCGCATGGTGCGTAGGGTATCGTAGTCACAGTTGGCCCTGGCATTGATGTCCCAGGAGATGCCAAGCGGTTTGATTTTTTCGGCCACGGCCTTGGCATGCTCGCGGTTGGCGCTGAAAGTGTCGTCATCGAAGGAGATCTCCTTCACGCCAGGGATGTTATCGATGATCCACTTAACTTCCTGATAGACGTTTTCCGGGCTGCGGGTCCTCATCCGCCGACCAGAGTAAGTCTGGGGCCAGAGACAATAGGTGCAGAGCGAAGGGCAGCCGCGACTCGTATAGATGGAGACGTATGGATGCCTGAAATGGGGAATGATGTATTCCTCGATGGGGAGGTCCCGCTTGTAGACCTGGCTGGAAAAGGGGAGTGCATCCAGGTCGGTGATGAATGGACGATCCGGGGTATGCACCACCCTGTTGTCCTTGAGGAAACTGATGCCGTCCACCTTCTCCCACTCACGTCCCTCGCACAGCTCCTTGACCGAGTAATCGAACTCGCCGCGGCAGACGATATCCACTGCCCCTTTGGCGAATTTCAGGGAATCCTCCGGAAGAATGGAGACATGGGGGCCAGTAAGGACGGTGATGGTGGCGGGCTTCTGGGCCTTGATCCGGCGGGCGGTCTCCACGTCGATGGCCAGGGTGGGGGTCGAGGTGTACATCACCACCATCTCATAATCGAGGGCAATCTTCAGACAGTCTTCCAAGGTGAGCCGCTGCACCGGAGCATCTACCACGCGGCTCCCGGGGATCATCCCGGCCGGATAACAAAGCCAGGTCGGGTACCAGAAGGAAGTGACCTCGCGGGATGCCTGGTAACGTGCGCCAGCACCGCCGTCAAAGCCCTCGAAAGTGGGGGGATTCAAAAATAAAGGCCTCATACAATAGCTCCTGAATAAATAGTCGGCTGCGTGCGAATCAAACGCATAGAATAAAAGCGGGCGGCCCTTTTGTCAAGATTAAAGACCTGACCAAGCAAGCGCCCCTCGCTGGACAATCGATCCGGATTTATGCCGCCGAGACAGGTTTGGCCGCGTGCCTTCCCCCATGCTCTTTGTCATTGCCGGAAAGGATGAGCTCTGTTAAATTGAAGGCAAATCCACCCAGGGGTGTTCCATGCACGAAAAAACCATCGGTCTGCTGGCCGCCATGCCCGAAGAGATCGGGCCACTACTCAAGCTGGTGGGCCCCTATGCCCACGAGCGGCGGGGGAAACTGAACCTTTACCGCTTCACCATCGGCAACCAAGCGGTCTGCCTGATTGAGTCGGGAATGGGTCCGCTCAACGCTGCCACCGCCACCCATGCCCTGCTCGATGCAGCAAATCCCTGCCTCATTGTCAGCTTCGGTTTCGCCGGCGCCGTGACTGCCGGCCCTCTGGTCGGTGATATCGTGCTAGCAAACCGGCTGTTGTTTCACCACGAGCGGCTTTTTTCCGAACAGCTGGGCCTGGCCACGGAACTGGCGGACCAGGCGACAATCGCCATCGATCAGCTGCTGCGCCACGTAAACTGCCAACTTTACCATGGCGCGTTCATCACCGCCGCCCAGATCCTGGGTAAAAAGGAGCTGGCAAAACAACTCCCGGCAGGCTTGATCAATCCGGTGGTGGAGATGGAAACGACAGCGGTGGCAAGGGTTGCAGCCAGGGCAAAGGTGCCACTCCTTGCCATCCGCGCCATCAGTGACGCAGCCGACGAAGAACTCGGTTTCAATATTGCCGACTTCACCGACCGAACGATGCGGATCAGACTCTGGCGGGTGTTGTTGACCGTGGCGCAAAAACCTTGGATCATCCCCCAGCTGCTCCGGCTGGCGGCGAATACCCGCCGGGGGGGAAAGCATTTAGCACTGGCGCTGCTGGGGCTCATGCGATACCTGGCGCAGCAATCCCCAGGGGATTTGACACCCTGAACCGATGGCCAGCCGGAAAACCACGTTCACCCCTTGACCAAATTCCGGCACGGGCCGGGCGTTAGATTGTTCCAATCCAACAATCAGTCTAATTAATTTGCTTGAAATTCCGCAACAGATGATTTAAATTTTATAACGGAATCGGGTCGCTGTCGAACGCGGAAAGCCACAATAACCGCCTGCCACAGAGCTATCGGCCAGCAGAGAAGTCTGGATTGAGGGGTTGCCGAAAGGGGACCATTTATAAGGCCTATCTTTACCGTTTGCGAAGATAGGCTTTGTTGTTTTTCCGACCGCACCTTAAAATACATTTAAATAATCAGTGGGGGCCTCCGATAAGCATTGCAGTCTGGTTGAAAAATTTCGCTTAGGGGAGGATATTTTATGAAGGACTCTGGTAACCGTACCGCGATTGTTGTGAAAGCAGGAGCAAGGCTCAGGAACCTGACCGTTGGGCTATCTGCCATCATCACCTTAGGGCTTGCAGGGTGCACGGGAACGACATTTACCAGCTATCCCGGGAAAATCAACCCCATGATCAGCAGTCTGCAGCTTAGACAGCCGATTGACCTGAGCCAATGCCTGCTGGCTGAATGCCTGAGCAGTGACCTGATTCTGTATGACATGGAGCGCGGCCGGCTTGCGCAACTACTTGGCAATGTTGACGCAAGCATGCTCGATTTCACCGCCTCCATGGCAATGATCAAGGAGAATGACGAGAAGGCGCTGATCAGCGCCGCGGATGTCGGGGCAAATGTTGCGGCAGCGGCGGTAAACGACAACGCCATCCCCTACGAAGCAGCCGGCTACGAGCGGGTCATGTTGCATCACTACCAGGCCCTCAACTACCTGAGCAAAAAAGACCTGGATGGCGCAGGCGTCGAGATCCGACGCGCCAATGCCGAACAGGAAGAGGCGTTGAAGCGCCATGAGAAGGAACTCGAAGAAAGCCAGAATAAGGCCAAGGAAACCCAGGCTGAAGACCAGCCGAGCACTACGGAGATAGAATCGAACTATGCCCAGCTCGACGAGCTGGCCGGCAAGGTCAAGAACTCGTTCCAGAACGCGTATACCTTTTATCTCTCTGCCTTCCTTTATGAAATGCTGCAGCAGCCCAATGATGCCTATATCGACTACAAAAGGGCGCTGGAAATCTATCCGGAAAACAGCTTCCTGCAAAAAGATACCATCAGACTCGCCGCAGCGCTCAAAATGCCCGAAGAGCTGACGGCCCTCAAAGCCAGGTTCAACGTTAACGCGTCGGCCATCCCTGCAAAAGACGGCGACCTGCTGGTGCTTTTTGAGGATGGCTTCGCCCCCCAGAAGCAGGAGGCGAAGTTCACCATTCCCGTCCCGGCAGTGGGGCTCGTCTCCGCAGCCTTTCCTATTTATAATGAAAAATGGACCCCCACCGAGCCGCTGCCGATTGATAAAGATGGCGAACCGCTTGCCTTGACTGAACCGCTTTGTGACTTCCGTGCCTTGTCAGTAAAGGCTCTGAAGGAACAAGCGCCCGCCATTATCACTCGCCAGGTGGTAAGGGTAGTGGCAAAGTCTCTCGCCGCAAAACTGATACAAGATAATGCCGGCGATGGTGTCGCAGGATTGTTAACTAAAATTACCGTGAATGCCTATAACTATTTCAGCGAAAATGCGGATCTGAGAAGCTGGATAACCCTCCCCGCCAATGCCCAGATTCTCCGGACCACACTTCCTGCCGGCAATCACAAGCTGACCCTGAAACAGAACGGCGCGCTGCAAACTACCACTGTCGATCTGACCATCGCCCCTGGCAGCAGGACCATCCTCTATGTGGTCCGGGCGGGCCAGGAGTTCTATGGCTCGGCAATTACCTTCCCCAGCGGACAAATCGCGCAGGTCGTAACCACTAAACCGATGCCTGCGGGGGCGCCGGAGGTGACCACAGTGACCCCAGCAGCGGCACCAGCTACTCCAGAGGCAACACCGGCTGCAGTACCGGCTGCAACGCCTGCGGCTATTTCCGAGGCAACCTCGAAAGCTGTCACTACCGAAGCGACTGCACAGGAGAAATTATGAAAAAGAAGATTCTCGTTGGGTTCATGGCGTGCTGCTGGCTGCTCAGTCCGGTCCTGGCCGGAGCCGAACCGGACAGTGAAAAAAGCGGAGAAAAGCCGTTGCTGCGAGCGGCTATTTTCGTCCAGAACCGGGCAGGCAGCGCTCTGCAGAATCAGCTTGATGTCCTGAAAGATCAGCTAACCGCCCACCTGACCGAAAAGGGGTTCTCGATCATCGACCAAAATGTGGTGGTTGCCAAGTTTCGCGAATCACGGGAGACCGATGCGGCGGTACGCAAGGAGATGAAGGCCCTGACAGAAACAAACGGCCAGGGGAAAAGCGAAGCAAACGTCGAAGACGCGATCAGCGGTGCTTCGGCATTACGCATCGCGCAGATCATCGGTGCCGATTATCTGGTGATGGCGACCATCAATTCTATGGGGGTGGAGAGCCGCACCTTCAAGGGGCAGAACTCGGTCTACGGCACCGATAATGAAGCAACCATCTTCAATCTGCGCATCGGCTTGAAGGTACTGGAAGGAAACCAGGGGGGCACCGTCTACGGCGATATGATAACCGCCTCGGAGCGGATTGTGGCGGGGCAAAACCTGACCATTGTCACCTCGGACATCATGCCGAAGCTGATCGAAACCGGGGCGCGGAAGATTGCCGACAACATTGCGGACAAGGTCGAGCGGATCAGAAATGTCAAGGTCAAGACCATCCCCCTGGTGGAATTTTCCATTGCCAGCAACGTGGAAGGTGCGGTGGTAGAACTGGACGGCGCCGTCATCGGCTCGACTCCCGGCCGCTTTACCGCCGCGCCGGGCCTGCACCAGCTGCGGCTGACCAAAGAATGGCTTACTCCCTGGGCACGGACCATCAACATTTTCCCCAGCCAGGTGCTAAACGTTTCCCTGGAACTCTCCGACGAGGGGATCCGCCGTTTTGCCTCTATTGAGCAGCTGAAGACCGACCTGGCCAAGGCCAAGCAGCAGACCGAGATGGAATTGAAGGAACGGGATTCGGCCATCAGCATCGCCAAGGAACAGAGCGCCGCTGAGGCTGAAGCCAAGAAGAAGATCGCCGACGGAGAGAAAACCAAACGTGAGGAGAGCTATGAACGGCATGAGGGCCCTCCCACCACTACCATTTACAAGTAAGGAGAATTACGGATGAAGATCTGCACAAAGCTATTCCGTACTACCATGGGAATGGCGGCCATCGCCATGTTACTGCCAGGGTTGCTCCAGGCCGCCGAGCTGTCCCAGGGGGAAAAGGACACCATTTTCATTGGCGAACTGCGGGTGCAGCCGTCGGTCATCGAGGCTGCAGAAAAACAGGGGCGGAGCCTGGAGTTGAAACGGGTTATCCAGTCACTGGACAGCCAGTTCATTAACGCATTGAATGGGACCCGGGTCTTCCAGCTGGTGGAAAGAAAACGCAAGGGAGACATTGAGTTGGAGCAGGGTTTCGCTGCCGTTGCTGTCGATCCCAATGATAAGAATCTAGCCCAGTCAGGCAAGATGGCCGGCGCCCGCTTTGCGTTCCTGCCACAAATCGACGGATTTGAGGACCGGGCCGAAACGGTTGAATACCAAGCCATTGGCCGTGCCGCTCTAAACCGCAAGCTCTTCCTGTCGGTGGTTGTC
>JANXYN010000001.1 GCA_025356035.1 Geobacteraceae bacterium
CGGTGGCGGAGCGAGAATAGTGGACAAATTTATTGAGCGTAAAACCACGCTCAAAACCTGGGCAGCGCAGGGCAGCTGCTAGTGATCAGCTACCACCTTAAACTCGGTACATTATTGTCTTGACCAAAGGGTCCACTTAACCTCCATGCGGTGAAGTATTATCTTGCATTCCTTAAAGTAATGGGCGAGATGCATCTGTCATACAAGCCGCTGGTTGCCTTCAGCGGCGAGGTCATTGATCCCGACACCGATGATAAATACACTGAAACGGGAATGAATGGGCTGCCTCCCAAGGTTGGCATCCCCGATGCCTTCAAGACCCCGACGTACCGTATCCTGATCGTTGCGGAGAAGTTCCAGACTGGCTTCGACGAACCGCTTCTGCATGCCATGTACGTTGACAAGAAGCTCGGCGGAGTAAACGCAGTGCAGACTCTTTCGCGTTTAAACCGCACCACGCGTGGCAAGGACGGCTCCATGGTTATCGACTTCGTCAATGAATGGGAGAGCATTCAGCAGAGTTTTCAGGATTATTACCAGACGACTCTGCTGGAAGGAGAAACTGACCAGAATCGGCTGTACGACTTGCAGCACGAGATACAGGAGTTCGACATCTTTGTGCAGGAAGATCTCGACGATTTAGCAGCCATATTTTTTGATTCTGAACAGCCGCAGGAAAAACTTCAGCCGATCCTCGACCGGGCACGTGACAACTGGCGGCAGCGGGAGTCACAGGAACGGGAGGATTTCCGCTCACTGCTGCAAAGTTTCGGTCGCTTATATGGATTTCTTGCGCAGATTCTGACCTTTGAAGATGTGGAGTTGGAAAAATTCTACATCTTTGTTCGACTGCTCAACCGCAAGCTCGACCGGCGCAAGGGGACATTACCCACCGAGGTGCTCGATGCCGTTGATCTCGATTCCTTCCGTATCCAGAAAACCTACGAAGGTGAAATCGACCTGGAGCCGGGCGACCGTGAACTGCCGGTAATTGGTGCAGAGAGCGGGGTCGGTTATGGGCCGGAAGAACTCGACGCCCTGAGCAATATCATCAAGCAGATCAACGAAAAGTACGGGGTCAACCTTTCTGATGAAGACAAGGTGGACATGCAGAAGCTCAAGAAAAAGATTCAAGCCCATGAAGGGTTGCGCAACGTTTTCCAGGCCAACAATCCACAGTCGGTGCGGCGGATGAAGTTCGATGAGGTAATCAACGACATTTTGCTTGAATTCGTACACACCAAACTGGATCTTTACAAGAAGCTGAATCAGCCGCTGGTGAATAGAATGCTCAAGAATGAGTGGTATTCGGAGTATCAGCAGGGGCGGTAGTTGGATGTTGGCAGGGTAGTGAACGGCTATTGCCGGCTTGGCAGCAGTTTCTTGATGAATGGTTTTACTATCGGGCTGCTGTTGATAGCGTTTACAATCTGTCTTTTGACATGTTCCGGCACAGTCGGTACTTTCATTTCAAAGCTATGCGCCGGATCACATTTTTTCAATAAATCCGCCTTTGCCAACAGTTCCACGCTGTTGCAGTCAATTAGGCTTTGGCGGTTGAGAAACGAAAAGTCGTTACCATCCAGGGCAACTAGGCTCTGCACGGCACGTGGATTGGTCTTGCTGTAATAGTCTTTCTTCCGCTGCACCTGGGAGGTAACCATGGTCAGGATAAGATCGGTTGCCGAATTCACCGGGATGATGATGTAAAAATGTGGCGGCCCTTCCGGGCGGTGGCTCTTGTCCTTGAAGTGACAGACGCAAATGTCCTTGATGGCGTTGATCTGGACAATCGGCGGGATTTGCACGGCTAATGGAAGTCCCCGGTGAGCATTTTCCTAGATTCCTCAATATGTTTCGCTGTAATGCCGAAGCAGTCATCGTCAATGACGGACAAGAGTTCTTCGGTTTCTATGCGCGCTCTGCGGATGGTCTTGTTCTCGAAAAGGTGCGCATGCTGTGCCCATTCCGGGTATTTATGGGTATAGTTGGTCAACTGCGTGCCGGTCATTTTGCCGAATTTAGCCAAAACGAATTCCAGCGCCTCAATATCAGTTTCAGACAGGTGATCGAATTCTGTTTTGCCCTTAACTGGCTTGGCGGTGAATTCATGTTCTCCGGCTTTGGTGAGAAGCTTTGCGGCGTATTTGAAATCTTTTGAAAGCATGTCCTTATCGAAGGCAAGAATATCTTTCACCGTCGTTCCGACCGGACCGAAATCCATCGCGTAATAGTCATCGTTGGTAATCGTTCTGCCGTATTTCAGTAGATGATACTTGTCGGCAAGGTAGACCAGTTTGATAAGTTTAATCTTACCGGCGGTACCGATTTTTTTCAGTATATAATGCAGGGCTTCGATAATGGTGGCTGTTTCGATCATGTTTTCACTCTCCTGCTCGCTCAAGGTGGCAGGCGGCTTTTTGCTTTAAAGGGGAGGGAGGCTTCTGATTTAGTGAATCGAAATTTAAAGACATTCTATACTATTGTCAATCAAAAAAACCATAAAAATTGCCGTGATTTTGTCGTTTTCATATCGGCACAACCACGATTTGCTTTAATTGTAGCCGAGTCCGCCCACCTGTCAAACTGCATGGCTTCTGGGTTGATTTCTTTCCGGTTTTCTGCTAAGTAAGATGGGCGTTTTGTCCGACGGCCGGCCGCGCACAAAATTTTAAAGGAATCGTGCTTGACTCAATTACCCCTTAGCCGACGTGGCTTTCTCATAGCTTCCATGGCCGGCGCCTATACGCTCTTGAGCCAGCATCCGGTCTGGGCCAAGCTTGTGCCGGATGCGCGGCCCACGGGGAAGCTTTCCCTGCTCAACGCCCACACCGGCGAACGACTCACCGTTACCTACCGGGATCCTACGGGGGGGTATGACCCGGAGGCACTACAAGCCCTGAACTGGATACTTCGCTGTCACTACACCAACCAGGTGGCGGCAATCGACCCCCACGTCATCGACTACCTGAACTTGGTGGATCACCGCTTTGGCGGCAACAACGAAATCCAGATCATCTCCGGCTTCCGCTCGCCGGAATATAACCGGCTCCTGCGTGAGGAAGGAAGACACGTGGCCCGGCACAGCCTGCACCTGCAGGGAAAAGCGATCGATTTCGCCATCCCCGGCGTGGAGCTTACCAAGGTGCGCCGGGCAGCCATGAATCTGCGCTTCGGCGGCGTTGGCTTCTATCCAAGCAGAGGCTTCGTCCATCTCGACTCCGGCAGATTCAGGCTCTGGTGAGCGCCACCCGGAATCCATGGCCGTTCCTGACCTTATTCCTCTGCACACTGACACTGGTCGGTTTGCCGGCCGCTGCCGCGGGAAGGCCATAGGTTCAACCGCCTTGACCGACGCCATCTCTACCAGGTGGCTGCGCCGCTCTGACCAGGTGGCGACGTCGCGGCAATATGCTTTAGAGGGGGCCCTTGGGCAACCGGTAGGGAACGAAAAAAGCCGCTTTACAGCGGCTTTTTTCGTTAGGTTCCCATGGTGGGAGGTAGGATCTACTTCTTGGCGGCCTTGCCGCTTACCAGCTGCTTCAGATTCTTCCCAGCGGTGAATTTCGGCACTTTAGTGGCAGCGATCTTCATCGGTTTGCCGGTTTGCGGGTTCCGGCCATTTCTAGCCTTCCGTGCAAGAACCTTGAAGGTTCCGAACCCAACGAGGGTTACCGGCTGTCCCTTTTTAAGGGACGAGGTTACCGCTTTGATCAGTCCGCCTACGGCGGACTCTGCGGCCTTTTTGGTGAGTTTAGTCTGCTTTGCTACCGCTTCTACGAGTTCTGCTTTTGTCATGTTAGCCTCCTTGTTGGGTTGACATCAACAAACTAGTTACCCTATCGCCCTCTTCGCAGATTACTTAAGCATTATTTTTAAAAATTTTCAGCAGATGCTTAAGGCTGCCGCGAGAAAGACCATCTGTCGGCTGTGCCGCGGGGAGTAGCAGGCACCAACCTTACCCCCATACAAAAAAAGCCGCATGATCAGGATGAGCTGAGCAGCGGCTTCGATGAAGCGGTTTTATAGTTCTATTTCTACGCTTGGTGACCAACCGTACCTCCTGAATAGCACCTATTTTTGAATATATTAAATCCCGCCAAGGCATGTGTCAATGATTTTTTCAAATTTTATTTTTCGCGACCCCGGTTAACGGCGAAATACCGACACCTCAACTACGGCAGTGGCCGCTATGAGCGGTATTTCGGGGATTTTGCAGCGCAGGAGATGGAGCCGTACCAATGCGGCAATATTCGCAAAGCGGAACACGTTGCGTACCCCAAAATTTCCTTGGCCTTTTTTACCCGCTATGCTAGAATGCCTAAAAAATAGGCAAATTACCGGGCAAAACTGTTAAATACATGATCAAAAGCCTCTCTATCGGCTCCCTCAAGCTGACCAACAACCTCATACTGGCCCCGATGGCGGGAATAACCAATCTGCCGATGCGCCTGTTGGCAAGGGAATGCGGGGCGGCCCTCGTTTTTACCGAGATGGTGAGCGTCAACGGCCTGGTCCGCGACGGCAGGAAAACCTTTGAATTGATGCGCAGCGTGCCGGCGGATCGGCCCTTAGGGATTCAGCTGTTTGGTGACGACCCGTTACTCTTGGCCGAAGGTGCCCGGCTGGTGGCGGGGTACGGGGATCTGATCGACATCAACATGGGGTGTCCGGTTAAGAAGGTGGTGGGTAGCGGCGCAGGTAGCGCCTTGTTGCGCGAGCCGGAAAAAGTGCGAGCGATTGTCAGAGCGGTACGGCAGGCTACCGCGTTACCGCTGACCGTGAAGATTCGAACTGGCTGGAGCGCTGACGAGCACACCTTTCTGGAGGTCGCCCGCATAGCCGAGGAAGAGGGGTGTGACGCCATATCCCTTCACCCGCGGAGCCGTGCCCAGATGTTCGAGGGGCACGCCGACTGGTTGAAGATCAAGGAACTGAAAGAGGCGCTCCGTATCCCGGTGATCGGCAGCGGCGATATCTTCACGGCGGCCGATGTGATTGCCATGCTGGAAAAGACTGGCTGCGACGCGGTGATGATCGCCCGTGGCGGGTTGGGAAACCCCTGGCTGTTCCGCGAGGCGCTTGCCTTGATGGCTGGCCGACAATCTGCGCCACCGACCCCGGCGGAGCGGCTTGAAGTAGCCATGCGTCATTTGGAGTTATTTACTGAACTTGCTGGCGAACCGGTGGCGCTCCGGGAGATGCGCAAGCACCTGTCGTGGTACGTGAGGGGGCTTGCCGGCGCTGCCCAGTTCCGGAACATGATTAATCAGATTGAAGGTCGGCAGGCGCTGGTCGCGGCGCTGCGCGACTTTTTCCGACAGGGCGAGATATGAGCGATCTTCAGCATCAGCTGAAAGAGTATTATGCCGATGTCATCGACAGCGTCGGGGACGGTGTCATCGTCCTCGACGACCGCCAGCTGATAACCCTGATGAACCCGGCCGCTGAGGAGATAGTCGCCGTTTCCAGAAGTCTGGCACGGGGTCAGGCCTTTGTCGCGCTGTTCAAGGGCGACGACGTTCTGCTGGAAATGGTTGACAAGACCTCCGCCACGGGCATGACCATCTCCGACCATGAGAATATCGTGCTGAAACGGGGGGGGCGGATCACCCCGATCAGTGCCACCACCGCCCCATTGCTGTTGGCGAGCGGTGAGCGGATCGGCACCATCCTGGTGCTACGCGATCTGACCAACATCCGGGAATTGGAGGGGGCAGTCCGCCAAGCAGATCGGCTTTCCACTCTCGGGACTTTGGCGGCCGGGCTTGCCCACGAGATCAAAAACCCGCTGGGCGGCATCAAAGGTGCGGCGCAGCTCCTGCAACAGGAGCTTCCCGCGGCAAGCGAGCTGCAGGAATATACCGAGGTGATGGTTCGGGAGGTGGAGCGGATCAACCGGATCGTCGAAGAGCTTCTCAACCTTGCCTCGCCAAAAAAACTGCAGCTGGCCAGGGTTAATCTTCACCAGGTGCTTGGCGATATCATTCTGCTGCAAAAGAGCGCCATCGCCCAGAAGCGGATCACTATCCAGCAGCACTTCGATCCAAGCATCCCGCCGATACTGGTGGACGAGGCGCTGATGACCCAGCTCTTCCTTAACCTGATTAAAAACGCCGTGGAAGCGGTGGGGGATTCGGGGCTGCTCAAGGTTACCAGCCGTGTTCTGGCCGATTACAGCATGACCCAGAAGGGTGAACGCACCTCCCGGATGGTGGCGGTCGACATCAGCGACGACGGTCCGGGGATCAAAAAGGATCAACTGGAGCAGCTCTTTACCCCATTTTTCACCACCAAGACCGGCGGCACCGGGCTCGGTCTCGCCATCTGCCAAAAAATTGTCTCCGAACACCGTGGGATGATCAAGGTCGATTCGGAGCCGGCCAGGGGGACCACCTTCACGGTGATGCTGCCGTTAATTCAGTAACCAGGGACTAGGGACCGGGGACTGATTTCGTTGTTTACCAATAACTGGTCCCTGGTCCCCGACTTTACGAGGTTTTTATGCCATTACAGAAGATACTGGTTGCCGACGACGAAGAGAGCATGCGCTGGGTGTTGTCCAAGGCCTTGAAACGGAAGGGGTTTACTGTTGAGCTGGCCAAGGACGGCAATGAGGCGCTACGCCTGATCCAGTCGACCTCCTACGACCTGGCGATCCTCGACATCAAGATGCCCGGCCTTTCCGGGCTTGACCTGTTGGATCGGGTGCGGGAGCTGAAAAGCGACCTGCTGGTGGTGATCATGACCGCCGAAGCGAGCATGAAAAACGCCGTGGAGGCCATGAAGCGCGGCGCCTATGATTACATCACCAAACCGTTCGACCTGGATGTGATTGATGCCATCATCGAGAAGGTGGAACGGGCACGGGAGATGACCTCCCAGGTAAGCCTCCTCAAGGAGGAGCTTAAAGACCGCTACCAGCTGGAAAAGACTATCATCGGCAATTCTCCGGCCATGCGCGATGTCTACAAGACCATCGGCAAGGTGGCCCCCAGCGACATTACCATCCTGATCCAGGGGGAATCGGGAACCGGCAAGGAGCTGATCGCCCGGGCGGTTCACTTCAACTCCAAGCGGCTCGGCAAACCGTTCATCGCCCTGAATTGCGCCGCTATCCCCAAGGAGCTCCTGGAGAGCGAGCTGTTCGGCTTTGAGAAGGGGGCGTTCACCGGCGCCGTTGAGCGCAAGCAGGGGAAGTTCGAGCAGGCCAATGGCGGCACCATCTTCCTCGACGAGATTGGCGACATGCCCCTCGACCTGCAGGCCAAGATTCTGCGGGTGCTGCAGGAAAAAGAAGTGACCAGGACTGGTGGCAACCAGAGTATTACCGTCGATGTCAGGATCGTGGCAGCCACCAACCAGGACCTGGAAGAGAAGACCCGGCAG
>JANXYN010000006.1 GCA_025356035.1 Geobacteraceae bacterium
CTTTCATAGAGCACACCGAGCACCACGTAGATGACGAAGATGGCCATGGCCAGCAGCAGCCATAACCCGCTGAATGAGGACTTGAAAGCCTGGGCAGTCCCCTGGAAACTGGTGCTGACGGACGGGGGGAGTGCCGTATCAGCCAGCTTGTCAACCAGCTTCATGGCATCTCCCAGGGCAACCCCGGGGCGGAGGTTGAACGAGAGCGTCACCGCCGGCAGCTGTCCCAGATGGTTGACCGCCAGCGGGCCGATGGTTTTGGAAATGGTCGCGATGGTCTCTAACGGCACCAGCTCCCCGGTTTTGGCATGGACATAGAGCATCCCCAGCGCTGCCGGGTCCCCCTGGTAAAGCGGGTCAAGTTCGAGAATCACCTGGTACTGGTTGGTGGGGGCAAAGATGGAGGAAACCTGCCGTGAACCGTAGGCATAGGCAAGGGCGTCTTCCACCTGCATTACGGAGAGCCCAAGTGCTGCTACTTTGTCCCGGTTGATCTCCACATGCACCTGCGGATTGCTAATTTGCAAGTCACTGGTCACGTCCAGAAGCTCCGGCAGATCCCGCAGTTTTCCCTCAAAATCGGTGGCGGCCCGGTACAGCTCATCTGTATCCTGACCCTGCAGGGTGAACTGGTACTGGCTTTTGGAACTGGTGCCGCCGATCTGAATCGAGGGGACGTTTTTCAGGAAGGTGCGGATTCCCGCAACCGCCGCAAGTTTGGGGCGCAGTTCCTGGATTACTTCGTCCGCAGAGAGTTTACGCTCATTCCGTGGTTTAAGCCGCATGAAAAAACGACCGGTGTTGCTGCCGCTGTTTCCGCCGATGGAAGACATGAAACCGTCAATATTGAGATCCTTGGCGATGATGGCTGCTACCGCTTCCTGGTGCAGTTTCATGTCGGCAAAGGATGTCCCCTGGGCCGTCTCGGTGTCGGCGTTGAGCCGGCCGGTGTCTTCGGTCGGCAGGAATCCCATGGGAACTGCCCTAAACAGCCAGACGGTCAAGAGCGTCACCAGTATCGTCACGACCATGGTGGTTCGCCGGTAGCGTAGCACCTGTTTCAGGGAGCGTTCATAGAGATGGAGCATGCCGTCGAAGAAACGCTCCATCATCAGGAACAGGCGTCCGTGATGTTCAGTCGCCGGCGGTTTCAGAAAGCGGCTGCAGAGCATGGGGGTCAGGGTTAGGGAAACAAAGCAAGAGACCAGAATCGCCACGCTGATGGTTATGGCGAATTCGTGCAAAAGGCGGCCGAGGATCCCCCCCATGAACAGTACCGGGATGAAGACCGCCACCAGCGATATGGTCATGGAGATGATGGTGAAGCCTATCTCCTTGGAGCCCTTGAAAGCGGCCGCCATGGCGCTCTCCCCCTTTTCCATGTGACGGACGATATTCTCCAGCATGACAATGGCGTCATCCACCACAAAGCCGACGGCCAGGGTCAGGGCCATCATGGAAATGTTGTTGAGGGAGAAACCCAGCAGATGCATGACGGTGAAGGTACCGACGATGGACATCGGCACCGCTAGGGAAGGGATCACCGTGGCGGAAAGATTGCGCAGAAAGAGGAAGATCACCATGATGACCAGGCCGACCGTCAGAAGCAGGGTGAACTTCACGTCGTGCATGGATTCACGAATCATGACTGAACGGTCATACAGCACGTTCAGTTCCACCGAGGCCGGCATCTGGCTACGGAAGGCCGGCAAGAGCTTCCGGACGTTGTCCACAACCTCGATGGTGTTGGTTCCCGGCTGGCGTTGCACGGTCAGGACAATGGCACGGGTGCTATTGTACCAGCCTGCCGTCTTGGTGTTCTCCACACTGTCGATGACCCGCCCGACCTCCTCCAGCCGAACAGGTGAGCCGTCCCGATAGGCCACCACCATCTGCCGGTAGGCGGATGCCTTGAACAACTGCCCGTTGGCTTCGATGGTAAAGGCCTGTTTTGTCCCATCCAGCACCCCGGTGGGGAGGTTGACGTTGGTCTCGTCAATGGCGGTCGCCACTTCGTCGATACCGATTCTACGGGAGGCCATCGCCTTCGGATCAAGTTGGGCCCGCACGGCATATTTCTGGGAACCGTTCACGTTGACCTGAGCCACGCCGCTGATGGTGGAAATACGGCGCGCGATCAGGGTCTGGGCATACTCGTCGACCGAGGAAAGCGGCAGGGTGGGGGAACTGAGCGCCAGGTACAGGACCGGCTGATCAGCCGGGTTCACCTTGCGAAACGATGGTGGCGCCGGCATGTCTTTCGGTAATGAACGAATGGCAAGGGAGATGGCCGCCTGGACATCCTGGGCAGCCGCATCGATATCCCGGTCCAGATTGAATTGGAGGGTAATCCTGGTCGAGCCGACACCATTGGTCGAGGTCATGGAATCGACGCCGGCAATGGTGGAGAGCTGGTTCTCCAAGGGGGTTGCCACCGCCGCCGCCATGGTATCGGGATTGGCGCCGGGGAGGTTGGCGTTTACCTGGATAGTGGGGAAATCCACGTTGGGTAGGTCGTTCACCGGCAGCCGGAGATAGGACGCCACCCCGAAAATGAAGATGGCAATCATGACCAGGGAGGTCATGATCGGCCGGCGGATGAAAATCTCCGCTATATTCATTGCCTCATACCCTTATCCGCCTGCTTCTCTTTCGTCTCAACGACCGCCCCGGGAGTCAGGCGCAACTGGCCGTCCACCACCACGGTCTCACCCGCTGCCAGCCCCTTCTCGACAACCGTCTCCTCGCCCGCCGCAGCAGCAGATGTTATCTGACGCATCTCCACTGTGTTATCCGGCTTCACCACATAGACAAACTCACCCTGCTGGCTGGTCTGGATGGCTTGGGTCGGGACAACCACGGCATTTTGCCGGGAGGCAAGCGTTATCAGCACGTCGGTAAACTGGCCCGGCCAGAGTTTACGCGACCTATTGGCAAACACCCCCTTGAGCTTGATCGTCCCCGTAGCCGGATTCACTGCATTATCCATAAAACTGATTGTCCCGGTTTCCGTGCTTCCCGGTTCGTTGGGGATAACGGCTTCAATCTTCAACTGCCTGGCAGCCATGGCCCGCTTCAGTTCCGCCAGTCGTTTTTCCGGGAGGGAAAAGGTGGCGTAAATCGGACTCACCTGATTGATGGTCACGATCGGCAGATCGTTTGCCTTCACCAGGTTGCCCGGTTGCAGTGCAATTGTGCCGGTCCGGCCGGAGATCGGCGACCGAATGGAACAATAACCAAGCTGAATACTGGCGTTTTTGATGGCGGCACGATCGGCAACCAAGCTAGCGGCCAATGATTCGGCGGTCGATTGCAGCAACTCGTATTGGTCGCGAGTGACGATACCATCCTTCAGTAATCCTTCGTAACGAGCCGCCTGATCCCGAGCAAAATTAGCCTGGGCCTGATCCTTAGCCAGGGCGGCCTCGCATTGGCTCAGTGTTGCCTGGAACGGCTCCGGGTCGATGCTGATCAGCAAGGCTCCCTTCTCTACATCACTCCCTTCCGTGAAATGGACCCGTGCTATCTGGCCGCTTACCTGTGACTTTATGGCAACACTGGTGAATGCCTCGATGTTGCCGATGGCCCTGACCTGGACCGGCACATTTTTCTGCAGCGCCTGCGCCACCTTTACCGGTACCGACGGTTTTGCTTTGGGCTTCTCTTTTTTGGCCGTGCAGGCAGTGCAGCAGAGTAATAGTACGGAACCTGACAGGATGATAGAAGTTAGTTTCACGGGACTCTTCTTTCTCGATTAGGGTATGCCCGGCGCTTCGGCATCACCAGATGCATGTCGATGCGCCCGGCATGGCTGGATTTGCGAATACTTAGCTTGTGGTAATCCATGAACCGGCCTTGACTTTATCACAAAATCAACAGGCAAACAAGAATGGGAAAAGATCGGAACCGCAGCTGCTATTCTATCCTGCCCTCGCCAAACTGGCTTTGACAAACGCAAGGCCCCCCGGCCTTGTTAAGCCTTTCGTCAAAGGAAGCGGTCCAGGAGAAAGGCTCTGCGATTTACTGGCAATTTATTTTTTTAATTATACACCAGCCACTTTTCATAGGCAGTAAATTTGTGGCGTTTTTCCAAGCAGTTATCTTCATCACTCGGTCCGGGTGCAGGGTCCAACCGTACATTTTATTTATACATGCCCACCCTGGCCAGCCACTCACCCGTAGCTGCTGCAAGGCTTATCCGCTGTTATCCCGGCGTGTTAGGGTTTTTCTTAGAAAAGATTAAATTCCCGGCACAGCCCATGCACATACTAAGTCAAACGCAATAATCGCAGCACAAGGGGGATGTCATGAGAGCGAAAATTATCAACCTGGTTGTTCTGATGATGGGTACGGCTTCTACAGCTTTGGCAGCGTCCGCTGGGCGGGAAGACCATAGCGGCATCTTCACCTACATCTTCCTCGGCTTCTGTGCCCTGATTGTGGTGGCACAATTGGCTCCCGCCATCCTGCTGATGATCGGCATGGCGAAAGGGACCGTGAAGGAAAAAGAAGTTGCCGAAGTTGCCCAGGAGAATTAAACCTCCATCAGGTGCCATGTGCCGCAGACGGAAACGCTAACCTCTGCGGCACGCGCATGTCCGGACCCCAGGTATCACCGATAATCCCTGTAAATCCACACCTTTCTTAAATCTACCCCCTTCCCCTTTCCAACTGTCGGACTGTCCGGTTTATTTCTCCTATCTCCCGACAACGCTTGACAACAGCTTTTATGCCGCTACTTTTTAGCTGTATCCACCGGTAACGGAATGACGCTTTATGATAGCAATGGAGCGCAGATGAGACGGGAAGACCGAATCCGGCAGCTGATCGCCAAAGAGGCAGCGCGGCTCATGTATGAGGAGGGGGTGCGGGAGTACCGGGACGCCAAGCGCAAGGCGGCCAGGCAGTTTGGCGCCGAAAAGACC
>JANXYN010000012.1 GCA_025356035.1 Geobacteraceae bacterium
TGGCATGCTGGTTAAAAGCCCAGCCAGCATTGCCGTAGGTGAGGAGGTGGCGATAACCCTCTTTCTGAGCGGCATCACGCCGGAAATTTCGGTTGACCTCAATGGCGTTGTGGCACGGGTCGAGCCTGCCGGCATCGGGGTGGACTTCCGGGAAATTGACTCCGATTCCTTCGTTCACCTGCGGAAGATCGTCACCTACAACCTCGGTGATGATGCCAAAGTGATGGAGGAATTCGCCAGTTTCATTCGCCAGAAGGTGGAGTAGCAGGTGCACCCCGGCTGGGTCATTTCGCTCCCGCAATTTTCCCCAAGACTTCCCACCCCTTCAGTAGTTCCAACGCCCGGAACAGCTGGTAATCCTGCTGGGGGCCGCCGGCCGTTCTGGCTTGCGGCAGCACCTGTTGTTCTCCGCCGCTTTTCCTCGCCGGTTTCATGTGGTTTTCCAGATTCCATTCATGGAGTTCCTGCCGCTCTTTCTTTCCGCTAGCCGCTAGCACCAACTGTCCGACCACGATGTCGGGGGTGATTCCCTTGGCCTGGATGGAGCGGCCACTGGGGGTATAGTACCTGGCGGTGGTAAGAAAGATTCCCGAATTGTCACGGAGGGGGAACATTGTCTGCACCGACCCCTTGCCGAAGCTCTGGGTCCCCAGGATGACAGCGCGCCGCTGGTCCTGCAAGGCCCCAGCAACAATCTCGGAGGCACTGGCGCTGCCGCCGTTGATCAGGACGACGATCGGATAGGGGGGTTCCTTTTCACCGAAGGAGGCGTAAAAAGTCATCTTCGAGGAGTCCTGCCGTCCTTTGGTGTAGACGATCAGCCCACCTTCGGCACTGGCGGGGATGAAACGGTTGGCGACCTCCACCGCCTGATCGAGCAGTCCGCCTGGGTTGTTGCGCAGGTCGAGGATCAGACCGTGCAGGCTACCGGCGTTATCTCGGCGCAGTTTTTCCAGGGCTGCCGCCAGTTCCTCGCCGGTCCGCTGCTGGAACTGGGAGATTCTGACATAGCCATAGCCGGGCTCAATGGTCCTGGACTGCAGGCTTTTCATCTGGATGGTGTCCCGTACTAGCGGGAAGACGAAGGGTTTTGCCAACCCCTCGCGTAAAATTCCGAGGGTGACCTTGGTATCCTTCTGGCCGCGCATCAGGTTGACGGCGGCGTTGACGTTCATCCCCCGGGTCGATTTGCCGTCGATTTTCCAGATGTGGTCACCCGCCTTGATGCCGGCGCGGAAGGCGGGGGTGTCCTCGATGGGGGCGATGACCGTCAACTTGCCGTCCCTGGTGCCCAGCTCGATACCAACCCCGCCAAATGAGCCGGAGAGGTGGATCTTCGTCTCCTTGAAGGCTGACGGCGGCATATATGAACTATGTGGGTCGAGAGCAGCGAGCATACCGTTGATGGCGCCGTTAATCAGTTTCTTGCCGTCCACCTCCTCCACGGACCGAGCCTTGACCAGGGTATAGACCTGGGTGAATATCTGGAGGTAATCGGTGGAGTCACTGGGGCCCGCTCCGCCTCTCTGCATGATAAAGGCGGCGGCCAGGGCTGTCAGCAGAACAACTGCCGCGATCAAAATTAAAAGGAGCCTTTTCTGCTTGATTTTCCGCATCCGTTCGCTCTCCGCTCGGCAGGAATCAACTCCCTGCAAGGATGCGAGGGAGATTCGTTCCATTCCAGTCTAAGTTCCCCCTTCCAATTTGTCAACCAACTTGTGGATCGGAAAATATTGACATTTTGCCGGAAACGATTAAGCTATCCGCTCGATGTAACATCTGGCCGTGAGGTGGGACAATGGACAAGCTGCTTACTCATCTGAAAAACAAATTCGTCGCCGGGCTGATCGTGCTGGTGCCGTTCGGTATCACGGTATTTATCCTGAAGTTTCTATTCGACTTTGCCGATGGCATCCTCGGCCCTCATCTGGCGATGATCTATCTGAAAATCACCCATCAGCACGCTTATATACCGGGGATTGGGATGGTGACCGGCATCTTGGTCATCTACTGCACCGGCCTGCTGGTCTCCAACGTGCTTGGCAAACGTTTGCTCCGCTGGTGGGACCGGCTGATGGAAAGAATTCCGCTGGTGAAGTCGATCTACACCTCGACCAAGCAGCTGATCCAGGTCTTTAAGGAGGGGAAGACCTCCTACCGTCGTGCGGTTTTTGTCGAGTGGCCGCGCCCCGGGGTAAGGGCGGTCGGCTTTGTTACCGCCGAGGTCGAACGGAACGGCGAACGGTTGGTGGTGGTTTATGTGCCGACCATGCCCAATCCCACCTCCGGGTTTGCCCTTTTCTTCCATGAGGACGAGGTGCATGATAGTGGCATGACCGTTGAGGAAGCGGTGAAGTTCGTGGTTTCCGGCGGAGTGGTGGTGGTGTAATATTTTGAGCTTTTGAACAGTAAAATTAATGGGTGGATTGGACGCATGGCAGAGGACAAGGACGAACGGAAGCGGCCGCAGCTGCGGCTGGTGGTAAACAATGCAGAGAAGCGGCATCCCGGGCCGGCAGCCGCCGATGAGGATTTTATTCCCCTTGAAAGACTGGTGGCCCAGCGGGATACCTTTCGTGCCGAATTCTATCGCGATCTGGGCGTCTGGGAGACCAAGGCCTACGGGGCGCTGGAGCGGTTTCTCGGTCAAAAAAAATGGCCATACGGCCTCGATCCCCACCTCGGCAGTTTCATGGTCCTCCCTGCCGCCGTGGTCTGCCCGGAACTCCTAACGCATGGCGGCTTGCCCCAGGATGAGCTGCTGTTGTTCGTGGCGGACGACCTGACGGGAAAGGGGCTCTGTCTCTCTCTGGAGACAATCCTTCCCTTTTACAGCGACGACGATGCCGTGATGGAGGACGCGCTCCTCTACGCCCCGGTGCTCCCCTACGGATCACTGTTCCTTGAGGAAAATCGCCAGGATGGTTTTCTTGACCTCATCTATCGCCTGGCATTTCCCCTCTATCCTCCGGCGCTGACTGCCACCCTCACTGACCGGCTGTTTGCCGTTGCCGCCCTGGAGCTCCGGGAAACCCTGCACGCTCTGACGGAATACCCGCAGGAATGAGCGTCACCAAAAGGGCCTTCGTCTGCGGGCTCCCTTGTGACGCCGGTGTTTCTCCACTCTGGCAACCTGCGGATTTTTTACTGCTGCGGAGAGTGAACAATGAAAATCTGGATTGACGCCGACGCCTGCCCCCGGGTCATCAAGGATATGGTATTTCGGGCCTCGGAACGCCTGGAGGTGCCGGTTTGCCTAGTGGCGAACAAGAATCTGTCGAAGGCCCATTCCCGGCTGATAACCTCCGTCATCGTTGCCGAGGGGTTTGATGCCGCCGACGACTATATCGTCGTGCAGGTGGCCGCCGAGGATCTGGTGATTACCGCCGACATCCCGCTGGCCGCTCGGATCGTCGCCAAAGGAGCGGTTGCCCTCGACCCGCGCGGCGAGCTCTACACGGAGGAGAATGTGGGGGAGCGCCTTTCCATGCGTAATCTGATGCAGGAGCTCCGCTCGGGAGGGCTCGTCCAGGGCGGGCCTGCCCAACTCGGTCTCACCGACCGGAAGCGCTTCGCCTCGGCCCTCGACCGTACGCTGACCCGGATGCTGAAGGGGCAGCGCTAGTCGCGGCTTGGTTGACAAGACGCTAATTCCTTGAGTTCCACCGGCTCCCAGGGGCAAATCATCTAACAGGAGTATTTCCCCATGGCTCTGCCAGCTACCATTTATCGCGCCAGCATCCAACTCGCCAACATCGACCGCAACCTCTACGAGTCATTGCAGGCCACCGTTGCCCGCCACCCGTCAGAGACCGAGGAGCGCTTGGTGGTAAGGCTGTTGGCCTACGCTCTAAGCTATGAGCCGGGCCTGGTCTTTACCAAGGGGGTCGGCGCCGGCGACGAACCGGACCTCTGGCTGAAAGGGGGGGACGGGCGGGTGCTGCTCTGGATTGAGGTCGGTCTCCTAGACCCCGAGCGGCTGATCAAGGCGAGCCGCCACGCACGAAGAACGATCCTGTTCGCCCATGGTTCCTCCCTTGGCCGTTGGGAAACCCAGCACCTGGCGAAGCTGGCCAACACTCCCAACCTCACCGTGGTCGGCCTCGACCACGCGTTCCTTAGCCAGCTGGTCGCCCGTCTGCAGCGGTCCATCGCCTGGTCCCTCACCATTACCGAAGGCTCCCTCTATTTGGGTATTGCTGGCGAAACCCTTGAGACTACCCTCTTGCACCTTTCTGGATCCCCCCTTTTCTAGCTCCTCGCCACCTTATCCCCCCCCTCGATCGTTTGCTGAACCTTAGGCAAGATCTGTGCTTGACAAATCGCCGGTGATGGGTATTTTTTTAGGGCGAGTTAATTCATTTGTGCGGCACGTCGCACGTTGCACGAAAGGAGTGCGCAGATGACACTGACTAAACCCTTGTTGTTGGCGGGCTTGTTTCGTTTGCAGGCGTGGCGTGGCCATGCAGTTGCGCTCATAATTTTTTTCCTGACCCTGGTCAGCCTGGGTGGAGAACGGCTGCAGGCGGCCGAGCCGGTCCCCTCCGAAACCGCGCGGGTCGAGAGCAATGCGGCAAAAACCGATGACCAGATTGCCCTCCGTTTAGGCAGGGGGTACTCACTGCTAGTCTTCCCGGCCGGTGATCTCTATCCGGCTTATGCAGCCGACCCTTACCGGGTAGGATTTGGCTTTCAGGAGGTATGGATCAACAGCTCTACCATCGCCAATACCGGCAAAAAACGCTTCCTGCTCAAGGGAGGAGCCACTTTAGGCGTCTTGCGACTGCAACCGGACGATCAGCCTGGTCGTGGCGTGCAATTCGATATTGTCGCAGGGTCTGATGCGCAATTTGACATCGACCATGGTGAGGATGTCATTGGCTGGGATGGCAACTACGGCTTGCTGTTGACAGCAGCCCCAAGCGAGGATTTTGCTTTCAAGCTCGGGCCGGTGCACACCTCTGCCCACGTCGGCGACGAATTTGCCGAACGGACCGGCCGGAAACGGATTGGTTATACCCGGCTGGAGCTGGTTTCTGGTGTACTCTGGAAGATCAGCAGCAAATGGAAGACCTATGCCGAATATGGCTGGGGCTATTCATTGAGCGATGAGGCACTGTTGAAGCCGGGGCGCATCCAGGGAGGGCTCGAATTCGAATACCCGCTGCTCTGGCAGGACCGATTGCGCTGGTACTCGGCCGTTGACCTCTCCGCCATGGAGGAACGGAACTGGCGGGTTGACACAAATGTGCAGGCCGGGCTGGCCGTCCATAATGTGCGCAGCACCTGGCGCCTCGGTGTTGAATACCACCATGGCCGCCCCACGATCAGCGAGTTTTTTCAAGATAACGAATCATACTGGTCGGCCGGACTCTGGATCGATTTTTAAGGGGCGTTGCAACTTTGTTACCCCGTATGTCTCAAATGTGGCCTGCCTGAGCAGGCCATTTCTATTTTGATTTCGCAATATCTCCCGCCATTCGCCATGCTCCCCTCGTGTCAAAGTAATCATTATATCTCCTCTTGCAGAGAATTTTTCTCGGGACGTCTTGCAAAAACAGAAAATTATAGTAATTTATCTTATCAGCTTAGTACGCTCTAATTATAAATTGCGCTAAAAAATCCTGAAACAGGAGGTGATGCAGTAATCGTCAGTTCAGCGGTTCAAGACGTGAATTGCGCTTGCATTTCGGAAAGGAGGTAAATTGATGGGAACAAAAGGGCTCATAAGATTACTGTTGTTGTCTTTCCTGCTGACTGCATCAACTGCCTGGTCGGCGGAAATCCATGGCAAAAGCTCCACCCAGCTGCTTTGGTTCAGTGATTTTTACGGCGGCCGCCAGGTGGACCTGGCCGAATATCTGCGCCTTTCCGTTACCAACGTTGACAAGGACGGCAAAGTCGCCATATATGGCTACGGCAGGGGTACGCAGGACCTGAACAACGGAGAGGGTGGAAACGGCAGGCTTTATTTCCTCTATGTGGACTACCGCGACATGTTTGACAAGCTCAACGTCAAACTAGGCCGAAAGTTCGTCAACCTCTCCGCGGGATCCGTAATCATCGATGGCGTGCAGGTAGACACGAAACCGATCGGGCCGGTCGCTTTCTCCGTGCTGGGGGGGCGTGACGTGGTGTTTGGCATTGACGGTGAAATCGGCCATGAGGGGAACTATGACCTGGGGATGGCCGCGTACCTGACCGGCTTCAAGAAAACCGACCTGGATGTGAGCTGGCTGCGCAAGTGGGACGCGGGGGATGTTTCCCGGGACATCATGGGGGCCTCGGCAAAGCAATACCTGCTGGACAGTGTCAAGCTCTACGGCAATGCCCGCTATGACCTGACCGCCGAGGTATTCAACGAGGTGCTGGGCGGGGTCAAATACTTTCCCACCGGCAAGCTGGTCCTCACCGGCGAGTGGTACCAGAGTTATCCCACTTTCGACACCGTATCCATCTACTCCGTGTTCGCCGTAAACCGCTATCAGGAAGCGGTGTTTCGCGCCGATTATTTCCACAGCGAAAAATTTGCCCTGCACGTGGGTTACACCAGGCAGGACTTCGGCGATGACAGCAACGGTGACGTTTACGAAGCTGGCTGCATGCTCCGTCCCATCGATCCGGTTACCGTCAATTTGTCCTACGATAAGAGCCACGGTGTCGATGGGAGCCTGGATGGCGGAATTTTTGATGTGACCTACGATCTGAACAAGGAGCTGCAGCTTGCTGGCGGGCTTACCTACGATGTCTACCAGCGGGACAACATGACCAACGATAAGACTGCCCAGAAGTACTGGCTTGGTGGAAGATACCGGCTGGCGAAGAACATGCAGGCGTCACTGCGCATCGAAGACGACGTGAACACCAGCTACCGGAGCAGCAATGTGCAGGGGCGGTTCATCTTTGATTACGAATTTTAGAAAGGGGGTCTGCCTGTGAAGAAATGTCTTTTAAGTTTGATGCTTCTGGTATTGCCGGCGCTGTACGTGCAACAGGCTGTTGCCCAGAAGATGGCGCACAAAGAGTACTCTTCCATGAAGATCGGCGAGTGCAACAGCTGCCACAAGGGGGAGGGGATAGCTCCCAACCACGATGCCGACTGGGACAGGGGGCATCGGCTCCTGGCAAGCAAGGGCGACAAGAACTGCGCCGAGTGTCATGACCAGTCCTACTGCCTCGACTGCCATCAAGGGGGCGGCATCGACGTGAATCTCTCGACGCAGAACTACAAAAAGGACTACATCCCGAAAAGTCACCGGAGCGACTGGCTGGAAATCCACCCGATCAAGGCCAACGACAATCCCCAGACCTGCACCCGCTGCCACGATCAGAAGTACTGCAGCAGCTGCCACAGCAAGTTCAGGGGGGAAGACCTGCAGTTTCTGTCGCACCGGCGGCAGTTTTCGGACGCCGTCCGCAAGCCCACCACCATCCACGATGGTTTTACTCAAGTGATGTGCCCGACCTGCCATCCGAACGGGCTTGTTTCGTCACACACGTGGTCTTCGGACCACGCATTAGAGGCGCGCCGCAATCTCCAGTCCTGTCAGAGCTGTCACAGTGACGGCGATGTCTGCATCAAGTGTCACAGCGCGAGAAGTGGCCTCAGGAATAATCCTCACCCGCGCAACTGGGGCTCCATCAGCGGCAATTACAAAGATCGAAGCAACGGCCGAAGCTGCATCAAGTGTCACGATAATTTTTAACCAGCTCCTGAAAGGAGGAAAAATACATGCTTAGAAAGATATTCAAGAATCTTGCAGTGTTTTCGTGCATGCTCATGGCCGGCGGGCTCATGTACGGCTGTGGCGGAGATGACGGTGGTGCCCCTCCTGCCGCATCCAACCTCGGCAAACCGAGTGCTGTCGACCCGACCAATATCCAGGCGGCTATTCTGGGGGTCTCCATCAACAGCCCGCCGGTGGTCACCTTCTCTCTGCTCGATGAGAAAGGAGCACCTCTTAGTCCGACTACAGCTGGGCTGAGCGTCCGTTTTACCATTGCCCAACTCGGCGCCGATGGCAATTACAAGAACTACATCAAGTCGAGCACCCAGGGACAACCCGGCTTTGATGCCGGCGGGACCTTTGCGGCGATTGGCACCGGCGTCTATACCTATACCTTCAAGACTGACATTACTGACTCGACGAAGACGTTGGGTAACCTGGCGTACAATTCAGCACTGACCCATACTGTCGCAGCCCAGATCCAGCGGGGCGAAGGGAATGCGCAACAGGCGGCCAATCCCTACCTCAATTTCCGGCCAGCCGGGGGGCCTGTCGCCAACACCCGGGAAGTCGTCGCCATTTCCAACTGCAACAACTGCCACGAGTCTTTGCGTCTCCACGGCGGTGGTCGGCGGGAGATCGCCCTTTGCATCCTCTGCCACTACCCGGGGATCATCGACCCCGATACCGGCAACTCTATCGACATGAAATCGCTCGTCCACAAGATCCATTACGGCGCCAAACTGCCGAGCAACGTGGCTCTGAACACCCTTAATCCCGACGGCCTGGGCTTTACCATCATCGGCTTCAACAACACGTACAACAGCTATAAGACGGTTGTTTATCCCGATTTCTCCAACGATGGGACGATCAACAGCACTCCCGCCGACTGCGTCAAGTGTCATCAGCTGGGGACAAACCTGACGGGGCAGGGCTATGGCAAGGACGTGGACAAGTACAAAACCGCCCCGACCATCGCCAAGTGCACCACCTGCCACGCCACAATCTCCTTTGACGGCAGCACCGCCATCACCTTCAAGGATGGTGTCATCCCGGTCGCAGTTACCGCGGTACCCCATAGTGGTGGCCCCCAAGCCGACGGCTCCTGTGCCGGCTGCCACCCAGCTGGAGTCATCGGGGTTGACGATAACTACTCGACCCCCAGCTCAATCATCGGCGCCCACACGGTCCTGGAAAAGTCGGTCCTCGCCGCCCAGAAGGGGCCCATCCTGAAGATCGTCGGTGTCCAGAACGCCCAGGCCGGTGCGCAGGCGAAGGTCACCTTCTCCGTCAAACAGGCGGACGGCACGACCGTTCCCTTCACCGGCAACAGCTTCGCCTTGCGAATCGCCTACTTCCCGCCGGATAAGCTCGATTACACGAACGAACTGCTCCCGAGCGGCAGCACCAGTTCGGGCCAGCCCATAGCTGGCGCGACCATCACCGCCGCGAACGCGACTGACAACGGTGACGGCACCTTCACCTTTACCTTCCCCGCCAATCTCGCCATTCCGGTCGGTCTGACCGGGACCGCGGTCATCACTCTCGACGGACGGCGCGGCGACATTGCCTACAGCACCCCGCACAAGGGGACCGTGACCACCGGCCGGCTCTCCGGTTTGCCCGACCAGTGGTTCTTCGACCTGGCGACCGGTGCCCAGGTGACCGATACAGCCAAGCAGCGCCGCAAGGTGGTGGACGATGCCAAGTGCCTCAGGTGCCACGACCTGATCCGGGGACATGGCGGCTCAAGGGTCGAGGTGAAGGATTGCGTCACCTGCCACAACCCGAATGCCGTTACGATCGTTACGAGCGGCGGCAACCCATTCGACTTCAAATACCTGATCCACAAGATCCACACCGGTGAGGATTCGCAGGCAACCGTTCCGTTTTTCAGCGACGCCTTCAAGGAAGTTCGCTTCCCGGGGATCAAGGGGAACTGTCTCGCCTGCCATATCACCGACAGCTATATCCTCCCGCTGAAGGACGGTGTCATTGGTACGTCGCTGACCACCGTGTCCAGGGCGGGGGCGACCAGTGCGGCCCCGATCGCGAACAACAGCTCCCAGGACACCAAGCTCGGGCCGTATGCGTCAGCCTGTACCTCCTGCCACGACAACCCCACCGTCAAGACCGGCCATACGGATATGATGATAAACAACGATGGCGAAGAGATCTGCTCCAACTGCCATGTGGCGAATTCGGAGAAGGCTGTGGAAACAGTCCACCCGATACTTAAATAGCCGGGACCCCCTTCCTGCTGTGACTTTTGTTGCAGCAGGAAGGGCTCCGGAAACTTATCAATCTATTACGAAAGGAGAAAGCATTCATGAGGAAAAGAATACTGCTCAGTATTTTCGCCATGGCTGCGCTTGTTTCGACCGCGCTGATGAGCGGCTGCGGTTCGAGCAATAAGGAGGGAGCAGCGGGACCGTTGATATCTGCCTCCCGGATCGACAACAGTAACTGCACGTCAACATGCCACGCCGCTACTCCCAGTGCGGTGACTGGCGTTGAAATTGTGGCCGATTGGAATCTGTCTACGCATAAAACCGCCAGTGCGGCCGATTGTCAGGACTGCCACGGCGGCGGCAGCCTCCACTGGGGGCTGGGGCCGATCCCATTCCCCAACCCAGACAGTTCGATGGTATGCGGCAACTGTCACGTGAACATGCCTCCCCCCCACTTCAACAACATCACTACGGGGAGCACCTATCCTGCCTCGTTCGTTTCGTCCCAGGAAGTGGGCCATTGCAGGAACTGCCACAATCCGCACAATCCGACCACCCAGATGCCTGTTAACATTCAGTGGGCGGGGAGCGGTCATGGTGATGTGAATGCCGCTCCGTGGGCGGATAGGGAATTCAAGACTTCGGGGACCACCGGCGCGAACCCGGCAACAAGCGTTGCCACCGACTGTGTCCGCTGCCATACGACGACCGGCTATATCAACTACGTCTCGTCCAATTTCCTCGACATCCACGCCTGGGGCAAGGCCAGCGATAAAACCAAGGAAGTCCTCCAGTGCAATGCCTGCCATGACAAGACCTACAACTTCGACAGCCAGCGGAGCGTCGGACAGGTCACTGCCTTCTACAACTATTCTGCGGCAGCGCCGATCGGTAAGCGGCTCGTCAATGTCCAGTTCCCCGACGTGAAGACCTCGAACATCTGCACGGCCTGCCACGCAGGGAGGGAGAGCGGCAGGACGATCCAGGCGATTGCCCCCTTCGCCAACTTCTCCAGCCTCAGTTTCATCAATTCCCACTACCTGTCGGCCGGCGGTACGATCTTCAAGACGACCGGCTTTAGCTTCTATACGAGCGCTGCCAAGTATGCAAATCCCGGTGCCTATGTCCACGACCAGATCGGGCTTACTGCTACTGCGCCAGCCAACCTTGAGGGCACTCAGGGGCCGTGCGTTGGTTGTCACATGCATTCAACGGATACGGGAGTATTCGACCGGCATACCTTCCTGCCGGTGACCAAGGATGCCAACGGCATCATTACTACGATTGCCAGCCCGGTCTGCAATACAACCGCCTGTCATCCCGGCTCCTGGACTCCTGTTACGCTGCAGGGGAAAAAGGATAGCTACAACGCCGCCCTCCAAACTCTCGCCAAAGCACTCAAGCAGCGGGGGTACACGTTCGCCGGCGGCTATCCCTACTTCAGCAACAAGAACTGGCAGACCAACCATGGCGCGACTGGCGGCTGGGGATCGGCTATCGTACCCGGCTCCGGTGGCCTGCCGGCGGGTTCCTATACCATGGGGACGGCGTTCAACTTCAACCTCCTGCGCCACGACTTCGGCGGCTTCGCCCACAATGACTTCTACGCCAAGCGACTGATCTACGATTCCATCGACTGGATCAACAACGGCATTATGGATGGCGATGTGGCGGCGGCCATCGCTGCCCTGCCGGACGATCCTGCCCTGAAATACGGCCTTAGTGGCGAGACGGTCGTATTCAATGCTGCAACCCGGGCGGCCGCCCTTGCTTATCTGAACGGCGGCGTCCGACCCTAGTTCGCACAGCTGTCTGACTACGACCCCGCCTCGCAAGAGGCGGGGTTTTTTTCGGTGTGGTCGGATGGGGAATTGGCAGACGGGGGATGCTGCATTGGCAGGGCCATTGACGCTTTGCTCTAATTCCTCCCATGCTGTCTCAAGTGCCGGATAAACCACTCCTTGGCCAGCCGTGCCACTTCCTCCAGGGTGCCGGGTTCCTCGAACAGGTGGGTGGCGCCGGGGACCACTGCCAGTTCCTTCTCGACAGAGAGCTGGGCAAAGGCCTGCCGGTTCAGCTGCAGCACTTCCTGGTCTAGCTCGCCGACAATCAGCAGGGTCGGTGCCACCACCTTCCCCAGATATGGCATCGCCAGATCCGGCCTGCCACCCCGGGACACCACCGCCTTCACCGCTTCTCCCAGCTCTGCCGCGCCCTGTAGCGCAGCGGCTGCCCCAGTGCTGGCCCCGAAATAGCCGACCGTCATTCCCTGCAACTCCGGGAGTTTTGATAGCCATTTGGTAGCCCCCACCAGCCGTTTCACCAGTAGCTCGATGTCGAAGCGCTGGGCATAGTCCCGGTCTTCCACACTGGTCAGGAGGTCGAAGAGGAGGGTGCCGATCCCTGCCTGCTGCAGTACCCTGGCAACATAGGTGTTTCTCGGACTCAGGCGGCTCGAGCCGCTGCCATGGGCGAAGATAACCATCCCCTTTGCCTGTTCCGGCAACCCGAGCACCCCGTCGAGGGTAACTGATTCAAGCTTGATCCTCATGTTCTGTTCCATGGCGTCACCTTTCCGGTTACGGCGGCCAGCACGCAGGCGCTGCCAGCCCCTGTCGGTCAGCGCAGCATTGCCACCACGTCCTCATCCTCCACCTGGGTAAAATCGTAGTAATAGTTGCCGACCGCCATGAAGCCGGCCGGCGTCTGCAGGCAGAGCCACTCGTCCACTTGCGCGGCTATCTCACGGGCCGCCTCCTGGGAGGCAACCGGCAGGGCAACCACCAGCTTGGCGAGTTTCTCCTGCTGCAGGGTGGCAATGGCCGCCCTGATGGTCGCCCCGGTGGCAACCCCATCGTCAACCAGGATCACGGTCTTCCCCGCCAGCGGCGGCACGCCCTTGCCGCCACGGTAGAGAGTGATCCGACGGGCAATCTCCTCCCTCTGCTGGGCAGTTTCCCGCTCCAGGTACGCCTTGCTCACCGCATACGCATCGATGATATCATTATTCAGCACCACCGTGCCGGTCTCGGAAACCGCCCCGGCAGCCAGTTCCGGGTTGCCGGGAAAGCCTATTTTTCTGACGATCAGGATGTCAAGCGGGCAATGGAGCGCCTTGGCAATTTCGTAGGCGAGCGTTACCCCGCCCCGTGGCAGCCCCAGCACGATCACGTCCGGCTTGTCGTGGTAGTGCGCCAGCTGCTCGGCCAGTCGCCTGCCGGCGTCCTTTCTGTCCTTGTAGATCATGACCGTTTCCTCCCCGGCTTCTTCACCCATTTTTGTCCACCCCGCGCAGATGGTGTGGTGGCGTGGCCGTCATGAATAGTATATCGAATAATCCGCGCGAGGAAAGGAAGGGAGAAACGAAAACAACGTCGGGAGCGGGGGAGGGGGGTTGATGGTAATCTGAAATATATTTGAGCTGCCGCCTAGGGCCGGCGAGCAGGTGGTATAATAAAGGTAACGTAGTATATCCATTCACCAAAAAAAGGAGATGACCACCATGAAAGCGATACGCGTCCATGAATTCGGACCGCCCGAGGTGATGCGCCTTGAGGAGGTCCCCGAGCTGACCCCTGGCACGGGGCAGGTGGTCGTAAAAGTCTACGCCGTCGGGGTCAATCCTGTCGATACCTATATCCGGTCCGGCAGCTACCGGCCGGATCTGAAGCTCCCCTACACCCCCGGCCAAGACGCTGCCGGCGTCATTACCGCCGTAGGCGCGGATGTAAAGCACCGCCGGGTCGGCCAACGGGTCTACATTGCCCGGTCTCTCTCCGGGACCTATGCCGAGCAGGTGCTGTGCAAGGAGTCCCAGACTCATCCCCTCCCTGAGGGGATCAGCTTCGGGCAGGGAGCGGCAATCGGGGTGCCCTACGGAGCGGCCTTCCGAGCCCTGTTCCAGCGGGCACACGCAGTGGCGGGGGAAGCCGTGCTGGTGCATGGCGCCAGTGGCGGGGTCGGGATTGCGGCGGTGCAGCTGGCCCGCGCGGCAGGGCTGACTGTGATCGGGACGGCGGGTTCCGAGAAGGGTAAGACGCTGGTCTTGTCCCAGGGGGCTCATCATGTCCTCGATCACCACGCCCCGGCGTATCTGGATCAACTGTCGGAGCTGACCTGCGGTAAGGGAGTCGACGTCATTGTCGAGATGCTGGCGAACGTGAATCTGGATAAGGACCTGGAGGCCGTGGCCGTCAACGGCAGGATTGTGATAATCGGCAGCCGCGGCCGGGTCGAGATCGACCCGCGCAGCGCCATGGGCAAGGAGGCAAGCATCCTCGGGATGACCCTCTTCAATGCCAGTGACAAGGAACTGGCCAGTATGCATGCAGCTTTTGTCGCCGGCCTGACGAACGGCACCCTGCGACCGATCGTCAGCCGTGAAATACCGTTGGCTAACGCGGCAGAGGCACACCATGCGGTACTGGAGGCGAGTACCTTCGGTAAGATCGTGCTGGTTCCTTGACGTTGTAGGAACTGAGTGGGTAGCGAAAGGCCGTTCGAAAGAGCGGCCTTGATTTTTCTAATGCCTTGACTTCACCGCCTGTTGCGGGTAATTTAGGGCGGGTTAACGCTGTTTTTTCGACCGATATTTCTTCGAATTCCCTAAGGTGCAGGGAAAAGGAGCTGATGCAATGCAAAGAGAGCACCTTGAAATTTCAGGCTGTGGGAGACAATAAAATGTACTGCCAAAAATGTGGCGCCGAGCTTAACGAAGGGGCTCTGTACTGTCAAAAATGCGGGACCGCGGTGACTTCAACTGGGGCGTCACAGAACAGATATGAGCCCTATTCAGCGGATGAGCCGAAAAACTGGACGATAACCCTGTTGCTGGCGCTCATAGGGTTCCTCGGTATCGGTGGCATCCAGCGCTTTTATACCGGACATATCGGGCTGGGTGTTTTATATCTCCTGACCGGAGGCCTCTGCGGGATCGGCACGATCATAGATATCATCATGATTCTGACCGGCAGCTATACTGACGCCAAAGGCCGCCCCCTTGTGAAGTGAGGAACCATGAAAGCTCAGAATGAAAGAGCAGCAGAACCGGAGAGAACATGAAGACGGTTTACAGCGCCTCAAATATCTCGCTTGTAAGCATACTCAAAAACATCCTGGAAGGACACGGGATCAGATGCTGGCTGAAAAACGAGTATCTCTCCGCGGGCATGGGCGAACTCCCGCCTATCGAATGCTGGCCACAACTCTGTGTTGACGATAAGGATTTTGCGGAGGCGAAACGGATTGTAGAAGAAGCCCTTGCGGAAAAAGCAATGCCCGCTTGGAAATGCGACTCATGTAACGAAGATATCGAGGGGCAATTCACCGAATGCTGGAAGTGTGGGAAGAGCCGTCCCTGTTAAAGACCGATAGGGGGCTTGCTCAGGGAAAGATTCCGTTCGGGGGCGAGGAATCACAAGATGCTAAATGAACATCAATGGATAGAGCTCGTAACGCGGATCTCTGGCAGCCCTCCGCTGCCGGCTACTTTCGCTTGGCTCGTTGAGGCCTATTCTCAGCCGAATCGCCGTTACCACAACGTCGCTCATATCGAGCATTGCCTCGCAGAGTTTGACGGTGCTGCCGAACTGGCAGAGTGCCCCGATGCTGTCGAGTTTGCGATCTGGCTGCACGATGTTGTCTATGACCCAAAGGCTGCGGACAATGAGGAGAAGAGCGCCCTGTTGGCAGGTGAAATCCTGCTGGCGGCGGGGGGGACCGAGAGCACCAATGATCGAGTCCGCGGCCTTATCCTTGCAACCCGGCATAATGAGCCGCCGTTCTCCCCGGACGCCCGGCTCCTGGTCGATATCGACCTGTCAATCCTTGGACAGCCACCTGATGTGTATGATATTTATGAGCGGAGCATTCGAGAGGAGTACTCGTGGGTGCCGGCTGCGGCCTATCTGGCGGGCCGTTCCGACGTTCTCCGCAACTTCCTGAACCGGCCCCGCCTCTACTTCACAGAGCGGTTCGAGGCTTTGTATGGGCTGCAAGCAAAGGACAACCTCCGCAGGGCTCTGTCGGCACTGGAGCATTATTCTCGGTAACGATTAGGAGACGTGAGTGGGCATCTTCAGCTTCCTTAGAAGGAAACCTAAGCCATCGAAACTGATGCCTGAATCCCTTTTCGTGGTCGGCTTTGACGAGGAGCGCTTCTGGTGCACGTATCCGGGCAAGAGAGAGCAGTCTTTGCGCTGGTCAGAACTCATTAGAGTTGCTGTGGAAACTACAGACGAAGGGCCTCTCGCCCCGGACGTGTTCTTCATTTTTGGCGGCAAGGAAAGAGCACTGATGTTCCCTCAAGGCGCAACAGGTGATGAGGAAATGCTCCGTCGGCTGCAGGAGTTGCCCGGATTTAACAACGCAGCTCTATTTGAAGCGATGACCTGCACTGACAATAAGACGTTCATTTGCTGGGAGAGGCGTCCCGAACCAGAGTGCGAACCAGACGCCTGATGGCGCCGGTTGCACTCCCCGGTCGTTGATTGCTAAAGGAATATTATGACTTTGTCTCGCAAGCTAATTCTCATTTTGTTTGGACTTCTACTTCTCTTTCTTCTTCTGCTCTCCGGTATCAGCCCCTTTGACCGTGCTACCTGGCTTATGGAGATTGCCCCCATTTTGGTCGCAGGCCCCATTCTGGTCGTGACTTATCGTCGGTTCCCGCTCACTTCATTGCTGTATGGGCTTATATTCGTTCAGGCGGCTATCTTGATAGTCGGTGGTGCGTACACCTACGCGCGAGTGCCATTCGGCTTCTGGTTGCAAGATGCGCTCATGCTCACGCGCAATCCATACGACAAGATTGGGCACTTTGCACAAGGCCTTGTGCCCGCATTAATCGCTCGAGAGATTCTTCTGCGCGGTTCCTATGTGTCCGGCCGAAAGATGGCAGGATTTCTATCGGTATGTGTAGCCATGGCCATCAGTGCATGGTATGAACTGTTTGAATGGGGCGCAGCGCTTGTGCTGGGGCAGGGGGCGGAGGAGTTCCTTGGCACCCAGGGAGACCCTTGGGATACGCAGTCGGACATGTTTTTTGCTTTCCTCGGAGCATTGGTAGCTATTGCCGTGCTATCCCGATTTCATGATTGGCAGATTGCGCAGTTGGAGAGCACACGACTCAATCAGGGAGTGGTGCCGGATGCCGCAAGATAAGCAATCCGTCTTCCCCCGAGGCCGTAAACATCCAAGGCGATACAAGATGAGATTGTCGACCGGCTGCTGCGGCTGTTTGCGCTGACTCATAAAGAATGGTAGGCGCGTGCCGGCGAGTGATGGGCCGGTTTTTGTTTTACAAGGGGGGCCGATTTTGCTAGGATAAACGGTTGGTAAACGCCTAGCAAAGGGTTGTCATGTCCGAGCTTACCCCCATGATGCGGCAGTACTTAGAGATCAAAGCCGATTACCCCGACTCCATCCTCTTTTTCCGGCTTGGCGACTTCTACGAGATGTTTCTCGAAGACGCGGTCAAGGCCGCCCGGATCCTCGATATCACCCTCACCTCCCGTGGCAAAAGTGCCGAAGGGATCGATGTTCCCCTCTGTGGCGTTCCCTACCATTCTGCAGCACCCTATATTGCCAAACTAGTCGAGGCGGGCGAAAAGGTCGCCATCTGCGAGCAGGTGGAAGACCCGAAGAGCGCCAAGGGGATCGTCCGGCGCGAGGTGGTGAAGGTTGTCACGCCGGGGCTGGTGATCGACAGCGACAGCCTGACGCCGAAGGAAAACAACTATCTGCTGGCGCTGTTTCCCGGCAACGACGGGCGCTGGGGGCTTGCCTATCTCGACATCTCCACCGGCGAATTCCGGGTTACCGATCTGGCCGGGCTGGATGCGGTCACCGCCGAGATAACCTGTGTCAATCCGCGCGAAATCCTCTGCCCCGCCCAGCTGAAGGATGGGGACCTCCTCTCCATGCTCGCCCCTTTCACCAGTGGCCGGTTGCTGACCTTTGTGGAAGAATGGGTCTACGATGCCGAGTACGCAAGCAGGCTCATGCAGAGCAATTTTGGCGTGGCATCACTGGCAGATCTCGGCTGTGAAGGGGTGATCGACGGGGGTATGGCTGCCACCGCCGTGCTCCACTATCTGCAGCAGACCCAAAAGGGAAAGGTGACCCATATCCGGAGCGTTGCCCCCTACCAGGCCGGTGAATTTCTGGTACTGGACGAGGCCACCCGCCGCAATCTGGAGCTAACGGCCACCCTGGCGGAGGGTAAACGGCGTGGTTCGCTGCTCTGGCTGATGGACCGCACGGTAACCGCCATGGGGGGTAGAAAGCTGCGCCAGTGGATCAACTACCCCCTGGCTGGCGTCGACCGGATCCGGGCGCGGCAGGACGCCATTGCCGAGCTGGTGGAAAATCCGGGGCGGCGACGGGAGTGCGCCGTGCTCCTCGACGGGATGAACGATCTGGAGCGACTTAATGGCCGGATCAGTCTGGCCAGTGCCGGCGCCAAGGATCTGGTGGCACTGAAACAATCTTTGCTCCGGGTTCCGCCGCTGCTGGAGCTATTGAGCCCTGCTGCTGCGCCTATGCTGAAGGATCTTCATGGGGGAATCGATCCGCTCCCCGAGCTGGTGCAGCTGATCGGCGCCGGCATCGTGGCGGACCCCCCCTTTGTGCTCCGGGAAGGGGGGATCATCGCCGATGGCTATCATGGGGAGCTTGACGAACTGCGCACCATCAGTCGCGAGGGGAAGGGGTTCATCGCGCGGCTGGAGGCCCAGGAAAAAGAGCGGACCGGTATCAATTCCCTGAAAATCCGCTACAACAAGGTGTTCGGCTACTACATCGAGGTGACCAGGGCCAACCTGGCAGCGATCCCGGCCGATTATATCCGCCGCCAGACCCTGGCCAACGCCGAGCGCTATATCACCCCCGAACTGAAAGAGTACGAGGAGAAGGTGCTGGGCGCCGAGGAGCGGATTGTCCAGCTGGAATATACTCTGTTTCAAGAGATCCGCGAGCGGGTGGCAGCTGAAGGGGCGCGAATCAGCACTACCGCCGAGCAGCTGGCGACCCTCGACGTCCTGGTCGGCCTCGCCGACCTGGCCCATGACCGTAATTACTGTCGCCCCGTGGTTGACGACAGCACCCTCCTCTCGATCAGCGATGGACGGCATCCGGTCATCGAGGCGATGAATCTGTCGGAGCGTTTTGTTGCCAACGACACCCTGCTCGATACCGCGGACCACCAGCTTATCATCATCACCGGGCCGAACATGGCCGGCAAGTCGACTTTCATGCGGCAGGTGGCGCTCATTGCCCTGATGGCCCATATGGGGAGCTTTGTCCCGGCCAGCAGCGCCCAGATCGGGGTGGTGGACCGGATCTTTACCCGGGTCGGCGCCTCCGACAACCTGGCCCGGGGGGAGTCCACCTTCATGGTGGAAATGAAGGAGACCGCCACCATCCTCCGCAATGCCACCCCCCGGAGCCTGATCATCCTCGACGAGATCGGCCGGGGGACCTCGACCTTCGACGGCATTTCCATCGCTTGGGCGGTGGCGGAGTTTCTCCATGATACCACCAACTGTGCCGCCAGGACTCTGTTCGCCACCCATTACCACGAACTTACCGAGCTGGCGGTCACCCGCAGTCGGATCAAGAATTGCAACATCGCAGTCAAGGAGTGGAACGACCAGGTGATCTTTCTGCGCAAGATCGTGGCCGGTGGAGCGTCCCATTCGTACGGGATCCAGGTGGCACGGCTGGCCGGCCTGCCGATCGAGGTGATCGAGCGGGCTCGGGAGATCC